>DASTMK010000189.1:0-5513 GCA_035714225.1 Bryobacteraceae bacterium | reverse complement strand
CTTCGAAGTCAGGATGTGCCGGGCAGTCGAATGATTGCGAACCAGCTTTCCTGTCCCCGTCTTGCGGAAACGTTTAGACGCACCCTTGTGTGTTTTCAGCTTAGGCATTCTTGGTCCTGATGCGGGGTGTTTATAGACTTTCCTGCCGTTTCATCAACGCGCGGGCTGCGCGAAGGCCTCCGCGACTTTCAGCGCAAGAGCGGGCGCATCCGCGTCGGAAATGTTCGACATCACGGCCACGACGATCCCGGCTTCGCGAAACAACATCAACGACACCACTCGCCGGCCCAGCAACTCGCCGTCGTGGCCGGCCGCCGGCGTGGGTTCACCGGCCAGCGTGACGGTGTCGAGGTCCCAGCCAAGACCGTACCCCGTCTCCTGCCCGGACGTCAGTTGCTGTGACGTCTGGAGCAATCGCACCGTGGCCGGCCGCAGCAGCGCGCCGCCGTTGACCGCCAGGCCGAAGCGCACTAAGTCGGACGGGGTGGAGAAGAATGCCATGGATCCCGCATAGCAGGACAGGTTGTGTGGACGCATCACGTGCAAACCGTAGCGGACGAGTGGGTCGTAACCGAACCCTGGGAAGTAGACCGTCGCGGGATCCGTCGCGGGCCTGGCCTTCGTGCCGCCGATCCCCAGCGGCTCCAGGATCATCTGCCGGATGAACGTGAGGAACGGCGCGTCCTCGGCCGGCTCGCCCACCCGTTCCGGATTCTCCTCCATAGCGGACTCGGCGCCGGTGTTGTCCATCCCCAGCGGCAGGAAGATCTGCTCGCGCAGGAACGTGAGGAACGGCTGGTCGGCCGCGGCTTCCACCGCCGCGCTCACCAGGATCCAGCCGTATTTCGAATGCCTGTACTGCGTCCCCGGCTCGAACAGCAGCCCATTGTGCGCGAAGTGCGGCAGCGCTTCAACAGGCCGCTCGCAGCGTTGACGGAACAGCGGCCCCTCGTCCCCGCCATCGGTCCCAACACCGCCCACATGCGCCATCAACTGCCGCAGTGTCACTGTCCACTGCTTCTTCGGAAACTGCGGGACGTAGGTCTGAATCTCGTCGTCCAGTGTTAGCAGGCCCTTCTCCAGCAGCACGCCAGCCGCGGCGGACGTGAGTACGGTGGAGGCTGTTCCCATCCTGAACCGGGTATCCGGCGTGACAGGCACGTACGTCTCGATATCCGCCCAGCCAAAGCCTTCGGCCCACACGATGTCGCCGCCGGCGCCAACGGCTACCGACAGCCCCGGCAGGTTCTGCCCGGCGAGGCCAGCCCGTATGATGAGCCGTGCGCGGTCCACCGCCCCGGACCATTCGGGCGATGGGTCCGAATGCGTCACCGAGGGTATAGCTTGCGGGTTCGGGTGCAGGACCTGCCCCGCGACGCTTATAAATAGCCACTTCCCCCCAATCGCTACCACCAGCAGGCCGATAGCTACGAGAATCCAACCACGCCCGGAGCGGCTCCGCGCCTTGTTCCCTCTTACTTTATCGTTCATGCCTAACAGAATTATGCATAACAGTATTATGTATGTCAAGACATACACACCTTGAACTTCTACATGTAGGTGTGATATGTGTTGAAGCGCCAGGTAAACGCAAATGATGCACTCGCCGAAAGCCGATTTGCCGCAAGGCACTCTGGACCTTCTGATTCTCAAGGTGGTCGCCGCGGGGCCGATTCACGGATATGCGATCGCGCAGAGAATCCGGCAAATCTCCCGGGAAGTCTTGCAGGTACAACAGGGATCGCTCTACCCTGCGTTACACCGGCTGGAGAACAAAAAGCTCCTGTCCGCGGAATGGAAAGTGTCAGAAACCGGACGGGAAGCCAAGTTCTATCGCCTCACGGCTCAGGGCCGTGCCCAACTGAAGAGTGAGACCCGGGACTGGACCCGGCTGACCGAAGCCGTCGGGCTGATTCTTCGAGGTGCTGAAGGAGAGGCTCTGTGAACTGGTGGAGGCGCCTCCTGAGGAAAGAAGAGTTGGAAAGACAACTCGACAGTGAACTGCGGTTTCATTTCGAGTACCAGGTTGCCGAGTTCGTCCGGAACGGAATGAGCGAACCGGAGGCACGGCGGCGCGCACGCATCGAATTTGGAGGAATCGAACAGACCAAGGAGGCATGCCGTCAGGCGCGAGGCACTCTATGGGTGGAGACCGTAGTGGCGGATATCCGGTACGCGGCCCGCACGATGAGAAGGAGCCCCGCCTTTGCCATCGCCGCCATCAGCACGCTGGCTTTGGGAATCGGGGTCAATACGGCCATTTTCAGCACCTTCAACACGGTATTCCTGCGGCCGCTGCCGTATGTTCAGCCCGAGCGCCTGGTTTGGACGACGAAATATTTCCCCAGGTTCAACGGCGATCGGATGTTCGTTCCGGAATATGCCGCCTGGAGACGGCAAAACACGGCTTTCGAACATCTGGAAGCATACGGAATCGGCATTGGAGTGAATCTCACCAGCGAAAATCGATCCGCCGAACGCGTGCGCGCCGGTCACGTCACACCGGGATTCTTCACGATGCTGGGAGTACAACCGCACCTCGGACGGACTTTTGCACCGGACGAGGACCAGCCGGGCCGGAATCACGTCGCCATCTTGAGCAACTCCGTTTGGCGGAATTTTTTCGAGTCTGATCCGGCGGTTTTAGGCAAAGCAATCGCGCTCAATGGTAAACCCGGCATCGTCATCGGAGTCATGCCTCCCGGGTTCATCGATCCTGCCGCGGACGATACCGGGATCTGGCTGCCGGACGCCGTGGATGCCGCGAGTGCGGTACCGGGACGCGGCATGCGGCCTCTCAGCGGTGTGATCGGGCGGTTGAAACCAGGTGCGACCGTCGAGAGCGCTCGCGCCAGCCTCGAAGTGGCGGCCAGGAGCATGAGTGCCCAGTACCCCGCCCCGTGGTCTGCTTATCACGCTGCCGCACGCGTACGGGTAGTGCCGCTTCAGGAGCAGTTAACCCACGGCTCCAAAATTTTGATTTTCGTTCTGATGGGAGCGGTGGGATTCATTCTGCTGATTGTGTGCGCCAACCTTGCGAACATGTTTCTTTCCCGCGCGGTCGTCCGCCAAAAGGAAATCGCGTTGCGGGCCGCTGTGGGCGCCTCCCGCTCCCGCCTGGTGCGATTGCTTCTGACGGAGAGTCTGCTGTTGGGGCTTTGCGGCGGACTGGCCGGAATGGTGCTGGCGTATTGGGGCGCTTCCGCCTTGAGCTTCCTGCTGCCGGAAGCAATTCCCCGGCACGTTCCGATCGATACGCGTGTGCTTGGTTTCGCCGCGTTCTGCTCGGTGGCAAGCGGTATTCTGTTCGGCCTGGCGCCGGCCGTTATCGCTTCCAAGCCGGATCTGAACACCAGTCTGAAGGAGGGCGGCCGGAGCCTGGCGCGCCACCAGCGCAGCTTTCGCTTCCAGCGTGTTCTGGTTGTAGCGCAGGTCGCGCTGTCGCTGGTGTTGTTGATCGGAGGAGGATTGCTGCTCAGAAGCTTCCTTGCGCTCATGGATGTGAATCCCGGTTTCAATCCGCGCAAGGTTCTGCTGGCGGAGGTTTCGCTGGCTCCCCAGGAGCTTTACGGGCCGCCTCAGCAGGTACGGTTCTTCCGTCGTGCATTGGAGGCTATTCGAAATATCCCCGGCGTACAACATGCGGCCATAACCGATGAAAGTCCTCTCGCAACGTTCCAGTCCGTGGTGAGCGGCTTGGCTGCGGAAGGACAGCTGCCCACGGACGACACCGTTGTTCCCGTCGCCGCAAGCGCCGGCTACTTCAACGCTCTTCAGATTCCGCTTCTTGCAGGCCGTTTTTTTAATGACCGCGATGGAGAGGGAGGCCCGAGAGTAGCCATCGTCAACCAGACCCTCGCCCGCATTCTGTTTTTGGGTGTAGACCCGGTGGGACGGCGCATCCATTTGGGAAGCGAAACGGAGCCGTGGGTCACGGTGATAGGAGTGGTGGCGGATATCCGTCACCGCGGCCTGGACGACAAGATCTGGCCCGAACTCTATCAGCCGTACATGCAGGCTCCCACTCCCTGGATGACTTTTGTCATCAAAGCGTCCGCAGACTCTTCGGGGTTGATTCCGGCGGTCCGGAAAGCGATTGCCGGTATCGATCGCAACCAACCATTGTTCGATATCGAATGGATGGAACGGCGGCTTTCGGATTCGGTGGCACAGCGGCGGCAAAGGGCAGCCTTGCTCGGTTCCTTCGCGCTGCTTGCGCTTGTGATCGCGGCCGTCGGCATCTATGGTGTAATGGCCTACTCAGTAGCGCAGCGGACGCACGAAGTGGGCGTCCGGATGGCTCTGGGCGCCCAACCCGGGGCCATTCTCCGAATGGTGGTGGCGGATGGAATGCGCCTGGCGGTGACCGGAGTGGCTCTCGGCATAGCCGGAGCGATCGGGTTGTCGCGCTTGCTTTCGAGTTTCCTTTTCGGAGTGACAGCGACGGACACCGCGACTTTTCTTTCGGTCTCTGTACTGCTGATCTCGGCCGCCTGTCTTGCCGCGTATATTCCAGCGCGGAGGGCAGCACGAGCAGACCCGGCATTTGCGTTGCGGCAGGATTGATTCGCGATAGACTGCTATCGATGCTTAGCAGACGAGATCTCCTGCACCGGGCGCTTCCCGCGATTGCCGCTTCGCGAATGATGGCAGCCGATGCGTCCGCACAAGTAAGGTTCGCCGCCATCTCGGATATCCAGTACGCCGATCAGGAAAACGCAGGCAAGCGGCTCTATCGCGAATCGCTGGTGAAGCTTGAGAACATCATCGGGCAGCTTCGCAATCAGAGCCCGGATTTTGTCATCCATCTGGGCGACCTGGTGGACCGCGGTGCAGAGAACGCCGACCGTATCATGCCCCTCTTCAGTCGCCTCCCTCGCCCGCAGTATCAAGTTCTCGGCAATCACGACTTTTTTGGGCCTCGCAATAACGTGCTGCGCCGCTTTGGAATGAAGCGCCCCTATTACGATTTTGCTCGCCCTGGATGGCGCTTCATCGTGTTGGATGGAATGTATGTGAGCGTCAAAGGAGGGTGGCCGGAAGAAAGCCCCCAGTATCTGGAAGGCAAAAAAATGCTTGCGGAGTTACAGGAGCGGCGCGCGCCCAACGCCAGGGATTGGAACGGTGCAGTAGGAGCAGAACAGCGGAGTTGGCTGCGGCAAACCCTGGAAGCCGCAAGCCGGCGCGGCGAACGGGCGATTGTCTGCTGCCACTTTCCGGTGTTGGCGGCAGCCACCACACCAGCACACCTGTTGTGGGATCACGAAGAGGTGCTGGGCATCCTCGACGCACAACCCGCGGTCGCCGCGTACTTGTGTGGACACGATCACAACGGCGGCTATGCCGAACGGAACGGCATTCACCACATTACGATGAAGGGCGTGGTGGAAAACGATGTGGCGGAATGCGTACGAATGGTGGAACTCCACTCCGATCGCATCGAGCTCAGAAAACCGGGTGCAAAGGAAGGCCGGGTTCTTGCGCTGGCGCGCCGCGCCGGATGAACTCTTTGC
>DASTMK010000188.1:0-4210 GCA_035714225.1 Bryobacteraceae bacterium | reverse complement strand
GCTCCGGGAGCGAACCAGGCGACTTTACACACCGGCTTCTGATCCGCTTCGAAACCGAGGAGCAGAGACGGCAATGGGTGGCAAGCGAAGATCACCAGCAGGCGTGGCCCGCGATAAAGGCGGTCCTGGCCGGCGTGCAGTATCAAGCGAATCTGTATGATGTCGTGGATTGAAGAGTGCGGCGCCTTTTAAGAGGGCGCCGCACCGGTTCGTTAGAATGACAATCGCAGGCCGAAGCGGAATTTCCGCTCGTCGCTCGCGCTCGTGATCGCCATGAAGTTGTTCACGTTGGTGATAGCGCCTGTTGACGCATTCACGGTCATATTGCTGACGTTAGCCGCGGGATTGCCGAAGCGGGGCGTGTTCGTGAAGTTGAACGCCTCTGCCTTGAACTGCAGCGTGAAGCGTTCCGTCAGCCGGAAGTCCTTGAACAATGCGAGGTCGACTTTCTGGAAGCCGGGCCCGCGTAGTGCGTGGCGTCCCATACTACCAAAACGGAATGTTCCGGCTGGGCGCTGGAAGTTCGGATCGCGGAAAGCAGTGACGTCGTAATACTGCGTCCCCGGGCCAACATCGCCGATCTTTACGATTTCTCCAACCTGATCGGCGGTCTGGGTATTGGAGCCGGGGGTGTTGAGCGATGCAGTACTGGCCGTCACGTTGAATGGCGTGCCGCTATAGGCGGAGTAAATACCGTTGACGCGCCAGCCGCCAGCAACTGTGTCAAGAATTCCGGAGAGCGGCAGCGAGCGGCCCTGGCCCCAGGGCAGTTCGTAGACCCAGCTCATGACAAGCATGTGCGGGCGGTCATAGCCCGCCACGGCGCGGTTGCGGTGCAGCGCGTCCGGCATGTTTGTAAGCGGCATTGCCTGCCAGCCATCGTCGTCCGCCATGTTGATGGCTTTCGACCATGTGTAGGCGCCCTTCATGAACAGGCCGTGCGAGAAATTCTTATTGAGTGAGACCTGCAACGAGTGATAGTTGGCGTTGCCCCAACCGTCCCACATGAGAGTTTCGATGAGACGGTTCAAAGTGGCGGCAAGTGGGCGGCTTGAGGGGCCGCCGCCGATGTAGGTCGCGGCGTTGATGTCCAGATCCAGGAACTGGCGGACGGTCTGATTGCCCACATAGCCCGCGGACACGATGAATTCAGCCGGCAGTTTCCGCTCGATGGTGAAGTTCCAACTCTGGATATAGCCGCGATTCAACTGCCCGCCCCAAGGGCTGCGAGGACCCATGTTGACTGTGGCCGGGAGTTCGATGATGCCCGAGCTGATGTCGGGAGTCGGCACGTCCGGGATTCCCTGCGTGAGCGTACCGAAGTACCCAAACTGAGTGGGCGCGACCCAACTCGCGGCAATGGTGGAAGGATAGAGGCCGCGTAGCGGGCGTGAGAGCACCATGGGATTGAATGTGATGCCATAACCGGAGCGGAGAACGGTATCGTTGTTCAGCCGCCATGCAATGCCGAGCCGCGGGGCGATCAGCTTTTTCGATACGGACATTCCATTGTCGGTAGGTACATTGCCAACTCCGCCCAGGGTGACGAGGTTTGTCACCGGGTCCCAACGCTCGATACCGCGTCCGTCGCCGCGGTTCATCATCGGATAAAGCTCGTACCGTGCGCCCAGGTTAACGGTGAAGTTGCGTGTGACCTGCCAGCGATCGCGGAAATAGAAGCCGAGCTGCCATTCGCGAGTTTTCATATCGAAGAATTGCACGGACTTGTTAGCGCTGCCGAGGATATCGAGCAGACCGGCGGCATAAGTGTGGATGCTGCGCGCCACCTGTCCCTGCAACACCACGGCGTTCCCCGTGGGGCTGAGATTCCCGCGGGGGTTCGCGATCTCAGGCTGCCAGTGGTTCATCTCGTGACGGACGATGTCCACGCCCCAGCGAAGTTCGTGTGCGCGTTCGATCTTCGAGAAGTTGGTCGTGTAAGTGTAGCTGCGGTCGTTGTAGAAGTTGGGATTTGAGGCGCTGCAATTTCCCCAACTCGTGAAACCGTTTGCGATGCAAGGCTGGCCCGAATAGCGGATGTCGCCGGCGAATACATTGGCGCCGTTCGTTCCCGGTATGCCCCAGATTTCGGAGCCCCAGTTGCGCCCATAATCCGGCCCGGTGGCATCGTTCTTGAACCGTGTGTGGCCGAACACGCCATCGATCAGAAAGGTGGGCGAAAGAGTCAGGTTGAAACCGGCGCTGGGGATGATGACCCGTACATCGGCTTTGCCAAGCTGGCCAAGCGCGGGGCCCGTAAGCTCGCCGAGCGCGCCCGCGCCGGTGACAGGAGCGTTCATCTGGGAGTATTTGCCCCAGATCATCAACTGCGTGTTGACGTTGTAGTTGGTTTTGATGTCGTATTGATCGCGCGTCAGCCCGAGAGTGGCCGAGCTGAAGTAGTTACCCGTAAGTCCGAAGGCATCCTGTGCCGGCTGGTTGGGCAGCGGCGCCAACTGCTGAATTTTGGTCCACGTCGGCGAGAAGCGGGACGCGGGGATCTGGTTATTGGCGAAAGGCACACGGCCGGCACCGTTCGCATCGCCCGTTAGCGGGTCATAGATATTTCCCAGGCCGGAGTAGGCGGAAAAGTCGCCCGCGCGCACGTCCGCCGGCGGTGTCGAGGAATTGGCGAACTGGCCCGTACGTTCCCACGTCCGCTCGAAGCTGAAAAAGTAGAACAGCTTGTTCTTCACAACCGGACCACCGATGGTGCCGCCGGGAATGTTGACGATCGACTTCGGAAGCTGGGGCTTCGGCGTCGCTTGCTGGTAGAAATATGGACGTGCGTAAAGATGCTGGTTGTCGTGATACCAATAACCCGAACCATGAAGCGTGTTGGTGCCGGACTTTGTGGCCACGGTGACGGCGGCCCCGCCGGCCATGCCCTGCTCCGCATCGAAGGATGAGGTTGAAATATTGACGGTCTCGATCGACTCGACGGGAGGATTGTACAGCGTGTGATGCGGCAGCCATATGTAAACGTTGATAGCTCCGTCCACGCGCGTGTTGTTGTTATTGCGATTGGTGCCGTTGACATTCGTGGTGAGCGAACGTTGGGGCGAGGCGCCCATGGAGTTTTGGAACGCCGCCGGCGTGGCGCCCGGCACCAGGTTGATCATACTTTGGAAGTTGCGGTAGGCCGGCAGCGGAAGCTCCACTACGGTCCTGGAGCTGATTTCAGCGCGGGTATCCGCGCGGTCTGTTTGCAGGGCGGCGGCGCTCGCCGACACGGTAACCTGCTCGGTCACCTGGCCAACCTCGAGTTGCGCCACCACGCGTGTGACGTTGTTGATGGTCACTTCGATGCCGGTGCGGGCAAGGGTACGGAAGCCGCTCGCCGTCACTACCATTTCGTACGTGCCGGCCGGCAAACTCACTACGGTATAACGGCCCTGATCATCGGCGTGAACTTCTCGCATCAGGCCGGTGGAGGTATTCGTCATTGTGACTTTCGCTCCAGGAACCACGGCTCCGGTCGGATCTTCAACCGTGCCGACTACAGAGCCATAAAGAACCTGACTCTTTGCTGGCGGTGGGACTATCAAGGCTAGCAACAAGATAGCCAATAGACAGACAAACGTTCTTTCCAACTGCAAGGCGCTGGTTTTCATAGCGTATCCTCTCGTCTCTGTGGGAAAGAAACTGCTCCCCGTTTCCGGCTCCGTCAGGCAAATGGGAACCAGACGTAGCCGATTCGATCAAACCTTAACATTTGCCAATCTACGAAGCAATTCCTATTTCTAACGGGAGGTAGCGTTAAGGGCCGGGATGGTGGGGTGAGGGTGGCTGAACTTCTCAGTAGCTCCAACGCCAGAGGTTGGCGCCCACAGTGTAACCCGCGCCTACGGCCGCAAACAGCACCAGGTCGCCTGTCTTCAGCTTGCCGGTCTGGATCGCGTCCCGCGTGGCCAGCGGCAAGGTCGCCGATGTCGTGTTCCCATAGCGGTCGATGTTGATGATGACCTTGTTGCAGTCGATTCCGAGGCGCTCGGCACACGCGGTGATAATCCGCCGGTTTGCCTGGTGCGGGATCATCACGGCGATATCGTTCGGGCCGAGGTTGTTTTTCTCGAGCAGATCGCGGCAGACCTCGTACATCTTGCGTACCGCGTATTTGAATACCTGCTGGCCTTCCTGGTGGACGTAATGCAGCCTTTTTTCCACGGTTTCCGCCGAAGCCGGCATGCGGCTTCCGCCCGCGGGCATG
>DASTMK010000187.1:0-21391 GCA_035714225.1 Bryobacteraceae bacterium | reverse complement strand
CGCCTCGCTCAAGTGCCAGTCCATGCCCGAGCGGCGGAAGTACTTTACCAGAAGCGCCGCAGGTAAACCGCGGTTCACCTCAATCTGCTGATACTTACCGGACCGGGCCCGTTCCAAGACCGGGGAGGAGAGATCAGTGCCCAGAATCTGAATGTTCCAGTCGCTGAACCCGTCTTCCAGGAGAACCATGGCCAGACTGTAGGCTTCCTGCCCGGTCGATGCCGCAGCCGACCAGAAGCGCAGTGTTCTCATATTCTGACGCTCCCGCCTCAGCCTGGGCAACAAGACCGTTCGGATGGCATCATACTGGGCGGGGTCGCGAAAGAAGTAGGTTTCGTTGGTCGTCATGGCCTCGACGACCTGCCGGCCCACTTGGGTCTCCCGGGTAGCCATGAGCAACGTACACAAGTCATTGATCGAGTTGAGGCCGAGTTGCTTGACGATGGGTGCGAGGCGGCTTTCGAACAGGTAGTGCTTGTCTTCTTCCAGCACGATGCCCGCATGAGAATAGACATGCTGTTGGAGGAACCGGTAGTTCTCCGAGCGGATCTCCGCAATTGACGTTTGGCTAGGCATCCAACTCCCCTTAAGCTCGCCCCACTATGCGCAGAATCTCTGGCACGACTTGATCGAGCGGCACCACGCGGTCGGCAAGATTGGCGTTCACCACGGCGCCGGGCATTCCCCATACAACACTCGAAGCCTCATCCTGCGCCAGAACGCTCGCGCCCTGTGCTTTGAGAATCCGCGTGCCGCGCAACCCATCCTGCCCCATTCCGGTCAGAATCACAGCGATGACAGCACCACCATAAACCTCACCGATCGATGTAAACAGCGCATCGACGGCTGGGCGGCAGGAGTTTTGTGGCGGTGACTGGTCGAGATGTATACGTACCCTGTCGCCGTTTGAGGCCACTTTCATGTGGAAGTCACCTGGTGCAATCAGAATGCTGCCAGCGTCCACGAGTGCGCCCTGACTCCCTTCCTCGACGGGTAGTTGGCAGATAGGGTGGAGACGCTCAGCAAGCAGCCTTGTAAAAAGAGGTGGCATGTGCTGGACCACAAGAACTGGTAGCGGGAACCCGGCCGGCAACTCCGGCAGGATCTCACCCAGCGCGGTTGGCCCCCCCGTGGAAACGCCGATCACGACTACTTTAGGCCGCACTTTCGTGCTCCGCCAGATCGGCGGCGGCACCGGAGCCTGTCCTGGCGCCGGCCGGGCCACCGCACTATTTAGCGCGGGTATGTGAAAGAACTGCTTGATTTTCGGAACCAGCTCTTCTCGCAGGCGCGCCATCGAGCGATCCAGCGATCCTTCGTTGGAAGCCTTGGCCACGTAGTCGTCGGCACCGAGGCTCAATGCCTCCAGAGTCACTGCCCCACCGCGTTCGGTGAGCGTGCTGAACATGATGACCCGCAGGTGGGGATATTCACGCCGAATGCGCCGCAAGGTTTCCAGTCCGTCCATCTCCGGCATCTCAATGTCCAACGTGAGGACGTCGGGATTTACCTGCGGGATCTTTTGCAGCGCGATCACCCCATTTGCTGCCGTCCCCACAACCTCGACTGAGGGATGCTGCTCAAGGGCGTGAGTGACCAGGCGCCGGATGACCACCGAGTCGTCGACCACCAGCACACGGATCCGTTCTCCGGGTTGGAGCAAGCGCTTGTTTATCGCAGCCATGCCCCGCTCCTCAAGGATGGATCCCCGCAAGCTGGAGTTTCTCTACCAGAATGTCTTTTGTGAAAGGCTTCATGACATACTCATTGGCGCCCGCCTCCAGGGCTGCCATCATCTGATCCAGCCCGGTTTCGGTAGTGACCATAACCACCACGAGCGAAGAAAGTTCCGGGTTCTGGCGCAATCGCTTGAGCAGATCCAACCCATTGATCTCGGGCATGTTCCAATCTGCCAGGACCAGCGCCACTGCATTCTTCTCGGCCTCGATCACCTCAAGGGCGCCTCTTCCGTTCTCCGCTTCGCGAACCTCGTACCCGAGCTCCCTTAAGATCTTTGCGAGAATCATTCGAACGGCCTTCGAATCATCCACCACTAACGCTTTGGCCATCACTCACCTGCCTTCGTTTGTTGATTGAAGGGACGCGGCCCTGCAGCCGCCGGGCCGCGCCCCCAGTCCGTTGACCTGTCAGAACGTGAACTTCGAAATGACCGTTTGGAGCTGTGCCGCCATCTGGCTCAACTCCTGCGACGCCTTCTGCGTATCATTGGCCCCTTGGGTCGTGTTTTTCGCCGCCACCGCCACACCGCCGATATTCTTAGCGATGTCGCCGACACCTTTGGCTGCTTCGGTTACGCTGCGGCCGATCTCGTTAGTGGTCACCGTCTGTTCTTCCACCGCCGAGGCGATGCTGTTGGAGATGTCGTTGACCTGGTTGATGATCGTGCTGATCTCCTCGATCGCCTTGACGGCCCCCTTGGTGTCCCCCTGGATCGCCTCGATTTTCCGGCCGATATCCTCAGTGGCCTTGGCAGTCTGCTTGGCGAGTTCCTTCACTTCGTTGGCTACGACCGCAAAGCCCTTACCGGCTTCACCGGCGCGCGCCGCCTCGATCGTTGCATTGAGGGCCAGCAAATTGGTTTGCTGCGCGATAGAGGTAATCACCTTAATCACATTGCCGATCTCCTGGCTGGACTCGCCAAGTTTCGTTACAGTCGTGTTGGTCGAATGCGCCACGCTGACAGCATTCTTGGCCACCCGGGCCGACTCGTTAGCGTTCTTGGCGATTTCGCGGATCGAGGCCTGCATTTGCTCGGAGGCCGAAGCGACCGAGCTGACATTATTCGAAACCTGCTCGCTGGCAGCCGAGACAACGTTGGCCTGCGTGGCGGTCTCTTCCGCGTTGCCTGCCATCTGGTGGCTGACCGCCGTCAACTCCTCGGATGAGGATGCCAGGGCCGTCGCGTTCTGCGCGGTAACCTTTAGGGGCTCAACCACCATTTCGAGGGTCTTGTTGATACCTTCAACGATTCTGCGGAAGTCTCCCAGGTGTTTGGATGCGTCGGCACGCGTGCCGAGCTTCCCCTCGACGGCAGCCTTGACCAGGGTGTCGGTGTCGGCGATCAGCGCTTTCAGATTTGTCCGGACCTGTTCGATGGTGTCGTTAAGGAGTCCTTTCTTGCCGGGGAACTTCTCGAGCGGCGCTTCGAAGTTCCCCTTGCCGAACTCAGCAACGCACGCCACGGCCTTCCTCGTGTCGCTGATGTGACCCGCAACCATGTCGTTGACCTCTTGGGCCATCACCTGGTACGCTCCCTGGAACTTGCCAGCCGGAATCGTCACGTCAATGTCGCCCTTTTCATGCTCGACTGACATGCGCTTCATTTCGGCGATCAAGCTATTCAGCGAATCAACGCAGGTATTCAAATTATTCTTGATCTCGTTGAAGTCGCCGTTGTAGGTGTCTGTAATCTTCGGCGGGATGTCGCCCTTCGAGATGCGGTCCACGTACTCCGCCGCTACAGTGAGAGGGCCGGTAAAGGCATCCAGTGCGTCGTTGAAACCCTTGATGATCCTCCCCCATCCACCCGGATAGTTGCTCAGATCGGCACGCGTCCCGACCTCTCCGTTGATTCCAGCCTGAGACCGACGCTGGGTCTCATCGATCAAGCCGTACAACCTCGAGATCACGCTGTTGATGTTGTCCTTCAGCACTTGAAAATCACCCTGGTATTCCTGAGTGATCTTGTGCAGTTCGTCACCTCTGTTAACCCGGGCAAGGAAGCCGACGGCTACATTCAGCGGCTCGATTACTGCGTCCAGCATCCCATTCACGCCGTCAACGATGATACGGTCGCCGCCCTCGAACAGGTCGGCTCGCACCCGCTCCGACAGGCCGCCTTGCTGAAGAGCGGAAGTCACTCGGAGTATTTCTTCCCCAAGCCGATCCTTCGTCTGGATCCGCGGTGCGCTCGGCACTGGACGGTCCAAAACGGCCGTGCTGATGGACGGGTTTCGATCGGGACGAATGCGTCGGCCGCCGTTTACTTGTTTTCTCATTGTCTTAGCTCCTTCGTATTTCAATTGCGTTACGCACGCCGCCCTCGGCGCGAAGTCCTGGATTCTCTCTTCGCTGGCCAGCGAGTTGCCGGCGGCAGTTCCTATGCACTACGCTGCTCTCTCAACAGCGAGATCCACCGTTCGCTCCGCATCGAGAATTAAGAGCAGCCGGTCTTTCAACTTGTAGACGTCCCGAATCAGCTCGCGCGCGGCCGGATCCAGATTCTCTGGAGGCCGTTCGTGAGTGGCGGCATCCACATCCAATACATCTCCGATCTCGTCGACCAGCAGACTGACGGCACCGTCTTCGGTGCGGACCACCATGTTCATCGGAGCCTGGTCCCCGGCGCGGGGCGGCAACCCGAGCCGCCGCCGCATATCGATTGCGGTGACAATCTGGCCGCGCAAGTTGATCAGTCCCTCGATGACCTCCGGTGCCTGGGGCACGCGGGTCATCTGCTGGAAACGCAAGACCTCCTGGACGCGGAGCACATCCACACCAAAAAACAGGTCCGCCACGAAAAATGTTGCAAACTGTCCGCCGGTCTGCGCCGGTTCGGATCTCATGGTCGCCGGTTCGGTTGCCATCGGTTATTTCTCCTCTCCCACCAGCACTGGTGACGCGTCAGCGGAAGCCAACGCGGAAGCAAGCCGCGCCACCGATTCGAGCATCGCCTCCCGGTTAAATTTCATCTGGCAGTCCTGGAAATCGGCAGACTGGCTGGCTCGCGTCCGAACCTGCTCGGTCGAATCGGCCAGTTCCAAAATCGGGATCTTGCGCCACTCCGGCCTCCGGCGCATGGCCGCAGACAGAGCGGAACTTCCGCTGGGTGGCAGATCCAGCGCCGCTACGACGATGTCGACCGGTTGCTGCTCCAGCACTCGAATCGCCTCATCGAGATTCGCTGCCTCCCGAACCCGGTAGCCTGCCATGTCCAGGTTGGTCCGAATCAGACCCCGAAAGAAAGCCGAGGCTTCAACGACAAGAATGTTCTTGCCGGCAGCGGAGCCATCAACACCCTGGAACCAATTCTTGGCGGCCATGCAGATCACGTGATTGAGGTCAAGGAAATCAGTGACTCGCTTGCCCACGACCGCCGAGCCGAGGAGACCTTCGCGGCCCGTTTTCTGACGTACCGTCACCGCTTCTTCGGCCACATCCAGAATCTGGTCAACCATCACACCCACACTGCGATCGCCGTCATTGAATACAATGACTTGCGCTGGATCGGCCGAGTGGTCCTGGTCCCGCGCGCCGGATTCCAGTACCGCCCGGAGAGGAACCAGAGGGAGGATGCGATTCCGGTATTGCACCACCTGGCATCCGCCCGCATACTCGATGGCCGAGCGGGGAAACTCTTCGAGCCTTGCGACGAGAGAAAGTGGAACCGCCAGGCGATCAAAGGATCCGGCGCGGAACAGGAGCAAGCGTTGCTGCTCGATTTCCGATTGCGTCTTCTGTTCCGCGGCGGCTCGCGCCGGCTCGCGGGATTCCGCCAGGACCCCGGAGCGCTGGCCGATGCCGAGTACGTCCAGAATGAGGGCCACGCGGCCGTCGCCCATGATCGTCGCACCAGCGTAGACGGTGAGCCCCTTTAATTGCTTACCCAAAGGCTTTACTACGATCTCTTGCGTATCGTTGATGCCGTCCACAACCAGCCCGAATTGCCGGTCTTCAGCCTGGAGAACCACCATGCTGACCGCCTCGGCCCGCTCAGCCGAGCTCAGTCCGAGCACCTCATTGAGGTAGGCAATGGGCAAAAGACTCCCACGCCGGCGGTACACCGGTGTCCCATGCACGTGCTCGATATGCTTTTCCTTGGAATCCCCCTCCAGGCGAATCAGTTCGAGCAGGCTGACCTGGGGAATGACGAACCGTTCTCCTCCACTCGTAATCACGAGACCGGGAATGATGGCCAGCGTAAGAGGAATCTTGAGCTTAACGGTGGAGCCTTCGCCCGGCCGGCTGAACACGTCGACAATACCGCCGATCTTTTCGATGTGGGACTTCACCACATCCATGCCGACTCCGCGTCCGGAAACGTTGGTGACTGTTTGCGCCGTCGAGAACCCGGCCTGGAAGATCAGGTTCACGGCCTCCCGATCACTCAATTTCTCGGCCTGTTCGGGTCGCAGCAGTCCTTTCTCGATGGCTTTTTGCTTGACCCGCGTCACGTCGACGCCCGCTCCGTCGTCTCCGATTTCGATGTTGACCTGCCCGCCTTCGTGATAGGCACGCAATGTCAGTCTGCCCTGGGCTGGTTTGCCTGCACGCACGCGCACGTCCGGCGGCTCGATGCCGTGGTCGCACGCATTGCGAACCAAATGTACCAGCGGGTCTTTGATGGCTTCGATGATGGTCCGGTCGAGTTCCGTTCCGGCGCCGTCCATCTCCAGCCGGATCTGTTTACCCAGAGCCACGGCCATGTCGCGCACCACGCGCGGCAGTTTGTTCCAGACCATGCCGATGGGCTGCATGCGCGTCTTCATGACGCCTTCCTGCAACTCCGTGGTAATCAGGTTCAGCCGCTGTGAGGTCGCGTTGAGTGCGGCGTCCTCCCGCTCGGTGTTGAACTGTAGTATCTGATTGCGAGTCAACACCAACTCCCCGACCAGATCCATGAGCTTATCCAGCAGCCCCACCCCGACCCGGATGTTGGCGTCCACTACCGCTGAGGATTTCGCCGCCTCCTCTTCGGGCTTTGTGACTTCGGGGTGCTCCAAGCGGTCGTTGTTGTCGGGAGGCTCCACAGGATCAGGAAGCTTACCGGAAGCCTGCTGGCCCTTACTGCCGGCAGGTGCTTGCGCGGCGGCACGCAGACGTTCCGTCAGTTCCCCAAAGCGATCCGGACCTTCCTCCCCAGTGGCCTCGATCGAAGCCAGCACTTTGCGCGTCGCATCGACCGTGTCCAGGATCAGCGTTACCAGAGAGGGATTCAACTCCCGTTGCCCGTCGCGTAACTGGCTCAGGAGGCTCTCTGCCTGGTGGGTGATAGCTTCCAGAGTCGAGAACGCGAGAAAGCCGCACGTTCCCTTGATAGTATGGATGGTGCGGAAGATGCCGGCCAGCAGCACCGCGTCCTTGGGGCGCTTTTCCAACTCAACCAACTCCTGATCCAGGCGCGAGAGGTTTTCATGACTCTCGACCAGGAACTCACGAATCACATCCTGATCTTGATCTTGCATGCCATTGTTTCTCCACGAACTGTAAACAGGCGGTGGCTGAAGTCCTTTAGTGGGTTTGCGCCATGCTCTCTCTCGACGGTCGGGCACTTTGCTGCGGCGGCGGTCGACGAGCACTCGCACTGATTACCTTATCGGTGGAAGAGCGGGAATCCTTTACATATTTCCTTCTTTGAATCGCGCGTCCGGGCGCGCGGATCTCGGGAAGTTGCTGCTTCCGGCCCGCGGGGGAAAGCGGGCGCCGGGACGGGTCTATGTTATGATGAATACTGCGCTAAGAAACCCCGAAGAGAATGAGTTAACATATACTTACGCTCGAAGCTAGGATTCGGGCCGGGGTATGGGATGGGTTCTCAACAGCAGCGACGTCAACGAAGATATTCAGCTTGGACTCCACAGAATTAGAGCGGATCGCCGCGCGGATTGGCGATGAAATTCTGGCGCGAATGCCCGGGAATGCCGCGCGGCGCAACCGATTATACTCCTCGAAATCGCAACCAAGAAGCGCTGGTCCGATCCTTTCCGGAAGTGAGCCATCGGCCGGCTTCGACCGAGCCATCGCCGCCGTGATCGATCACACCGTGCTTAATCCGGGTGCAACACGTGCCGACATTGTGCAGGTCTGCCGGGAAGCCAGGCAGTATGGCTTCGCGAGCGTTTGCGTGAATCCGTACTGGGTCGGCCTCGCTGCCGCTGAATTAACCGGTTCCGCAGCGGCGGTTTCCACAGTCTGCGGGTTTCCGTTTGGTGCGGGAACCACTGAGGCCAAACGCACTGAAGCGGCCGCCGTCCTAAGGACCGGCGCACAGGAGATTGACATGGTTCTGAACGTCGGCGCGCTGCGCGGCGGCGATCACGATTCCGTCAGGCTTGATATCCGTGCCGTCGCGGAAATCTGCCATAACGCCGGAGCCCTTTTGAAAGTGATTTTAGAGACGGCGCTTCTTGACGATGAGCAGAAAACGATTGCGTGCAAGTTGGCTATGATGGCCGGTGCGGATTTCGTCAAGACGTCGACCGGCTTTGGCCCTGCCGGGGCCACTGTGCACGATGTGTCCCTGATGCGATCGGTGGTCGGACCGGAAGTGGGAGTAAAAGCGGCGGGGGGGATTCGCACGCTCGACGATTTAAAAAAAATGGCTGCCGCCGGGGCGAACCGGATGGGCACAAGCGCCAGTGTCCGGATCATCGAGGCAACGGCCGGTTGAGTTCCCTTATGGCCGATGCGTCCATCACGCCGATTCATTTCAGCGAACGCGCTGAACTGCTCGATTTCCTTTTGGAAGTTGTCGAGGCGACGTCCTCGACCCTGGACCTCGATCGCCTGCTTGCCAATGTCGCGGGGATCGTAAAGAAGGTCATCCCGTACGACCTGCTCGCCATTCTGCTTTACACCGAAAGACTGCCGGGCTTGCGGATTCGCTATGCCATCGGACATCGCCCGGAGATTGTGAATAACCTTGTCGTTCCACTGGGCGAAGGGTTAACCGGCACGGCGGCGGCCACTCGCGAGCCGGTCCTGGTTCAAGAGGTCCGGAACGACGAGCGGTATCTGAATGCCCTGGACGCCGTAAGATCGGAACTCGCTGTGCCGATGGTGGCGCGCGGCAAGCTGGTAGGAGTTATCGATCTTCAGGCGATACGCCCCGGCGCCTTCACCGATTACGACCGGACTTTACTGCGCCTGATCGCATCCAGAGTGGCGGTTTCGATTGACAATGCCCGTCTTTACCGGCGCGTGGAGAGGCAGAACCGGACGCTAAGAACGCTGGCGACGCTCTCGCAGGAGTTCACGTCCATTCTCGATCTGGACCAGTTGCTGCGCAAGATCGCCACCCGCGTGCGTTCGCTGATCAACTACGACGCCTTCAGCATTCTGCTCGTCGACAGTAAACGCCAGGCGCTGCGGCACCGGTTCAGCATGCGCTACGACGAACGGGTGGAACTGGACAATATCGCGATCGGTAAAGGCATCACGGGAGCGGCGGTGGAGAGCCGGGAAACGATCAGGGTCGTGGATACGCTCGCCGATCCACGCTACATCGCGTCGCACCCCGACATCCGTGCCGAAGTTGCCGTTCCGCTGATTGTGCAGGACAACGTGATCGGTGTAATGGACCTGGAGAGCAGCCGTGTGGGACATTTCACCGACGATCACGTCCGCACGCTCTCTTTGCTTGCGCCCCAGATCGCGATCTCCGTCGAAAACGCGAGCTTGTACGAAAAACTGGCGCAACGCGAGCGCCGGATGGAGCAGGACCTGAAGGCGGCGAGGAAACTGCAATCGGTTCTGATGCCGCGGAAGCCGCCGGAGATCGCGGGCGTCGATATCGGCATCGCGCGCCGGGCCGCGCTGGAGATCAGCGGCGATATCTACGACTTCTTCGAACAGGACGAGCATGCCATTATCGCCTTCGGGGATTCCAGCGGCAAGGGCGCGGCGGCCGCGCTCTATGGCGCGCTGGTCAGCGGACTGCTCCGAAGCCTGGCTCCCCGACGGCGCGCCCCCTCGCTGTTGCTCCGGGCCATTAATGAGATCCTGCTCGAGCGCAAAGTCGACGCGCAGTACGTGACGCTGCTGGTTCTGCTTTGGGAAGCCCGGACCCGCCAGATCACCATGGCCAATGCGGGAGCCGTCCCCCCGATCATCTGCCGGGGCGAAGAGGTCCTCCGCCCCCGCGTGGAAGGAGTTCCCGTGGGGTTGCTCGACGATCGCGAATATGAGGAATACCGGGTCGAGGCGCAATCCGGAGATGTCCTGGTGCTGCCTTCCGACGGTGTACTGGATCAGTGGAATGCAGCCGGAGAAGAATACGGTAAAGACCGCCTCGCGAAGGTTCTGCGCGAAGCTCGCGATTACCCGCCGCAGACGATTGTCGACATGATCCTGGACGATGTCGACCGGCACGCCGGTGGAACAAGGATTTTCGACGATCAGACCGTCATTGTTGTCAAAGTCAAATAGATCAGCGCTTCCATTATGGATTTTCTTGGCAAGTCGTTCTCGTACCGGCAGGGAAGTCTTTACTGCGGGAATACCAGGTTGTCGGATGTGGCCGATGAGGTGGGCACACCCTGCTATCTCTATTCGGCGCCGGATATTGTCAGCAAGTTCAACGCGTACGCGGCGGGGCTGGAGGGCCAGCGCCATCGTGTTTGCTACGCCGTAAAAGCAAATTCGAATCTGGCGGTTTTAGGATTGCTGGCCCGCGCGGGCGCGGGCTTCGACATTGTCTCCGGCGGCGAACTGTTCCGCGTGCTGAAAGCGGGCGGGAATGCTTCGGCTGTGGTGTTCTCCGGCGTCGGCAAAACGGCGGACGAGATCGATTACGCTCTCCGTGAAGGCATCCACAGCTTCAATTGCGAATCGGAAGCCGAGCTCACGCTGATTGACGCGAAAGCCGCACGTCTGGGCAAGCGCGCCGCTGTCGCGCTTCGCGTAAACCCGGATGTCAATGCGGCTACTCATCCTTACATCTCGACAGGTTTGCGGGAGCACAAGTTCGGCATCCCAATCTCGCAGGTCGAGGACGTCTATGAACGCGCCAAATCTCTGCGGAACATCGATCCGGCCGGGGTGAGCTGTCACATCGGCTCGCAACTGCTCGAAACAGGCCCACTGCTCGAAGCCTTGGACGCGCTCCTGGCGCTGGTGGACCGGCTCTCTTCGCGCGGCATCGCCGTCAGGTACCTGGATGTTGGCGGAGGCCTGGGCGTGCCTTACAAAGCGCATCAAAAATCGCCTTGTCCAACCGGGTATGCCGGACGCGTGCGCGAACGGGTAGCGGGCCGCGATCTGGAAATTATGCTGGAGCCGGGGCGGTCTATCGTCGCCGAAGCCGGCGTGTTGCTGTCCCGCGTCCTCTACCGGAAACAGACCGGCGGTAAAGAGTTCGTCATCGTGGACGCGGCCATGAATGACATGCTGCGGCCGGCCCTTTACAGCGCGCATCACGAAATTATTCCTGTACGCCAAAAAGGCTTCGGAACGGTTCACGCCGATGTTGTAGGGCCTGTTTGTGAAACGGGCGACTTTCTGGCACGCGAACGGGAAATAGACAACGTGTTTCCGGGTGACCTGGTGGCCATATGCACCGCCGGCGCATACGGCTTCGTATCCGCGTCGAACTATAATGCGCGTCCCCGCCCGGCCGAAGTCCTGGTAGAAAATGATGGCTGGCGCGTAGTGCGCGAACGGGAAACTTATGAGGATCTCATCCGGGGCGAGCGCATCTGACCAGGTCTGTCCCGACGGACACCCGCCACCCGGTGCTACCTTGAAATTATGGGGAGCAACGGATGCTGTCAAGACTAATCAATTTGATCTCGGATCACTGGGAAGTGATTGCTACCCGTGTGATCAGGCAGATGCGGCGTAATGCGGATCTGCTTGAAATGGGCAAGCTGTCCGAGCGGGACCTGACAGAGCGCACGCGTGAAATCCTGACGCAATTGCCTACCTGGCTGATCTCCTCCGAAGCGGAGGTGGCGAGCCACTATGAGCTCCTGGGGAGACGCCGGTCGGCCGAGGGAATTCCCCTGTACGAAGTGGTTCGCGCGCTCCAATTGATTAAGGAGAGCGCGATCGCCTACATTCGCGACCAGGGCATGGCGCGGAGCACTGTCGACCTTTACACGTCGGAAGAGTTCGAACATGATATGGGCCGGATGTTCGACAAAATGATCTTCTCCGTGGTGAGAGGCTATGAGAAATCCATGCGCGCCGCGCCGGAGGGCGTAAAACCGGCTGCCTCGCAGGTTTGAGTCTGTGAGAATCGAAGATAATGGCAGGTAAGTTGTGAATTCGACTGCTATGTTGAGACCTGCCTTCTTACTTCTGTGCGCGCTTCTGGTTTTGGTGGGGGGCTCTGTTTCCTGTTCGAAGGACAGCGGAACAATAGACACCAGCGATCTTCGTCCCTTCCGACCGATTCCGGAAGCACTTCCCGCGAAATCCAATCCGGCAACCGAAGCAAAGGTGGCGCTGGGCCGTCTGCTGTATTACGAACCCCGGCTCTCAAAAAGCCAGACTATTTCCTGCAACACCTGCCACAAACTGGATGCATATGGAGTAGATGGAGAACCGACCTCCGATGGACACATGGGGCAGCAAGGCGATCGGAATTCGCCTACGGTCTACAATGCCGCCGGACATTTTGTGCAGTTCTGGGATGGGCGAGCGCCGGACGTCGAGGAGCAGGCGAAGGGCCCGATTCTGAATCCTGTCGAAATGGCGATGGACTCGGAAGAAGATGTCGTCGTTGTGTTGCGCTCCATCCCGGAATACGTAGAGGTCTTCCAGCGTGCGTTCCCAGGCGAGAAGAACCCCGTGACTTTCGACAATGCCGCGCGGGCTATCGGGGCGTTCGAACGCGGACTGGTCACGCCTTCGCGATGGGACCGGTTCCTTCGCGGCGATCGGAACGCATTGACCAGCGAGGAGCAGGCTGGGTTCAAAACATTCACTTCGATAGGGTGCCAGGCATGTCATATGGGGGCGTTCGTGGGAGGCAGTATCTATCAGAAGCTCGGCGTTTACGAGCCATGGCCGGATTCGAAGGACCCGGGACGATACAAGGTGACGCAAAACGAGGGCGACTGGATGATCTTCAAGGTTGCCTCACTGCGCAACGTGGAGAAGACCGGGCCATACTTCCACAACGGCAAAGTACAGACGTTGGAAGAAGCCGTGTCGCTGATGGCCGATCACCAGCTTGGGAAAAAGCTGAAAGAAAGCGAGGTAAGAGCGATCCTGGCATGGTTGAAGACTCTTACCGGCGAGATCCCGGCCGAATACATCAAGCCGCCGGTGCTGCCTCGAAGCACATCCGCCACTCCGCCGCCCAACCGGGGCCTGCACACGTCGGATTGACCGCTCCCTGACGGTCACGGCTCCGATTCTGAGCCGCGCGCGCCAGCAAGCGGTTTTCTACATTTTTCAACAGGCTCTTAAAGCGTCTCAGGCCGCCAGGCCGGCCAGCACACCGCGCATGTAAGCAAGGGACTTCTGCATTCCCTGGAACGGATTATCCGCGTCGATTTCATACTCCAGCATGACAGCGCCCTTGTAATTCCCCGCTCTAAGCGTCTTGAACATGGCGGCGACCGGCAGGACGCCGTCGCCGACAGGAACCTGGGTAGCCTTATCCGTTGTGCTTTGGAGGTCTTTCACGTGAATGTCGAACAGGCGCGGCCCGGCTTCGCGGACGGCTTCGATGATATCGGCGCCCGTTCTGGCGGTGTGGCCAATATCGAGACACAACCCCATGCGCGCATCCATGTTCTTCACAGCCTTCAACACGCTCTGCGGAGTTGGAAAGTGCTTGTCCTCCGGCCCATGGTTGTGGATCGCCGCTTTGATGTCGTACTCCTTCACCAGCCGTTCCACTTCCGGCAGAGTCTCATGCGTGGGCGCGCAGACCATCATGGGCATACCGGCCGCTTTGGCGTAATCGAACATCGTCCTCAACTCGGCCGGTTTCTGGAGTGAGATATTACCGCCGCTCAGAACGACAAATCCGGCATTGCGAAACTCCCTGGCTCCTTCCTCAGTCTGTTCCGGGCTTTCCGCATAGTGGAGATGAAATTCTTTGATGCTGACGTACTCAACGCCGAGTTTCTTTAAAATGCCGATCGCTTCCGGGCGGGAGAACTTGCGCAACGAATAGGTTGCAACGCCCAACCGAATGCCGCCAGGCTGTTTGCCGGCAAACGCCAGCACCGGCGCGGGCAGCCCGGCGACGGCGAGGCTTCCTCCAAGAAAGACACGTCGCGACGATTTCATAGTGGTTTGCTCCTCCTGAGCCGTGAATCCCTATTCTAGCGCCGCTATAGTAGCTCTTGGACCGGTATCGATTATGAAAGATCAGCGGGTCTTCATTCCAGTCAGCTCAGAACAAGAGCGAGCTTGCCGAGGTAATGACTTTCAAGGGTTCGGTGGGCCTCGGCCGCCTCTTCTAACCTAAAGGTTCGCGCAATGTGGACTTCAAACGGTCCGTCATCGATCAGTTCATTCAGCTTGGCAAACGTCTTCGGGTCAGGCTCTCCGTTATAGCTCATCACCTTAACGCCATCACGCTCCTGGGGAACGTCCCCCACGCCGTTCGGGTAAGCGGCTCGGCCACCTTCCCCTAGTGCCGCAATCGCCTGCTCAGCCGCTTTTCCGCCAGCCGTCAACAAAGCGGCATCCAGGCCCTTCGGTTCAAATTCACGCGCCGCTTTGAGAATATCGTCTCGATGCCCGTCGATAACCTTGTCGGCGCCCAACTGCTTAACGAACTCCACGCCATCCTGGCCTGAGGCCACAGCCAGAACCCGTGCTTTCATGCGCTTGGCCAGTTGAACTGCTAAATGGCCGATACCGCCGCTGGCACCGAGGATCAGAATCGATTCACCGGCTTTAAGCCTAAGCGTTTTATCCAGACCATCCAACGCGGTGACGCCATCGATGGCCAAGACACCGGCATCTCGTGTAGACAATGCCTGCGGGATCACCGCCGCGTTATTGGCTTTGACCACCGTGTATTCCGCATAAAAGCCACCCTTGGGACTCATCAAACTAGTGCCGTAAACTCGGTCGCCGCGTTTGAAATTATGAACCTGACCGCCCACCTCTTCCACAGCTCCCGCGCCGTCCGACCCCAGCACATAAGGAAAGTTGGCTCGCAAGCCGAACTCTTTAGCGAACCCGCCCTCGCGCTCAAACGGATCCCAGACGCCAACCCCCGCAGTATCCACCCGGACGAGGATCTCATCGGCAGCCACCTGCGGCACAGGCAATTCTCGCGGCTTCATTTTCTCGATCCCCCCAAATTCATCGATCGCCACCGCCCGCATCGTTTCACGTGATTTGTTTGTCATGAGCATCTCCTTTCCGCACGCGATGCCATGCTGATAATTGCCTTTCTCAGGTATTGACAATCCGGAGGGAGGTTATGTTACACGAACTCGTGCATGCTGAATCAGCGCCGCGCCGGGGTGGCCAATAGTGACCCGTCAGATGGCTTCGAGCTCTTCTTCGAGCAACTGCCGCTGATAGAGTTCCGCATAGTAACCGCCGAGTTCGATCAACTCGGAGTGTGTGCCCTGTTCGACGATTCGGCCGGCGTCGAGCACATAGATCCTGTCTGCCTGCCGCACGGTGGAAACACGGTGGGAAATGAGAATGGTGGTGCGTCCATGCATCAGGCGGCCGAGTCCGGTGAGAATGCGCTCCTCCGTCACCGTATCCACGCTCGACAGCGCGTCATCGAGGATCAGAATTTTCGGATTGCGAAGAATGGCCCGGGCGATGGCCGTGCGCTGCTTCTGGCCTCCCGAGAGGGTGATGCCCCGCTCGCCCACCATGGTTTGAAACCCTTCCGGAAAGGCTTCAATATCGGTGGCAAGCCCCGCCAGCTCCGCCGCATGGCGGATCTGTTCGTCCGTCGCCTCTTTCACTCCAAATGCGATGTTTTCGGCCAGCGTCGCGCTGAAAAGAAAGGTCTCCTGCGGAACCATGCCGATAACGCTGCGCACGTCGGCGGGCGAAAACTCCCGCACATCGACTCCGTCCAACAGGACAGCGCCTTCGCTTGGGTCCATCAATCTCGGCACCAGCCGCACAAGGCTGGTCTTTCCAGAGCCGGTGTGCCCAACAACGGCAACCGTTGCGCCCGCGGGAATGGTGAGATCGATTCCGGAAAGCGCGGGCATGCCGTCATAGCGTACCGTCACGGAGCGGAATTCGATGCGGCCCTGGAACGGAGAAGGCAGCAGCTTTGGCGAATCGGGCGCGGCGATGTCCGGTACCTCACGCATGAATTCGGCAATGCGCTTCAAGCTGGCGTTCCCCCTCTGCATGAGGTTTACCACCCAGCCGAAGGCGATCATGGGCCAGATCAACATGCTGAGATAGGTGTTGAACATGACGAACGTGCCGAGCGTAAGCTGGCCACGCATCAACTGCAGGCCGCCAACCCAGAGCAGAATCAGGAAGGTCAATCCGATCAGGGCCTGCAGTAGCGGCATAAACACGCCCGACAGCCGCACCAGGCGGATGTTCTGGTCGATATAGTCGCGGTTCAGGACCTCGAACGTCCTCAACTCCGCATCTTCCTGAACGTAAGCGCGAATCACGCGAACCCCCGCCAGATTTTCCTGGACACGGCTGCTGATATCGGAAAACATCCCCTGGATGACTTCGAAGCGGTCGTGGATGCGGCGGCCGAAAAACACCACCGCGATACTTACCAGTGGCGCCGGAGACAGCGCCATCAGGGTCAGCCGCCAGTCGATCGCCAACATCACAATCAACGCCAGACCGAATGTCAGGGAAGTTTCGGTCCAATACATGATTCCGGGCCCGAACATCATCCGGACCGCGTTCAGGTCATTGGTAGCGCGAGCCATGATGTCGCCGGTGCGGTGGCGCGAATAGAAGCCGGACGACAGCCGCGTCAAGTGCCGGAACAGGTCGTTGCGAAGATCGTATTCAATGTCGCGCGAGATGCTGATGATGATCACACGCATCCAATATTGGAAAAAGCCCTTGATCGCCGCGATGCCGACCAGTAGCGCCGCAAACCAGAACACGGCCTGAAGGTGGAACCCCTGGGTTAACGAGTCGATGCCCGCTTTAATCGTCAGCGGAAGTGCGGCGGCCGTCAGATCTTTAAGCAGGAGGGCGCCGAAGCCCCATCCGAGTCCACGCCGGTAGCGCCAGAGATAAGGCCAGGTCATTCGAAGGGTGTTGCGCATTCCTAGATTCCGAACGCATCCGCGAGCCGCTTAGTGACCTCAAAGAAAAAGATCTTCCGGCCTTCACGATTGCGCCACCAGTTTTCGGGTGAAAAGAAGGGATCGGGTGCTGACACACAGCGAATGTCCAGTCCTTGCCCGAGTTCCCGATACACGGATTTGGCGCGGCCCGTATGAAAGTTGGTGGTAACCAGCAGGACACGCCTGGCTCCGCGCTTCTTCAGTTCGGCAACGAGGTAACCTGCTTCCTCGCGTGTGGAATGGGACACATGGGGAACGCCCGCGAAGAAGCTCGCCGGGTATCCGTTGGCAACGGCCATTCCGATGGCAAGCTCGTCTTCCGAGCGGCCGTACATTCCATAAGGCCCACTCACGAGCACCAGCGGAGCGTAGCCTTGTTTTACCAGTTCGGCTGCTCGCAGAATTCTGGATCCGGTCCGGTCGCCGGCGAGGACTACCACGACATCCGCGGGAGTGGGAGGTTCCGCATCAACCAGCCAACCGCCCGCCGCGCTGAGCCAGAAGGGTGCACTCATGTACCCGAGAAGAATGATTGCTACCGGAATCACAATCCAGAAACGCCATGAGCGCGGGGCTTTCAAGAACTAATTCTCGTCCGTCGAGTTCTTTGGGTCGAGATGGCCGACGGCCTTCAGACGTTGGTACAGCCGTTCGACTTCCTCTTCATCCTGGGGCCGGAGCAGATGATACTTCGGCGAGGCATACTGCTTCGGTTCGGTAGCTTGCTCCTCCTCACCCCAGAAGCGGCGGTACGGAACGCCGTCTATCAAAGCCGTGCGTGCGAGACGGCGAAGGTTTCTCAGCAGGCTGTTTGCCGCATCGAGGTCGCCAGGATACACGATCCTGAGCTGGCGGTCGCCGGAGAGTGTAAGCTGAACAACGAGAAGAGACCACCAGGTGGTGTGATCGACTCGCCGGATGTCCTCCCATCGGATGCTGCGCCGTCCCACCATAAGCTGTGATTCCTGTATCTCAACAACAGGGCGGAAAGCGAGAAGCAAGAAAAACGCGGCGCTGGCCAGAAAGAGGACTGCGGGGATCAGTGCCGGCGTAAATTGCAGACCGAGCCACGCCGAAATAGCCGCTGAGCCCAACGCCACGAGACCGGCCACAACATACCGGCTCGAGGGGGAATAGCGTGTTACCGGAACTCCCACACCTTTAGACTAACGCCGGGTCTTCGACGGCGTCAACGCGGGTAATTTCCGTGGTTCCTATGCCGCGGTATACGGCATCCGCGCAATCCGCTTTTCCGGCTGCGTTTTGTGGTAAGACAGACAGGGAGATTGGTAATGCCGGATCTGACTGAGACCCAGAAATCGATACTGTGGACGGTTGCCCAGCATGAACGGCGCGAGCCGGGTTCTCTCGTAGACGCTGACGACCTGGCAGATTACGTGGCCTCCAGCACCACGGAAATCCAGAGGGAGATTCAAGGGCTGATCGGAAGAGGCCTGCTCGCAAATGCCGAGAGTGAAGAGGAAGCCCCTCTCCGGCTCACCCCGGCCGGCTGGAAGGCCGTTCAGCACTTTGAAGCTTAGTACACGGTAACCAAGCGACGCCGGATAAGTCGCGCGTCACGCAAGCATGCTGACCAGGAACTGCGCCAGCATAATCTTGGCAATCATCGCCGCCGGATAGACGCTGGCATAGCCGATATTGGGAGCGTCCGACCTGGCGGCATTCACGGCGTAAGCTAGCGCGGCGGGCTGTGTCTGCACACCGGACATGATCCCCATCAGCGTACCGAACGGAATTTTTAGGACTTTGTATCCGAAGATCATCGTGGCCAGCGTTACCCCAAAGGTGATGGCGGCGCCGCCGCCCAGCAGGATCAGCCCCCGGTCCTGAATGGTGCTGGCGAAGGAATAACCAGCCTTCGTTCCGACACCGCCCAGGAAGAGCAGCAGTCCGATTTGCCGCAGTGTAAGGTTTGCACTGATGGGAATGGCCCACGTGACGCGTCCCGTCCGCTCGAGTTTCCCTAGCACCAGCGCCGTCAGCAACGGACCGCCGGCCAGGCCCAGACGTATGATCGTTCCACCCGGCAGCGGAATCGGGAACATCCCCACCATGACGCCAAGGACGAGGCCGAGCGACACGGAGCCAAAGTCGGTCTCGGCGGTGCCTCGTATGGAATCGCCGAACAGGCGCGTGATGATATGGAAATTGCTGCGATGCGTCAGCACCCGCACCCGGTCTCCCAACTCCAGGCGGGTGTCGGGAGTTGGCACTACATCCACATCGCCGCGCCGCAGACGAGTGATGGTGGCCTGGAATTTATTCTGTAGATCCAATTCACGGATCCGCTTGCCCACTACTTCCTTGCTGGAGACAAAGACGCGCCGGTAGTCCAGCTCGGTGCGGTCCAGTTCGATCTGCGTGGCGCTCGGCTCACCGAAAATTTGACGGGCCCGCTCCAGGGCTTCCTCATCTCCCACTACCGCCACAACGTCGCCCAGGTTCAGGCGGGTGCCGGATGTCACCAGGCCGGTCTCGCCGCCCTGCCGGATGCGGCTGATGACGAAACCAGGCTCTTTGTGCAGACGCAATACGTCCCCCACCGTGCGATCAATCACGCCGGGGTTTTTGACAATGAAATCCTTCACCGCGATGTCGCCCGCTTCATCGGTGGGCTCCAACCGGATGCGCCAGACGCGCCTCATGAGCTCAAAACACAGCAACACCCCGATGACGCCAAAGGGATACGCAATGCTATAGGCCACCGTCGGCTCGTCGGCCATCCGGCGCGCCTGTTCTTCCGTTGCCCCGTTGTTTTTGGCTTGCTGCAAAACCCCTTCGCGCGCGGCGGCCAGCGCCGGCGTATTGGTCAACGCTCCGCAATACAAACCGGCCGCGCGCGGGCCGGCGATCGGAATCAGGAGAGCAAGTGCAATTGTGAGCGCCGCGCCGAAGGAGAGCACGCCCACGGCGAGAAGGCTGTCCCTATATCCCTTTTTTCGGAACGAGTCGAAAAACGCCGGGCCGGATTGAATGCCGATCGTATATACGAAGATGATCAGCCCCAGCGTTGAGACAATTTCGGGTAAGGCGATGCCGGGACTGAGAGAACCTACGGCCAAGCCGACGAACAATACTCCGGCCACTCCGAACCGGAATCCGAACAGGCTCAGCTCACCTACCAGGTATCCGAGCCCGATAACGATAAACAGCGTGAGGATCGGGTACTCAGTAAGAACACTGACGAGTGCTTCTTTCATGTCGGTGGAGGGGCAGGCGCGTTGTGCATCTGCCCCTAGTATCAGACTTTAAGCGAGAACCGGCTCGGCGGCGCGAATTTCGCCTCCGATACCGAATTTTTCGAAGTTCTGGCGGAACCGGCCGGCCAGGTCTCGCGCTGCCCGGTCGTAAGCCGCCGGATCGGACCAGGTCTCACGCGGGTTCAGAAGTTTCGGATCCACTCCAGGACACTCCCCTGGCACCTCAATACGGAACGTCGGATCCGGCCGGTAAGACACCCGATCCAATTGTCCGCCGAGGGCGGCGCTCACCATGGCGCGAGTGACCGGCAGACTCATACGCTTTCCGACGCCGAACCCTCCGCCGGACCAGCCGGTATTGATCAACCAGCATCTGGCTTGATGCTTCCGCACCCGTTCACCCAGTAATTCTGCATATACCTGGGGGCTGCGCGGAAGAAAAGGCGCGCCGAAACACGCGCTGAATGTCGCTTCCGGATCTTTGCTCAAGCCGCGTTCGGTGCCTGCAACCTTCGCGGTATAACCACTCAAGAAGTGGTACATGGCTTGTTCGGCGGACAAACGCGCGACGGGAGGTAGTACCCCAAACGCGTCAAGCGTCAGGAAAACAATGTTCTTCGGATGGTCTCCGATGCCCGGGACAATCGCGTCCTCGATGAAGGTCACCGGATAGGCGGCCCGTGTATTTTCGGTCAACGAAGCATCGTCATAGTCCAGCAAACGCCACTCCGTGTCGACGGCGACGTTCTCGAGAACCGTTCCGAAGCGGACGGCATTCCAAATTTGCGGCTCCGTTTCTTTATTGAGCCGGATGCATTTCGCATAGCAGCCGCCTTCGAAATTGAAAACACCACGGCCGCTCCATCCATGCTCGTCGTCACCGATAAGCCGTCTGCCGGGGTCGGCGGACAGCGTTGTCTTACCGGTGCCCGAGAGCCCGAAGAAAAGGGCTGTATCCCCGGATGCTCCTACGTTCGCCGAACAGTGCATCGGCAGAACGCCCCGCGCCGGCAGGAAATAATTCAACACGCTGAAGATGCCCTTCTTTATCTCACCCGCATAAGAAGTTCCTCCGATGATAATCAGCTTCTTCGAGAAGTTCACGATGATGAAGACATCGGAGTTGGTGCCATCTCCGGCGGAATCGGCGCGGAATCCCGGCGCATCGATAACCGTGAATTGGGGGACGTGCTGGTCGGTCACAAACGG
>DASTMK010000186.1:0-25452 GCA_035714225.1 Bryobacteraceae bacterium | reverse complement strand
GCGTAGCTGCTCCTCGTTCGCGAAGCCGCAGTCCACGCCCAAAGCATGCGTAGGCGGCTGCACCAGTACCGGTAGACGCGGACATCGCATATCATGTCTTTCGTATGCTGCGCTACTGCTATCTCTTCCTGTTGGTCGTTCCGGCCTTCGCCGATCAGCACTTTGCGTTTGACTACCGCAGGGAGTTGCTCGGTTCTCCGCCTTCGCTTTCAATTGCAGTGACGGCCGCCGATTCTGCCACAGGCGTAGTTGTAATCAACGGCGGGGATACGAGGCAACCGAGCACTCCATTTACGTTCGATTGGGGAGATGGCCAAACGACGTCAGGATTCTTCCCGCAGCAGCACCGTTATGCACAAGTGAAGAACTATATCGTCACGGTCGCCGCGAATTACGGCGGGGGTGAGACGGATCGCGCACAAGCACTTACCCGCTTGGTGCCACCAGCCATTCAGCCCGTTCCCCTACCCTCCGGATTTGACGTCACGGTTGCACTATCAGGGCAGCTACCTACAAGCCGCTTGCTGTATGCTGTGCTGCCAACACTGGCGCCCTTCGCAACAACGGACTTCAGTGCGACGCCGAGAGTAACAATCGAGTACGTGTTGTCGGCGATTGCAGCGGCCCAAAAGGATCTGATCAACGACGACATAACGCTTATTAATGGAGCATTCCGGCAGCAGGTATGGAAGGACACGGCCGGTGGCTTCTACAGTATATGGTACGCAAATCCAGTGAGCATCGCAGCGGGCAATCACGGATTCGCTGCTGCAATTCCCTGGTCGTCACTAGCGCATGAAATTGGTCATAACTTTACACTGAACTTTCCATCTGGATTCATCTACGGCGGAAGAGTCGATGGGAATGCAAATGCCATCTATTCAGAAACAATGGCCCAGATATTCCAGCACGCCGTCATTCATGAAGTCGTCAACAACTCAACTGCATGGGGGCTGAGCTCTGAAATTGCCTTCGAACTTGCGCAGGATGCCCGCACGACAATAAGTGTGGTCCGCCAGAACTATGAGAACTACTTGCGCACGGGCAAGCCATTTGCGACATGGAACAACCCATCCACTCCCACGGACGAAACACTTCAAACCTTCATGACGCTTGCCTATCTGTTCCTCGCCAACGTCGAGCAAGCAGGAACCGGCTACAGGATTCCTGTCAAGAGGTTGACCAAGTTTCTCCAGCGATTCAATACGCAGTGGCAGAGCAGCTACGCCCCAAGCGAAAACACGGTGCAGGCCGACACGTTCCGCTCCACACTCATGGCCGCCGCTATTTCATACGGCGTCGGACGCGACCTGAGACTCGATTTCCGAACGCTTGGTTTCCCTGTGGACAATGCGATTTACGACAGTCTGAATATTGGATTAGAGAATGAGATCACGACAAAGATACTCCCTCAATTCGCATTTGGCGGAGGGTGGTATTCAGCATTATACCTTACGAACACGAGCACGAATCCGGTCTATTTCACGGTGGACTTCGTCGGAGACAATGGTGAGCGGCTGATCGTACCTCGGTTGGGCAGTTCGTCGATTAACGCTAGTCTAGGTCGCCGCGCGACAGCCGTTGTTGAAGCGCCAAATGTGGGCCCGCTTAATCAGGGATTCGTTGAGCTGTCATTGCCTTCAGCCGTTGTTGGTTACGGGCTCTTTCGCCAGAGCATCATAGGGTGGGCAGATCAGGAAGCGGTCGTACCACTCTCAAGGATGGGGACGAAGGCAAGCACACTTATCTGGGATGAGAGGAATCTTGTCACTGCAGTTGCGATTGTCAATCCCGGATCTCAAAGCAACATTGTCACGATCGTTGGCCGTGACTCCGAAGGTGGAATGGTCGGAACTGGGATTTTACCCATGGGACCCAAGACCAAGGTCACCGCTCTTCTCCGAGACCTTCCTGGCATGGGCAACATCGTTGGCCGGAGCGGCTCTGCGGAATTTGTCGTTGATCAAGGCAGCATCGCTGTTCTCGGACTCCGTTTCGGCGGCGAAGCCTTTACCTCGATACCGACGGCAGACAGATAGGTCGGTCTCTACCCATGGCGACACTGTTGCGGGAACTGGAGAAGCACCTCGGCTGGCGGGTCGCTCCCCCAGGCGCTGATAGAGCCGAGATTGTGGACGCGCCGCTGAGTTGATCCACCGACACATTCTACGGCTGGCTCGGTCTCACTAGCGGTAGCTGCCGCCGGAGGGTAGATAATCGGAGGATTGACGAGCACTTCTTTGCAGAGCAAACTGTCAGCGATGTACCCGGTCTAACTAAAGTATCAATGATGTCTCCGGCCGGTCATCGCCTCCGGCGAGGCAGGAGTGTGAAGGAACCAAGGCGATAGTAGACCCTTAAGGGGCGATGTCAGCGCGAAGCAGGTCCGATGGCGCAGTGGTGTGTAAGAGCCCCAGAGGGAGCCTGGCCCCGGATCAGGTGCGCAGCACAGTGATGAACGGCCCGGCAGCGATGCGGGGTTGATTTCCTTTAGAAGAGTATGTATGAACGCGATCCGGCCGCTGACAGCGCGAAGGCGGAGTCAGCGATGGCAAACACAACGAACCGAGGAAAAGAAGAAGAAAAGGGATGTGCCTGACGGACAGGCCGATGATCGAAGGCAGTGCCGCCGGAGTCGATATTGGCGCGAGGGAGATTTACGCAGCGGTTCCTCCGGGCCGCGATCAGAACCCGGTACGGGTTTTCGCAACCTTTACCGAAGATCTGAACGCGCTGGCCGACTGGCTGGAGGCATGCAGGATTCGTACGGTCGCGATGGAATCGACCGGCGTGTACTGGGTGCCGCTATACGAAATCCTGGACCGGCGAGGGCTGCAGCCATGCCTGGTGAATGCACGGCATATGAAGAACGTACCGGGACGCCGCACCGACTGGCACGACTGCCAGTGGATTCAGTACCTGCATTCGGTGGGCTGTTGCGCCGCGCCTTCCGGCCGGACGATGAAATCTGTGCCGTGCGCGCCATCATGCGGCACCGGGGCGAATTAGTGATAATGGCGGCGCAGCATGTGCAGCACATGCAGAAAGCGCTAACGCAGATGAACGTACAGATTCATCGTGTCATCAACGACATCGCCGGGTTGGCGGAACTGGCCATAGTGGACGCCATCCTGGACGGTGAGCGCGATCCGGCGAAACTGGCCGAGTTGCGGCATTACCGGATTCAGGCGGATACCGAGACGATCCGCAAATCACGGGTGGGCAACTGGCGCCGCGAGCATCTGTTCACGCTACGGCAATCGCGTGAAGCGTAGGGCCACTATCAGCGACAGATCGAGCAGTGCGATATGGAAATCGCGCAACTGCTCAACGAGATCGAGCCGAAAGTAGACCCGGAGGAGAAACCGTTGCCGCCAGATGGCAAGAAGCGTCGTACCCGCAACAGCCGGAACGCTGGGGTAAGGCAAGGCGGCGGCTTTGCAATGCGCACCGAACTGTATCGGCGGTTTGGCGTAGACGTCTTACAAATTCCTGGGCTGGAGCAGTCAGGCCTGTCGCTGCTGACGGAGTTGGGCCCAGATCTAAGCCGATTCCCCACGGTCGGCCAATTTGTTTCCTGGCTCGCCTTGTGCCCGGATAACGACAAGAGCGGAAACCGATGGTGGCGCGGCTCTCGTGACGTCAACAACCGCGCCGGCCAGATCTTCCGGCAGTGCGCCCACTCTCTGCATCGGAACCAGTCTCAATTGGGCGTTTATCTGAGACGGATGAAATCCAGACTGGGACCGCAGGGAGCAACCATAGCCCCGGCCCGGAAGATTGCGACCATCTTTGGGAGCGGTTAGCGGGATACGCAAACAGAAGTGGCGCGGTGTTTAATTCAGCGATAGAGGGATCTCGCCTGGAGCAAACGCCAGGCCGATGGATGCCGAGTAGGATGTCCGTTTGAAATCCGAACCCTCGCCAATCCCATGGCTCCTGACGATGAAGGAACCTGTCAGGTGCAGAAACCGTTTCAGCCGGTAGGATGTCTGGGCGCTGCCGTAAAGGTTGTGATATTTCCCGATAGTCTGGGTCAGGGCGCCGTATTGAGTCACTCCGGCAGCCACGCCGGAATTCCACCGGCGCGAGCCACGGTAGTTGTAGCCCACGCGTGCGGACTCCGCGATGGAGCTCAGGTAAATTCCGTTGCCCGGGCTGACGATTCTGCTATAGCTGGCATTGAAGCTCCCGCGCTGGAACTCGCGCGTCAGCACGGCCCTTACAATCGGCCCATAGTTCACCTGGTGCTGGGTTTCCAATCCTGTCCTGCGCCCCAGAATCTCCGCGATCACCGGATCGAGTTGCACGGTAACAACCCGGAGATTCTCGAACCGGAAGATGCCCGCCCGGGCGGAAAAGGTCCAGCGGCGCGTGAGCTGGGCTGCGTAATTCAACGACACGATGTGCATGTCGGATATGCCAAAGCCCCTGGTGAAGTCGAATTTCGTAAAGGTATAATCGGCGCCGACGGTGTGTCTTCTGGACAACCGGTAGGCGACGTTGCCCTGGGCGGAAGTACCGATTACGCCCGCCAGAGACCGGGACCGTCGGTGTACCATAAACCCGTTTGCACCAGCGCCGAACGATAGCCTCATGGATTTTTGATGGACGATATTCGCACCGGCGCCCGCATAATAAACGCGGCTATCGAAAATCTCGTTGGTCGGAATAATCTCGGGGCCGATATCGACGATGGGGGGGCTCATTCTCCCCAATCCGGGCACCCCGAAAGACCGGGAGTAAAGACCGCCGAATGCCGTTCCGGCAACGAGCGTCCGGTTGGTCAGCCGGCGTTCATAGCCGAGCGATAGCGCGTGGTCGCTCCCGTCCAGATAATCGTTCGCCGTGTAGTGCCGGAACTGTCCCCGGTAATCGAGGCTGACAACGCTGTTTCTCGTTTGATGAAACCCGTCCAATCCAAGGACGGCGGCGATACCGTAGCTGTCCTGCCCCGACAACCTGCCCTCGGCATCCGTCGTGGGTAGGAAAAGACCGTGATCGTATCTGCCTACAATGCTGGCGGAAGGTCTGATGGTGAACAATGCATCTGCCGGTCCGGTGCGCAGGCTGGGCTGGCGGCTCAAGATAGATGGACCGCCGGAGGGCATAACCTGTGCCACGGCGGAGACGGCCCAAAGAATGGAAATCAGAGCGGCGAGTCTATACCTCAATGTCCCTCCGGGTTGAAAGCTTAAAATGTGCAGCCGGCCTTTCAGGCTCTCCTTTGAATTCTTGCGAGCGGCGCTCGCAGGAGTCAAACCCTAAGTCTCTCACGAGAACGGGGTAAGCGAACACAACGGAGCAACTGGGCTAACATGGTTACTTCATTGCCACCTATTTGCCAATCCTGCCCGGTGCCCCATGCTTATTCCTGAATGGCCTATTGCTACGGATCGTGAACTGGAGTCTCTGAAGGAAGTGCTGTGCAGCCGCCAATGGGGCGGTTTTCATGAAGTGGTAGAACGCTTCGAGCGCACATTCGCCGAATTCCAGCACTGCAAGTATGGCGTAACCGCGGTGAATGGAACGGTCACGCTCGAGATGGCCCTGCAGGCTGCCGGAGTTAAGGAAGGCGACGAGGTCATTGTGCCCGCCATCTCTTTCATTTCGACGGCTACCGCCGTGTCGAGGGTGGGTGGCATTCCGGTTTTCGTCGATATCGGTCCCCTGAGCTTTCAAATGGACCCCGAGTGCGCCGCTCGCGCCATCACATCGAAAACGCGCGCCATCATCCCCGTCCACTTCGGCGGACCTCTGGCCGACATGGATCAGTTGCCGCGATTGGCCGCCGGGCATGGACTGGCGCTGATTGAGGATGCCGCCCATGCCCACGGTTCGGAATGGAGAGGCCGCCGTGCGGGCAGTTTCGGTCTGGCGGGATCCTTCAGCTTTCAAAACTCGAAGGTGATGACGGCGGGCGAAGGTGGCATCCTGCTTTCTAACGATGCCGGTTTCGATGAACAGGTGCGGTCCTTTGCCAACCAGGGAAGGCGTCAGGACCAGGGCTGGTTCCATCATTACACCCTGGGAACCAACTACCGCATCACAGCCTTTCAGGCAGCCGTTCTGCTTGCACAGCTTGAAAGGCTGCCGGAACAGATCTCGTTGCGTACACGGAATGCGCAATTCCTCCGATCCGATCTCGCCGATGTAAAGGGACTTCAGTTTCAGGAGATCGCTCCGGAGGTCAGCAGCAATTCCTGGTACCTGTTCCTCGGCCGCGTTGACCAGAAAAAGCTCGGCGTTTCCAGGGACGATTTCTGCCGGTCGCTCGCCAATGCCGGTGTGCCGTGTACTCCTTTTTACCCGCACCCGCTTTACGGGAACCCGCTGTACCGCGCCGGCGGATGCCGTGTTGAGCCCTGCCCCAATGCGGAAGCCCGAATCGAAGACGCGTTCTGGCTGCCGCACCGGGCACTTATGAGCAACGCGGAAGTTGCCGGCCAAATCGCTGAAGCCATTCGAAAAAGCTGTCAAAAGAACTGAATCCATGTGGCGCCGCAACCGGGCATACTCCAGGTTAATTCCCGTGGGATGCTTGGCAAAAAAGTGTTAATCTTGTAAGGTAGTTCCCTGCCCGGCGTCTAAGTAGCTGGGTATACAACAAGAGGAACGCCGAGGGCGCCCACCGGCTCGGAGGCCATGCAAACGTTAGGACGCCGACAATTGAACCTATCCAATCCGGCCAAACCGGCATTATCCAGGCTGGTCTACCCCCCTATTACCTACCACTCATGAATGACCTCGCAATCGGCACATTCCTACTGAGTGCGATCTTTATTGTCTATGTGTTGATGGGGTATCCCGTGCTGCTGGCTCTTCTTAGCCGCAGGGGTGCCTCCATCCGGAAGAAACCCTCGCACCATTTTTCAGTATCCGTGCTGCTGCCCGTACACAACGGAGAGCTTTGGATTCAGCAGAAGCTCGAATCCATCCAGGCGCTCAAATACCCCCGCGAGTTGGTGGAAATCATTGTGGTTTCAGATGGTTCTACCGATAGGACCGACGAAATCGTCAAGCAGTTCGAATCTGCCCGTATCCGCTTTTACCGCATTCCAAGAAGCGGAAAAGCTTGTGCGTTGAACACGGCCGTGCAGCATGCCACGGGTGACATCCTGTTTTTCACCGACGTCCGCCAGCAGCTCGAGCCTTCCAGCCTGGCTCATCTGGTGAGCTGTTTTTCCGACCCGCAGGTGGGAGTCGCCAGCGGAGAGCTCATTATCCGCAAAGGGGAAACCCTTGGTGAGCTGAACGTAGGGCTTTACTGGAGATACGAAAAATGGATCCGGAAGCACTTGAGCCGTGTGGATTCGGTGATCGGCGCCAGCGGGTGTATCTACGCCATGCGCCGTGAACTGGCCGCTCCGCTCTCTCCGGATACGCTGCTCGACGACGTGCAACTCCCGCTGGGCGCGTTTTTCCGTGGCTACCGGATCATCCTGGACGAATCCGCCAAGGCGTTCGACTATCCCACGTCGCTGAAGGCCGAGTTTCATCGGAAGGTCCGCACACAGGCGGGAGTGTATCAAACCATTCGCTCCTTCCCCGCCCTGCTTGGCCCTTCCAATCGAATGTGGTTTCATTTCATATCCCATAAGGTGGGCCGCCTGCTGCTGCCGTTCGCGTTGCTGCTCCTTTTGGCTTCCAGCTTTGGCCTGCCGCCGGTATGGAAGTGGGCAGCGCTCTCCGCTCAGGCGGGGTTTTATCTTGTCGCTCTACTAAACCCCCTGATTCCGGAAGGCTCGTTGATCAAGCGTATTACTTCTCCCTGCTGGACGTTCGTCGTGCTGATCGCGGCAGCCCTGTGCGGCATCTCTGTTTTGTTCATTCCCAGCCGAAAACTCTGGAAACAGACCGAAGTACGCCAGTCCAGTTCGGCCGCCTGACGGACCGCATCCTTCTTGACAAGACTTTTGTGAGTTGCACCATAACCCTAGTCACACATACAATTTGTGCATGCGCCGGCATTATCTGAAGACAGCACAGGTTGCGGAGTCTCTAGGCATATCCCTGGCCACCCTGTACCGCTGGCTGAAAGAGTCGAAAATCCCCGAACCGTATCGAAACCCCAGCAACAACTATCGTTTGTGGACTGTTGAGGATGTGGAGCGGATTCGCAGGCAAGCCGTACCGGAGGTCCGATGATCCGGGTAGTGGTTGCTAATCAGCGAGGCGGCGTGGGCAAGACCACCTGTGCCGTGAACTATGCCTGGTACCTGGCCGGCAAGGGGCATAGGACACTGCTGATCGATACCGACAGCCAGGGGTCGATCAGCGTGATGCTGAACCTGAAACCCCGTAACTTCTTCAATCAGTTTCTGATCCACAAGTTCCACCTGGACGAGTGCACCGTGAAAGTCACCGATAAGCTCGACATTCTGTGTGGAAACAAGGACACCATTCAGGCCGAATCGGCGATGGCGGGCGCCGTGGTCCGCGAGCTGGCATTGAAGATCATGATGGAGCCCTATGAGTCCCGCTACGACGCCGTAGTCATTGACGTCGCCCCATCGATTAACCTGCTGCAATCCTGCGCCATGGTCTATGCCCGTAATGTCGTTATTCCGGTCGACATGGACCTGCTGAGCCTCAACGGCGCCAATGCCGCTTACGACATGATGCGGCTTCTGAACGATCTGATTAAGGCGAATATCCGCGCGATCGGCCTGATGCCCTGCCAGGTGGACCAGCGGCTGTCGGTTACCGCTCTGGTCCAGCAAAGCCTGCAGAAGATGTCCGAGATGTTCGAGGTTCCAATCCTTCCCGCCATCCGCACCGATCAGACCGTCAACAAGGCGTTCCGGGCGCGCAAGGCCCTTCTCGACTACGATCCAAACTCCAAAGCGGCACAGGACTATCTTGCCGCCTTTGCACAAATCACCGCGATGATTGAGGCATCCGATGGCCAAACGCAAACGGCAAACGTCTGAAGATTTCGACGTAACCGAGTTTCTGCGGCCGACGGATGCCGATATGCGGAGTGCGGTCAGCTTTCTTCTGCGGGGTCCGCAGGTGGTGGAAGTTCCCCGCCCTGCGGAATCAGGTACACCTGCTTCAGGTATTGCTGAAGAAGGTGGTCCTGTGCCGGAAGAAACGTCGTCTTCCACAGAACAAATGGCACCTGAAGCAGGTATACCTGTTTTAAAAATACCTGAATCGTCTGTACCTGATAAAGAAGGGATCGATATTGCGATACCTGAAAGAGGTATACCTGCTTCAGGTGTAACCCCACACAATGTTGCCGTCACCCAAATCGCTCTCCTGCGCCGTATCCGCCAAGCCTTCCGCGCGCAGGATGGCCATTCTCTCGGCGAACAGGCGGTTTATCAGGCACTCTGGGATCACGGCGTCCCCCGCGACCCGCACAGCCGCATCGTTACGATCGGCTATCGCACTCTCAGCGCCGTTTGCGGCCTGACGGCCAACAACTGCAAGGCGAATCTGCAAGGCCTGCGGGATAAGCTGGCTATTGAAGAAACGGAGCGCCATACGCCCAGTGCCGGAACAACCTACCTGGTATACAGCGCCGATGCGATTCTGAAACGCCGCCAGTCAGCGGGACTGACCCATTACATCAAGAACCGGGGGGTTGTCTTTGTGGATCCACTGACTGGTAATCCGATAAGGCATACCTGATACGGGTATACCTGTTTTATATGTTGTTCAGTATCTGAGGCTGTGTAGCCAGCACACGCGCCAGCAGAAAGAGCCGCTCGAGCAGTTGCTGTTCGTTCTCGAAGGAGACGGTCAGCGAGCCAGGTTGGAGCGAAACACCTTCGGGGAAATCAACGGAAGGCGCCGGGTCGGGTAGGACGATTCGGACCGCCCGGGCCGCGGTTTCGGCTTTGAGTTCGACAATCCGGCTAATGACGCGCTCGTGCCGGCGCTGCTCGATTGCAACGGAAGGGTCCGAGAGCATCTGTTCTAGCCACCGGATTAAATCGCATTGCTCGACAGCAAGCTCGCGGCTGACACGAATCGCTCCGATCCGGTGCATGAGGTTGACGGCTTGGCGTTTTTTTAACCCGAAGAGGGCCTCAATGTCTCGGCGGCGGAAGAAGGGAATTGGTTTAGGCGAGCGCGCCTCGGCCAGGATGCCCTCAAGTTTATGAATATACGAGGGGTTGTCCGGCATGGAGGGAAACCTGTAGAAAGTATAGCGGCTTCTCTATGATATTGCACGATCGTGCAATATCCTGCGAACTATAATTCCAGAACTTCCCGCACGCCCCCTTCAACCGCCTTCAGGTCCTCGGATGACAACTCCCCCAGCCGCTGATCGAGTCGTTGTTTGGAGACGGCCCGTATCTGATCCGTTACCGCTACTACGTCCCGGCCGTCACACCGCACAGGCACTAGCAAGGGGGCGCTGGATTGCGGCGAGCTGGACAGCGGAATTACCACCACGGTCCGGCGTAGCTTATTGAAAATGTTACCAGAAAGGATCACGCACGGCCGGGTCTTAGCAATCTCTGAGCCCAAGGTGAGATCCAGACGAACCCACCAGACTTCACCGCGCCGGGGCTCTACCATGGCTCCTGCACGGTGTCGGCTTCATCCGCCAGCGCATCAAAAGAAGTTTCAATCTCCCGGACATCAGCAGAGTTGTTCGCCACTTCGCATGCCAGGGCGAGTTGTTGCTCACGTTCCCGAAGCTTGGCCGCAATCGCCGCCGCTGCGTATTGCGATCGGCTGCTCGCCGGCACGCGATGCAGAAACTCAGTGGCTAAATCCTGCGGTAAGGTAAAGGTAAATTTTCTGCTTGCCATATCGCCATATTACCAGATACCCATATATTATTTAATGCACGATAACGAGATATACCGTGTATACTACTTGAGGAGTGAACGAACTCACATCGGCGCCGGCGTTTGCCGTCCAGCCCTCGCCGGATGGCTCGAACGATGCCAGCCTGGTCGAACTCTGGCTGTCGCTGAAGGTCAGCTCGCATACCCGGCGCGCCTATGCCGCGGATGTGGAGCGGTTCCTGATGTTCGTTGCCAAACCGCTCGGGTGGGTGACGCTCGCCGATGTTCAGGCGTATGCGGCCGCCTTGGAGCAGGGAAGTCTCAAACCCGCCAGCCAGAACCGGGCCCTCACCGCCGTTAAATCGCTCCTGTCCTTCGGGCAGGAGACCGGCTACCTTCCTTTTAATGTCGGAGCGGCCGTGAAACTCCGGCCGAACCGCGACTCGCTCGCCCAACGCATTCTCGAGGAAAGCGAGGTTGCCAAACTCATTGGAGCGGCGCCGGAGGGCCGTGATCGGGTACTGCTGAAGCTCCTCTATGTCTCCGGCGTCCGCGTCAGCGAACTTTGCGGACTGAAGTGGTGCGACGCCCTGCCGCGGACTGAAGGAGGGCAGATCACCGTTTTCGGCAAGCGCGGCAAGACACGTACGATCCTGCTGAAGCCGAAGTTCTGGTCGCAACTGCTGGCGATCCGTGGCGAGGCCGGTCCGGTCGATCCCGTCTTCCGCAGCCGGAAGGGCGGCGGTCATCTCGACGCCTCCCAAGTGCGCCGCATTGTTTACGCCGCTGCAAAGAAAGCCGGTCTCGAACAAAAGGTCTCACCGCACTGGATGCGCCACGCCCACGCCAGCCACGCGCTGGACCGCCGCGCCCCGATCCACCTCGTGCAGGCGACCCTCGGCCATGCCTCGGTTTCGACAACCGGCCGCTACCTGCATGCCCGGCCAACGGAAAGTTCCAGCTTCTACCTGCCGGACTAAAATTGTTGTAGCCTTTGGAGCCCATGCCGAGTACCAGCATCCGCATCGATGAGCAGGCTCTCGCCGTACTGCGGGACCTCGCCCGAAGGCAGCGCCAGCCAGTTCAGACCGTCCTCAAGCAAGCCATAAACAGTTACCGCCGGAGAAAATTCATCAAAGAAGCCAATGCTGCGTTCGCCGCTCTTCGGAACAATCCGGAGGCATGGACCGGGGAGCAACAGGAACGGGATCTATGGGACCGGACGAGTGGCGACGGACTGAAGCGGGAGTGAGTCTTCCCAAGCCTTCGGGGGGTGAGATCTGGTCCTTTAATCTCGATCCTACTCAAGGACGCGAGCAGGCGTCCGGTCCCGGCTGCGGATTCTGATGGGGCTATAAACGAAACGCCCTGACGAAATGAACGGCTATTTTCGGATCATCGCGCGTGCGGAACTGGCCCCAAGCTGGTAGGTGTCCGCGCCCCTCGATGGTTGCCAAACCGGGTCGGGGTAGACGTACAGGTTGAATACTCCGCCGCCCGGTGCGACGGGATGCGTACAGTCGATAGTCCAGGTATCGTTCCCGTTGCGGAAGCTGATCCGTGACCCACGGACCTCGTCCAACTTGCGGAACCCGAGTTCCAGATTCGGCGCAAGCGACATCGCGTAGCGGCCGTGGCCTGGCAGGTAGAAGTACACCGCCTCGCCGCTGATAGCGGCCTCCATTGATTCCAGTTGCTTCCCGTTCAGCAGGATTTTCGGACTCGTCAGGGTCAGCGGCACGTCATCCATTGTGAAATCGCGCGGAGAGCCCTCAGGCAGGCGCACCACCTCCGGAGCCTCACCGAAAACGAGGTGATCCAGAATCTTCTGGCCAGTGGCCGGATTCGTAAACAGGTCAATGGCGATCTCGTCGCCCGGCTTGATGGTCTGCGGCGTCGAGTTCACGCGTAGAGGAACCTGCGGCCATTCGCCTTTGAGTCCAAGTTTCTCCCCGGACACGCTCAGTTGTCCGAAAGTCACGACCAGCATTCCGTCGGTCCGCTTGTTGAGGATGAGGTCGTAGCCCACATAGCGGCGCGTCGCATCGTCTCGCAAGTAACGATGAAACGTATCTCTGATGTAAATTCCGCCGCCTGAAAATCCAATCACCTTCTGCCCTTCGATGCGTGGTTCCACGCGGGTTTCGTAACGGAACCCCACCCCGTCCTTCGAACCCGATCCGCTCGAGATCACCTGATACGCCGGACTCAGTGTGGCGCTCAGCAGCAGCAGACTAATGATTCTCATAGTGCGTCCTCCTCACCACCACAGGTTTGGCTTCGGGAACAGGCTCGAAGTCCGAAAGCCGGATCTCGCGCAGGGCGTCCGGCGGAATAGGTGTGCGTTCGCGCCGCGGAAATACCTGCAGGGCGATGATGGCCATCAGAATCAATGCGAGCACCGGCACCGGGATGTGTACGGACGCCCCCCATAGCACGGCGTACCACCGGCGCCGGGGCAGAGGAGGCTGCAGATGTTCTGGTGCCTCCGGCGCATCCCAGGCCTTTAGCAGGGTTTGCAACTCGTGATCATTTAAAGGCTCCATAAGCTCCTCTCAGCGGCGCCAGTATAAGGCGCAGATTTTCCCGGGCCCGGTTCAGACGGGACTTGACGGCTCCAACCTCCGCATCCACGGCCCGCGCAACTTCTTCGAGCGAGAGCCCCTCGTACTCGAAAAGCACGAGTGTCTCCCGCTGTCGCGGTGGCAGGGACTGAACCGCACGTGCTACCGAATCCGCAATCTCTGCCGCGAGCAGATTCATCGGCGCCGCTTCAAACATGTCATCGTCCAGGGTGTCCCACCGGCGTTCTTTTTCCCATCGCTTGCGCACCTGGTTGCGCGCGACGGCCAGCAGGAATGCCCGCAGCGGAGCACGGCGGACGTCGAAGTGGTCTGGCACGCGGAGGAGAGCAAGGAACACCTCTTGTAGCACGTCTTCCGCGATGGACGCCGATCCCGTCATACGCCACGCAAACCGGTATATGGTGTCTTTGTGGCCGTACCAGGCGGCGAGTATGGCGGCGTCCGTCATTTCGGCTCTCGTCTGCGTCCCTCACCTGAAGATTACGGGCAGCGCTACAAAAGGATCGCTGCTTTCGCGCCACCTTTCCACGTATAATACGTGTAGCACGTATTATACGTGGCTAAAAAGGAAGACATGGCCCGGGAAAATATCAAAAAGCAAAATGTCACGATCAGCATTAGCCCGGACATCGTACGGAAAGCTAAAATTCTTGCGGCACGGCGTTCGACTTCGATCAGCGGCCTCCTGGCCGAACAGATTGAAATTCTTGTTGGCGCGGACGAAGCCTACGAACGCTCTGAACGATCAGCATTGGCCTTGCTGGAAGAAGGCTTTCATTTAGGCGGGTTCCCTCCTGCCAGTCGGGACGAGTTGCATGAACGCTAAAACATTTGTGGACACAAATATTCTCATTTATGCCCACGATGCCGATGCCAAAGCGAAGCACGAAATCGCCAAGGGCATTCTGCGGGAATTGTGGGAGCGGCGCACCGGCGTCCTCAGTACACAGGTGCTCCACGAGTTCTACGTCAATGTGACGAGAAAGATCGCCTCACCCCTGCCGAAATCCTCTGCCCGCGCTGTTGTGGACAGTTATGCTGTCTGGTGCGTGGATACCACCCTGGCTGAAATTTCTGCCGCTTTTCGCATCGAGGATGAGGCGTGTATCGGCTTCTGGGACGCGCTGATCATTGCAGCCGCGTGGAAGGCCGGTGCCGGTCGAATTCTGTCGGAAGACCTGAATGCAGGCCAGACCATCGCGGGTGTGCGGATCGAAAATCCATTTTCCAGATAGCCACCTCAACACCGTGCGGCACATTCCTCTTGACATTCTAAACAAGCGGAAGCATACTCCTTTTGGATGTCTAAACAAGAAAGCCAGCCCGAGGTTCTGCAAGGAACCCTGGATCTGATGGTGTTGCGGACACTCGAGACGATGGGGCCGCAGCACGGCCTCGGTCTCGCCAAACGGATTGAACAGATCTCGGAAGGGACGCTGTCCCTGAACCAGGGCACGCTATATCCTGCTTTGCTGCGGCTCGAGCAGCGAGGTTGGATCCGGTCCAAGTGGGGTACGTCGGATAACAATCGCCGGGCCCGTTTCTACAGCCTCACGGCAGCCGGACGGCGCCAGATCGCGGAAGAACAGGCGGGCTGGACGCGAATCGTATCCCTCATGAGCCGGTTTCTGCGAACCGGAGAGGAGGGCTGATGCGATCCGCCTTCCGGCGGTTGTCGGCGCTGTTGGCCGGAACATGCGCAGAACGCGATCTCGAAGATGAGGTCCGGTTTCACCTCGATACGCTTGCCGAAGAATACCAGCGCAAGGGGATGCCGCAGGTCGAAGCTCGCGCCGCGGCCCGGCGTGATTTTGGCGGCGTTGCCCGGATGAAGGAAGCTTACCGCGAGCAGCGAGGCGTCCCGCTGATCGAGACGACGCTTCAAGATCTCCGTTACGGATTGCGCGGCCTATGGCGTTCACCGGGTTTCACATTGGCCGCCATGATTTCCCTCGCGCTGGGAATCGGAGCGAACACGGCGATCTTCTCGTTGTTCAACACGCTGATGCTTCGAATGCTGCCGGTCCGCGAGCCGGAACAAATCGTGTCCTTGTACCGGGTGGGCGGTTGGGGGCGAGGGTTTACGTCGTATCCCCTCTATCAGGAACTGCTCAAACAGACGGACCTGTTTGAAGGCGTATTGGCGCGGAGCGCACCATGGCGCGTGCGCTACACCACGGCCGGAAGCACAGAACAACCGGATTTTCTGTTTCGCGAATTCGTTTCCGCGAACTACTTTGAAGTGCTCGGTGTGCAGCCGGCGCTCGGACGTCTCTTTGCCGGAGAGGAAAGCAGTCCACAGGCGCAGCCGTATGCGGTTCTCAATTACGATTTCTGGCAAGCCCGCTTTTATGGCGACCCGAACGTCCCCGGCAAACAAATCGTCATCGATGACCAGCCTCTTACGATCATTGGCGTAGCCCGGAAGGGTTTTCGGGGCGTACAGGTGGAAGGACAGGCGGATGTATGGGTCCCCATCACCATGCACCGGGCGCGTTTTCAGGATGCGGGTATGCATTGGCTCTGGCTGCTGGCGCGGCTGCAGCCCGGCGTCCAGGGCGAAGAGGCACAGGCGAAAGTGAATGTGCTGGTTCGCAATTTTTTGAATAGCAATTATGCGAACGATCCCAATACGCCCTGGCAGCGCAAGCGGATGGGGCAGCGGCTCGAACTTCGGGCCGGAGGCACCGGTGTTTCCTTCCTACGCGACCAGTTCCAAAAACCGCTGCTGCTGCTCATGGCCTTGGTGACGCTGATTCTTTTAATCGCCTGCTCGAATGTCGCTAATCTGCTGCTCGCGCGGGGAACTGCGCGCCGCCGCGAGATCGCGCTGCGCCTGTCGCTTGGCGCGAGCCGCTTGCGCCTGGTCCGTCAATGGCTTACGGAGACGTCCCTTCTCGCTGCCGTGGGAATACCGGCTGGAATCGCGCTGGGCATATGGGGCAGCCGCAACATCGTGCAGTTCCTGCCGGTGGACGATGCCAACCTGACTCTCGATGTTAAGCCGGATGCGAACGTTATCTTATTTACCGTGACTGTCTCCCTGGCTGCGATGTTCCTGTTCGGTCTTCTGCCCGCTTTAGTTTCCACGAACGTTCCACCGGGTGCTGTGCTGAAAGAAGGATCTGCCGGAAGCGGGCGAGGGTGCCGCCACCGCGTGCGAAAAACCCTTGTTGTTACTCAGGTTGCGCTCTGCATCGTACTTGTATCGGGCGCTACCTTATTCAGCCGCAGCCTCTTCGCATTGAATACTACCGACACCGGATTCCACCACTATGATGTTCTGACTTTTCAGTTCGACTCTCCGCGCTCGTACAAATCAAGCCAGGTTGCATCCATCCGCGAACGCCTGGTGCAACGTATCCGTGCGATTCCCGGTGTCACTGCCGTCAGCTACGGGTTTCCAGGGCCTTACCAGGGCGGAACCTGGAGCGCCGGAATCAGGGTTCCCGGTTCGGAGCGTACAGCCGTGGAACCGGCTTCTGTGGAATTGCAATCCGTGGCGGCCAGGTACTTCGAGACAATCGGTAGCCTCCCGGTCCGCGGGCGTGACTTTCAGGACAGCGGTGCGGAGCAGATGCGGAAAGTCGCGATTGTAAATGAGGCATTCTCCCGCGAATATCTGAATGGAGCCGATCCCGTGGGACACACCCTCAGCTTCGATGATAAGGAGCCGCAAGGTGGAATTCCCATCTACATTGTGGGGCAGGTTCGAAACATGTTGCACCAAGGTGTGCGGGAACATCCTGTACCGACCGTTTATTTGCCGGTCACCCAGATGGAGAGTACTTCCGATCCCATTCTTCTTGTCCGTGCGGGTGTCAGCACCGGGACCCTGGTTCCGCTTCTTCGGCGTGAACTGGCCGCGCTGGATCGGGCCGTCACTCTCAGCGGCGTGCGTACCGTCCGCCAGCGGTTTGAAGACTCTATTTTTCTGGACCGGCTTATCGCTTCTGTAAGCGTGCTGTTCGCAATCCTGTCGCTCGTTCTCGCCGGTGTAGGGCTGTACGGAGTTATGTCCTACCTGGTTGCGCAACGCACCGCGGAAATCGGCATTCGCGTAGCACTCGGGGCTGCGCCGGGAAGAATGCTTTGGCTGGTGCTCCGCGACGGGCTGATATTGATCTTCGCGGGCGCTGCGATCGGGATTCCACTTGCGCTCATCGGCGCGCGCCTGGCAGCAGGGTTGTTATTCGGCGTCAAACCGGCCGATCCGGCGGCATTCGCCGCAAGTGCCGTTTTCATGCTGCTCATCGGGCTTGCCGCAGCGGCTGTGCCGGGCCTGCGTGCTGCGTCGGTGGACCCGATGCAGACCCTCCGCCGGGAGTAAAAGAAGGGTCTGCCTTGCCGGCTGCCAACGCTTCAGGATCTCCGTTACGGATTGCGCGGCCTATGGCGTTCACCGGGTTTCACGTTGGCCGCCCTGGTTTCCCTCGCGCTGGGAATCGGAGCGAACACGGCGCTCTTCTCGTTGCGGTGCGGCCGCGTGAGCACTTCCCGCTCTGCCGATGCGACTCAGTGGCGTAACCCTGCTAAATGGCATAGAGCCAACGCGGGTACCGTTCGCAAGGCAATGTAGACTGCTTCCGCGCGAGGCAATAGGCTTGTTCGCCGCGCATTGCGGTATCGAAGCCTTCCCGTTCGAGCAAAGGCTTCACCCACGAGGTGTTCTCAAAGCCCTCCAGCACCTCAGTAAAAATCACTTCGGTGTGGAAGCCGCCTGCTGTCACGACAGCGGCCAATTCGGAAACCGTGTATTCGCGGACGTGCGGTGTATCCGCATTCCCGGGCGCCGGATAGGCAGAAAACAGTTGCGGGCTTTTCCTTCCATGCAGGGTCCGAGCCACACTCGTCAAGCTGGCGGCGTTCGGCGTTGTGAGCAGAAGCAGACCGCCCTCTTTCAAAACCCGCCGGCACTCGAATAGAAGATACATCGGATCTCGAAGCAAGTGTTCGATCACTTCGCAGCAAAGCACAGCGTCGAACGTCCCGTCCGGATACGGGTATGAATGCGTTTCCGCGTCGAACAAATCGATGTCGAGTTCGAAGACGGGCTGACCGGCGATTTCGAGAGTCTTTCGATCCGATCCTGGCTGCGCGCCATAATAGGCGCCACGTACCGCGCGGTATCCCAGGACGCGCTCCAACACAGCCGCGCCGTAGACGTACGACCCGAGTTCGAGCGCCGAGCCGCCGTTGGGCGGAAGCAGAGTAAATGTGCGGATTAGTCTCGGAAGGTGGTGGTCGAGATATTGGCGGGCCACGTCCGGCAGTATTGCGGCGCGCAAAAACCGTTCGATCCCGGTCTCCCGGCCATTGCCCGCAGCAATGACACGCCCGGCCGAATCGCCATCCCGCTCAAGGTGGAGATCGATCTCTTTCAGTAGCCGGCGTGTGGCGCGGAGCAGAAAACGGCGCACCAACCTATCGTATATGCCCCAACAACAGCCGCACTGCCATAACAGGCCACGCGGCACCAAAAGGAGAAAAGTGTACGCTAAGCGCTTCTGACGCTTAACGGCGTGCATCTGCCGCAGAACGCACCAGCCTAAGAATGACGTCCGCTGCATAACGACAAAAACCGGCTGACACTGGCACAAACCGTCCCACCCAAACGTTCTTGTACTGTGAACGCAAGCAGCATGGCGATGTCAAGAGCTGGGACGACGGGACAAATGGACCTCGACACGCTTTTTAACGCCCATTATGGGCGCATTGCCCGCGTCATTGGCCGAGTCGTCCGTGACCAGGCCCGCGCGGAAGAGTTAGCCGTCGAGGTGTTCGTCAAATGGCAGCGCAATCCCAGAGCACAAGGCGAGCAGGCTGAAGGCTGGTTATACCGCACAGCAGTGCGAGAAGCGATCGATGAGTGGCGGAAGCAAGCACGACGGGAACGATTTGAGCGTTTGTTTTCGTCACTCCGCGGATCACCTCCAACGCCTCAGGAATTGTACGAGGCGGACGTCGAGCAGACGAACGTACGTGCGGCGCTCGCGGCCATTGACCCGCGGCACGCACAAGTGCTGCTGCTGTGGGCCGAGGAACTGACTTATCGCGAAATCGCTGCGGCGGCCGACATCAACCTCACCTCTGTCGGAAGTCTCTTGAGCCGTGCACAAACCGCGTTCCGGAAGGAGTACGAGAGACGATATGGAAACAAACGATAACAGTCGCTGGGTCGCTGAGCGGCTCTTGAAGGTTGAGCCCGCATGGACTCCCACCGTCGCGCAGGCGCGTGTGACGCTCAACCGGAAACTGCGGCCAGAACCGCAGAGAAAGGCGTGGATAGCGGCTTCGGCGCTTGCAGGATTGGCCTTGGCGATTCTCGCGTTGCCACAAGGCCGAGCGTTGGCGCAGGAGCTGTGGTTCCGACTCTTTCTGAATCGGATCGATGTTGTTCGGGTGGACCTGTCTGATGCGCCGTTTGACACCGACTTCACGGGCTCCGGCGGCCAACGTGTCGTGGCGGGACTCTCCGAGGCAGAGGCGCAAGCCGGTTTCCGGCCCCGTTTGCCGGTGTTTGACTCCTGGCCGGGCCCGCCGGCCATATCGGTGATCGGGCCTATGACAATGCGGCAGACTATTCGCACAAGCGAGTTGCGATCTGCTCTCGCGCGCATTGGTGCATCGGACGTCGTAGTTCCAGACGAGTGGGATCAGCTGACGATGCGTGCCAGCATGGGACCGCTGGTCGTGGCGGATTATCCGGGCGAGATCCAGATTCTGCAAGCCAAGCCGGTGCAGCTGTTTCTCCCTACGGGATTTCCCTTGTCGCAGTTCGCAGAAACAGCATTCCGGAGCCTCGGATTGTCCTGGTGGGAAGCTCGCGCCCTGGCACGACGTTACGTGGCACAGCCCTCATTGCTCATCGGCATTCCGACCGACGAGGCGGCGAGGATCGAGGAGGTATCCCTGCGGTGGGGCTCGGGCCTCCTTGTCGAGGAGTTCAAGGACGACGGTGAAACTGAACGTGTGACGCTTGTTTTTGGGACCAAAAACGGCATCTACGCCGTAATGAGTCCGTCACGAGAAGTGTGCCTGAGAGTAGCCGATCTGTTGCCTTCAAACTAGGGCGTGTTCACACTATCGCAAGGCATCGGCGATGAGCGCAAAGTGAAGGAAGCCAAGGAAGAGCACATCGAGTTTCTCGAAGCGGGAGAAGATCCTGCGGAAGCCCTTAAGCCTGCGGAATAAACGCTCGATTTCGTTGCGTTTCTTGTACAGCGCACGATCGTACTCCCACGGTTCGATGCGATTCGCCGCGGGTGGAACCACCGGAACCCAACCCAGACCCAGGACCAGTTGCCGGGTCTGGTTGTCCTGGTAGGCCCCATCCATCAGGACCGGCAAGTCTTCCGGCAACGGGGGCAGATTCCGCAGCAACTCCCGGCCTGGAGCCGCATCGTGCGCTTGGCCGGGCGACAACGCGAAGGTTAGAGCCGTTCGAGCATTCGCGGCAACCAGATGAATCTTGGTGGTCCATCCGCCGCGCGATTTTCCGATGGCTTGTGGCCCGTTTTTTTAACGCCCGTTGCATCCGGATGGACTTTCACCGAAGTTGAATCCAGGCTGATCGCTTCGATCTTGATGCGCACCAGTTGTTCACGTTGCAGTTGCTCGAACACCCTGTCCAGCACGCCGCCCTTGGCCCAGCGATTCATGCGTACATAAATCGTGTGCCAGTTGCCGAAAGCGTTTGGGCAATCCCTTCTACCGCCCGGTCAAAGCAGCTCACCGTCCGGCTGGACGCCGATGTCGTGGCGTGGCTTCGCCGGCAGGGCAGAGGCTATCGGACACGGCTCAATCAGGTGCTCCGGGAAGCGATGCTGGAAGACATCAAGAAGAGCGCTTAACCCCGCTGCAAGCTGCCGGGAGTAACAGCATCAAGCCGCAGAGCGCTTTCGCATCCTGTCGCCAATGAGGGAGCCGCCCACCATCCCCACGGCCGCCAGCGCAAACGAGCCGAGTCCGGCGTAGCTCACCGGCACTTTGAAAAAGAAAAACGCGATCGATCCGGAAGCGCCGGCGAGCATCGCGGCGTATCCACCCACCACATTCGCCTTTTTCCAGAAAAGACCGCCGATGAACGCGGAAAAGGCTCCGGCGAGGAAAATGGTGCCGGTGATGTTCAGATAAAACCAGACGGGGCCGGGCAGTGTGTACCAGACTCCCCAGAAAAGTACAAACAGGCTGACCAGGAGGTTCGTTATCCGGTTGACGACGATCTGGCGCCGGGGGCTCATCGGTGTCTTGCGCAACGGCGCAATCACATCCTGCGCAATGACGGAACTCCAACCGAGCAGATACGAACTGTTCACGGACATCGTAGCCGCCAGCATCCCTGCCACTACCAGCCCCAGGATTCCCGCCGGCAGAATGCGCGCGATCATCTGCGGCATCGCGTGCAGCGAATCCTGTTGCGGGCCGAGAAGCGCCAGCGCCGCAATGCCCCACAGCATCGGCATCATGCCGCGGCCGAGATAGATGAAGCCCGTCCAGAAAAAAACCTTCTTGCTTGTTTCCGGGTCGCGGGTGGAGAACGTGCGCATCGCCGTCGTCTGCCAGCACGTATCAACGGACATCCACAACAGGATCTGAAAAAGAATGTACGCCCAGCCGTACTCCGGATTCGTCAGCGGGTTGAAGCCGGGCTCACCCATCGTCCCGGCCACCGCGTCGAACATGTTGCCCCATCCGGCAACCGTCATCGCATACACCGTCACCAGCACCGTGCCAATGCTCAGCATGACGAACTGAATGAAGTCCGTGATGACGATGGAAACCATGCCTCCCAGCACTGTATATACGATCTCGAGCAGGAGTATGACCGTCATCGTGATTTGCAGATAATCGAGCGGAAGACCCGCAATGATGGTGAGAAAGGTTCCCTCGACACGCAGGAAGACTCCCATGTTGAGGATTCCGCCGATCGAGACAAGCACGCCCGTGAGCACCCGCAACCGGCGGCTGTACTTCAACTCGAAGAACTCGGGGACGGTCATGATGCGAAGCTCGCGCAGCTTGTGAACCATGAAGCCGGTACGGCCGAGAAAGATCATGACGCAGCCGGCGATCAGGCCGTTGATGAAGGACGCAAAACCGGTCTTGTAGCCGAGCTCGGCGTAGTACATGAAGGTGATCGTTCCGATTTCGGTTGCCGCGAGCGTCGCGATTCCGACGAACGGCCCGATCTTTCGCCCCGCTACCAGAAAGTCGGACACACCCAGGACGTACTTCTTGCCGGCGAGACCCGCAGCCATGGTCACGGCAAGGTAAACCAGAACGATGACCCAATCGAGGGGGGTGAAGTTCAAGACTTGTCCGCTCCGTCCTTAAGCGCCGCCAGCATCTGGCGCAGATCGCCCACACCGCGAACCGCCACCACAGCCGCAATCGCCGCGAACGCCACCGCGGAAATGGCAAAAGTGACTACCCAGAACAGGTACCAGAAGCGCATGGAAGTCGTGTGCCTGCCGTTTCACTCATACTGTCCCAGCTCATTCGCAATCGGCGCCAGCATCTCCAGTTTCCAGGGTTCGACGCGGGGTGCTACCGAACACGCGGTGCTCAGAATATAGCCCGCTCCGGGCTTGCCCGCTTCGAGGGCACGAACGGCCTCGAGCCTCACTTGCTCGGGTGTTTTATAGTCGAGCAACGCCACGGAGTTCATGTTGCCTTTCAGGAACAGCCGTTCGCCAACGGCGCGCTTGGCTTGCGCCAAATCGCAATTTCCCAAAGGCGGCGGGTCGAGCGTATCGATTCCCATGGTCCTGGTGGCCTCGATCAGGTCGAGCCGGTCGGCGATGCGCCCGCACGTATGGGTGTAGACGATGCCGCCTGCCGCGCGGATCGCCTCGTTGACTCGCGCTTCATAGGGAACGACAAACTCCTCATATAGCTTCCGCGACAGGAAAGGAGCGGCGACGAAAGCGGAGGAGTGGTCGAGTGCGTCGGCGCCCCGTGCAAGCAGCGCCAGCGACCAGGCAATCACTCCGTCGCTCAGCCGTTCCAAAATCGCGTGCGCTCTTCCCGGGTCGTCCACAAAAGTGAGGAGCGCGGTTTCATATCCGAACAGTTCGAAATAATGTGTCAGGGGTGAGTAGATGGAGCCGTGCACGGACAGTTCGGCTCCCACCCGGCTCCGGACCAGGTCGAAGGCGCGCAACAGATACTCCGGAACAGACCCCGATCGTAGAGGCCCGGCATCGGGTTTACCCGGCACCTCCTGGATGTGATACAGCACGTTCCAGACGTAGCCCAGATAATGGTCCAGCCGCAGGATGTCGCGTTCGGGATCGAACGTTTCGAAAACGGCCCGTACCGGGGCCGAGGTATCGCACGGATAGTGCTGCGGCATATCATCCCACGGCAGAAACGTACGATCTCCATTGCGCCATGTGATCCACTCGCCGTCGCTGTCTTCGCGGATGGATTGAACATTGTCGAGGTAATCCGGCGGGCGGCCCGTAAGAACAACCAGAATGCCGTCGAAGCCGTATCGCCGCGCCAGTTTCACGGAAGCGTCGGCGAAGGCTTCCGTGTCGTACCAGATCTCGTGCGGCTTGTAACCGCCGTTCAGATTCATGTGGCCTATGGAAAGCTGGCACATCACCGGAACCCTCTCGGGCTCGTGATGCCTCATAGTCCGGGCAATGCGTTCGCGACCGGTCATATTCATTCTCAATTCGGGAGGGAAGTCTCTATGATGACACCTCGCTGGGTTTGCCGCTTCCGATAAGAGAGAATACGCAAATGACTGTCATGCATTCAGAGAAGGGCAAGCCGATCTCAGACTTAGCTGACCGGCACGAACTCATCACGGACATCTTTCGTTCACCGCAAACCGCCGCGGAGTGGGACCAGTACCGCCTGACAAGGGAACAGGTGGCGTTCTTCCACGAGCATGGATACCTGGCGGGCATTCGGGTACTCACCGAAGAGCAAGCGGACCGAATCCTGCCCGAGATCGACGAGGCGATGAACCCGTCGAGTCCCGGAATCGAGTTGTTCAACCAGTACTACTCGAATGAATCGGAAGACTCCAGCCGGATTCTCTTTCACGCGCTGGGCGGGTGGCGATTTCGTCCGGGGCTGCACGACCTGCTCTGGAATCCGGCGTTTCTTGTTCCCGCGATGCAACTGCTTGGCGACTCGGTAAGGTTCTGGCACGACCAGCTTTTCTGCAAGCCCGCCCATCACGGAGGAGTGGTCGCCTGGCACCAGGACTACTCCTACTGGACGCGAACGCAGCCCATGGCTCACTTGACATGCTGGATTGGCTTGGACGACAGCACGATCGACAACGGATGCGTACATTACGTGCCCGGCAGCCATCGATGGCCGCTGCTACCGATCACCGGACTGGCCGGCGATATGGACGAGATTCGAACGGTCCTCTCGCCGGAGCAGGAGGCGCAGTTCCATCCTGTGCCCGTGCAATTGAAACGGGGAGAGGCTTCGTTCCACCATCCCTTGATGGTGCACGGCTCCTATGAGAACCGAACCGGCAGTCCGCGGCGCGCCGCGGTCATCAACGTCTTTCGCGATGGGGTTCATTCCGCCAGCGACGCGGAGCCATTACCGGGAGTGCCGCCCATTCCCACCGGGAAAAAGATGGAGGGCAAATTCTTTCCGCTCCTGATCGATGCCCGGAATGCCTGAGACGGATTTTGAATTACGGTATCGGAAGCGAGCTTCACACCGCTGGAGTGATCGGCTTCTACGCGCTTTACATCCTCCAGACCCTTTCGTGATGAATCCAGCCGAGCCCACGGATTTCCCCCTTGGCCGGTGGAACCTGTATATCGGTGGTGCGGGCCGTACGGTTCAGGGCTACATCAACATCGATCTGCTTGCAATTCCCGGCGTCGACGTGGCTGCGGATGCGGAGCAGTTACCATTCCCGGCGGATGCTTTTCAGCGTGTGGAATGTGACGCGGTCCTGGAACACGTCCGTAATCCCGAACGGGTCCTGAGCGAAATCCGCCGCGTTTTGGTGCCGGGTGGATACGTTCACCTCGTAACGCCCTTTTGTCATCCCTTTCATGAGTACCCCAAGGACTTCCGCCGGTTCACGATCGACGGTCTGAAAGAGCTGGCCGGCCCGCTGGATCCGA
>DASTMK010000185.1:0-12465 GCA_035714225.1 Bryobacteraceae bacterium | reverse complement strand
TACCGGCCGTTGCCGCAAACGTCCGGAGAACTGGCCGCACCGGTTTCCTCGCGTGTATCCATCGTTCGCGATTCGCTAGGCGTACCGCACATCTCGGCGGCAAACATCGAAGACGCGATCTTTGCACAGGGCTTCGTAACGGCACAGGATCGCATGTTTCAGATGGATGCGCTGAGGCGGCTCGCCACCGGTGAGCTGGCGGAAATCGTCGGTCCTGTGGCCGCCGACTCGGATATCGAAGCCAGGAGACTCCGCTTGCGGCGCATCGCCGCGCAGCATGCCGCCGCGCTGAAGCCGGAAGAGAGGCGCTACTTCTCTGCCTACGCGCGGGGAGTGAACTACTACATCGAGACGCATCGCTCACGGCTCCCCGTGGAGTTTTCCCTGCTCCGTTACGACCCACGGCCGTGGACCGTTGCGGATTCCATCGCCGCCGGCCTTCAGATGTTCCGCACACTCACCACTTCGTGGAAGCGGGATCTTGCGAAGGAGGCGATGCTGCGTGATGGCAATCCTGACAAAGTGAACACGCTGTTCCGGACCGGTCCGGGATCGGACGAGGTTTCTGGTTCCAACGCCTGGGCGGTGGCGGGACGGCATACTCAGACGGGCAAGCCGGTATTGGCAAGCGATCCTCATCTGGAGCTGACGCTGCCGTCGACGTGGTACATGAATCATCTTCGCGCGCCGGGAATGGACGTAACGGGCGTCTCGTTGCCCGGCCTTCCCGCGGTCATCATTGGACACAACGCGCGTATCGCATGGGGCGTTACGAACCTCCAGTTCGACGTCCAGGACCTGTATATCGAGAAGCTCGACCCCGCCAGCGGGCGCTATCTCTTCGATGGCAAGGTGGAGCAGGCGCGGCTTGAGCGGGAGATCGTCCGCGTGCGCGGAGCGGCTAGCGTGCCGCTGGCTGTATGGGTGACGCGCCACGGGCCCATCTTTGTCTCCGACCGGAACCGCTTTCTTGCATTGCGATGGAGCGCGGCGGAGCCCGGTGGTTTTGCGTTTCCATTCTTCGATCTCAACCGCGCGTCCGAATGGCAGGAGTTTCGCACCGCGCTTTCAACCTATCCCGGACCTGCGCAAACATTTGTCTATGCCGATGTGGACGGCAACATCGGATGGCAAGCCGCCGGAAAGCTGCCGGTCCGGAGCGGATTCCAGGGAGATGTTCCGCTGGATGGCAGTTCGGGAACAAACGAATGGACGGCTTTTATTCCTTACGACGAGCTGCCTTCCTCCTTCAACCCACCATCAGGAATTGTTGTAAGCGCAAATCAGAACTCCTTCCCTCCGGACTATAAGTACCCCGTTCAAGGGAACTTTGCATCGGGTCATCGCGCTGCCCTGATTCGCAAAATGCTGGCTGCCGGAAAAGTGGATCCCGCCGGCATGCTGGTCATTCAGAAAGATGTGTACTCGCCATTCCTGCATTACTTGGCGCAAGAAGTAGTGGCTGCGTACAGCCGCGCGGGCAACAAGAGCGAGCGAGCGGACGACGCCGCCGCGCTGCTGAAGAACTGGAACGGGCAGATGGAAAAAGGCAATGCCGCGCCGCTGATCGTCCAGCTCACTTACGAACATCTGAGCAGGGCTCTGGCTGCGAGCGCGGCACCTCAGAACGCCCTGGCGTACGAGCATGCGGGTACGCCGGGAGTAGTGGAAGAGATCGTTCGGAACCGCCCGCAAGGCTGGTTTGAGGACTACGATCGCCTGCTCGCCGGCACGTTTAAAGAGGCGGTCGATGAGGGCGCGCGCATGCAGGGAAACGATCCGCGCAAGTGGGACTACGGACGCTACATCGAGGTGCGGTTGGTGCGCCCAGTCCTCAGCCGCGTGCCGTGGGTGGGGCGCTACTTCAATATCGGACCGGCACCCATGAGCGGATCCTCTACAACGATCAAGCAGACGACGCGCCGCGTCGCGCCTTCCATGCGGATGGTGGCGGACCTGGCAAACTGGGATAACTCGCTTCAGAACATCACGATTGGACAATCGGGACAGATCCTGTCCAGCCATTATTCCGATCAATGGAAAGCATATTACACCGGCCAAAGCTTTCCCATGCAATTCAACCATGTTGCTGCCGATTCGACTCTGGTGCTGGAGCCTTCCCGGTGAAACAACTGATCGTCTTCTCCGGACCGCCGGCGTCCGGCAAGTCTTTAATCGGCGGGATGCTGGCCCGCCGGTTCGGCATCGTGCACTTTGAAATGGACCGCATCCGCGTGGCCCTGATGCCGGATTCCGCGCACACGCGCCAGGACCGCATCGTGGCCTATCGCGCGATGCACGCCGCCGCTATAGCGGTGTTGGATAGCGGCAGCAGCGTGATCGTAAATGCAGGCTATAGCCACACCGGCGAGCGGGAAGAGCTCCGGCGTATCGCCTCCGGGCACGATGCTCAACTCGTGCTTATCGAGTGCGCGGTTCCCGTCGAGATTGCAGTCGAGCGCTGCCGTGCGCGCGCCGCAACTCACCCGGGGCTCGACCTCACCGGCGAACGCGTGCGCGAACTGGTAAACGGTTTTCCGTATACGCACGCGGGGCTTCTTCTGGACAGTACGCTGCCCGCAGATCGCCTGTTGGATCTGGTGGAAGATTACTTGGAAAGCAGCGCGAATTTGCCGTTCCGATACAGGTAATAGCGGCGCCCCCGCCACTGAATGGAATTGCCGAAGAAGCCCGCAACCCAGAACACAAAGCTCAGGAAGTCCTGCACCGGAACCAGCCACCAATGCGCGCGCGTCAGCGGGTCCTTGAGCACTCGCTGGGAAACGGCCCAGGCGGCTGCTGCACGCGCCGCCGCCAAAACCGGAAGCGCCGGCCACCATGCGGGTTCAAGAGCCACAAGGATTACGGCCACAGGCAGAGGATTCGTGAAAATTTGTCCTACGTAGCCCGCGGGTCTGGATCGTCTCGTGCTTCGCGCCCAACGCAGGCGATGTGCAAAATTAGCCCGCAGACCTTCGGTGCCGATTCGATGCTCGATCACGTAGGAGGAGAGCGACACACCGTAACCGGCATCGGCGGCAAACTTCCCCATGACGAAATCTTCCGCGAGATATTCCCTCAGCCGCGCGAAGCCGCCGATTTTTTCAATCACCCGCTTGCGAGCAACAATCGTGGGACCGACGGCAAACTTCATTCCCTCAATCATCCGTGCTACCAGCACACCGCCGAGAAATTCCGTATTCATCCCGATCGCTTCCAATCGCGACCAGATGCTGGAACCCGGCACGGCCCGATAAGGACAGGTAGCGACGCCGAGGTTGGAATCCTGGAACTCACCCGCGATCGTTTGGAGCAGTTCGGGCGTTACCCGAATATCGCTGTCGCTCATCACCAGCAAATCGTAGCGGGCTTCGGCCATCATGCGATCGAGGCTGAAGACTTTCGCATTCGGGTACGGCGGTTCGCCGGTAATCAGAAGCCGTGCGGGAATCTCCGGATACTCCGCCTGCAATCCGCGCACGAGTTTCACCGCCGCATCGGATTCGGAGCGAACAGCCAACAAAATTTCGAAATGGGGATATTTCTGACGGAAGAAGCTGCGCAGGTTTTCTTCGAGCCCTTCGTCAGCGCCGGAAAGCGGCTTCAGGATGCTGACCGGCTCCGCGCTGGAAAGCGGCGGCGGCGCGACGGCGAGATACCGTGAAACCGCAATCACGGTGAGGATACAGTACACCAGCGATCCGGCGGCCACGGCGGCCAGCAACAGCGCGAGCGCCACCGCCATCTGCCTACTCGGACGGAGCTTTCGTGTCGATCAGTTTCTTGACCTCCGCGAGAAAGGCGTCCAGCGTTTTCGCGCCCTGGTCGCCATGCTTACGGTTCCGCACCGAGACGGTGCCGTTTTCGGCTTCGCGATCGCCGACCACCAGCATATACGGCACCTTCTGCAACTGCGCTTCGCGGATTTTGAAGTTCACCTTCTCGTTGCGATCGTCCAGGTGAGGTCTTATACCCGCGGCTCTCAACTGTTCCGTAACCTGCCGCGCATATTCGAGTTGGCGGTCGGTGATGGGAAGCACCGCCGCTTGCACGGGCGCGAGCCACACGGGGAACGCACCGGCGTAGTGCTCCAGAAGGATTCCGAAGAATCGCTCGACGGAGCCGTAGAGCGCGCGATGGCACATCAGCGGCTGATGGGCTTTGCCGTCCTCCGCGATGTATTCGAGCCCGAAGCGCCGCGGCAGCGTAAAATCGAACTGCACCGTGGAGAGCTGCCACAGACGTCCGATGGCATCCACCAGCTTTACGTCGATTTTCGGTCCGTAGAAAGCAGCTTCGTCCGGGCTCAGTTTGACCTGCATATCAAGCCGTTCGGTCGCTTTCCGCAGTGCGTTTTCGCCGAGCTGCCACTGGTCCGGAGTGCCGTCGTACTTCCCGCTGGCGCCGCCATCCCAGGTGGACAGCTCCACTTCATACTTGTCGAATCCGAAAGTAGAGAGGACGTCCAGCGCGAATTGGAGACAGTTCACGACTTCGTCTTCAATTTGCTGGGGCGTGCAGAAGATGTGCGCATCGTCCTGGGTGAAGCCGCGAACCCGCAGCAGGCCGTGCATCACGCCGGAACGTTCATAGCGGTACACCGTTCCCAGTTCGCCCAGGCGAACCGGAAGATCGCGGTAACTGCGCATCCGGTCCCTGTAGATCAGAATGTGGAACGGACAATTCATGGGCTTGAGCTGGTATTCGGCGTCGTCCAACTCCATGCGCTTGAACATATTCTCCGCGTAGAAATTGTAGTGGCCCGAAGTCTTCCACAGGTCCGAACGCGCGATGTGCGGAGTATAGACAAGGGAATATCCGCGCGCGAGATACTGATCGCGCATCCAGTCTTCCAACAGCTTTCGGACGATGCCGCCCTTCGGGTGGAAGAAAATCAAGCCCGGTCCCGCAAGCTCCTGAACACTGAACAGGTCCAGCTCCTGTCCGAGTTTGCGGTGGTCGCGCTTCTTGGCTTCTTCGAGTTGCTTCAGGTACTCTTCCAGCTCTTTTTTCGAAAAGAACGCGGTCCCGTAGATGCGTTGCAGTTGCTGGTTTTTCTCGTTGCCCTTCCAGTAAGCACCGGCGATGGAAAGCAGCTTGAAAGCCTTGATTCTCGACGTGGAGGGCACGTGAGGACCGCGGCAGAAATCGATGAAATGCGGTCCCAGGGTGTATTCGGAGAAGATGCCGTCGGCGCGCTCTTCGATGAGCTCGCATTTCATGGGTTCGCCCATGGCGGCATATTTTTTCAAACCCTCTTCTTTCGGTGTCAGCTTGCGTTCATATGGCAGGTCGCTAGCCTGAAGCTCCCACATCTTCTTTTCAATGCGCTCCAGGTCTTCCGGCGTAAAAGGCGTTTCCCGTTCGAAATCGTAATAAAACCCGTTATCGATCGGAGGACCAATGCCCAGTTTGGTGCCGGGATACAACTCCAGCACAGCCGCCGCCAGAAGGTGAGCCGTGGAATGGCGATATACCTCGAGCGCTTCCGGGTCGCGTGAAGTGAGGATCTGCACGCTCGCGTCACTCTCCAGGGGACGGGTCAAGTCGTACAGTTGGCCGTTGACTCGGGCGACGACAGCGTCGTCAGCCAGCCGGCGGCTGTTCGATTTCGCCAGATCCAGCGGAGTCGTTCCGGCCTGCACTTCTTGCCTGCTGCCGTCGGGCAAGGTAATACTGATATTACTCATAAGCTTGAATTTTCAGCGTATCATGCAAGCCGAAACAACGAGAAACGAAGGGCCTTGGGTTCTGGTTACCGGAGCCTCCAGCGGAATCGGTGCCGAGTTGGCGAAGATCTTCGCCGCACAGGGATACAGCGTGGCGCTGGCAGCAAGAAGCGTAAGCAAGCTGGAGGAACTGGCCGCGGAACTCGCAAACCGGTACAAAGCCCGATCCCGCGTGATCCAATCGGATCTCGGGGATCCGGACGCACCGCCGCGGGTGTATGAAGAACTGGGAAAACTGGGCATCGCACTCGAGGCGCTGGTAAATAACGCCGGTTTTGGCTTGCGAGGCTTTTTCGCGGAATCGGATACCGGTAGACTGCTGGAGATGATGCAGGTCAACATGACCGCTCTCACTCATCTCACCCGCCTGTTCCTGCCGGGCATGATCGCCCGGCGCTCGGGCAGGATTTTGAACGTGGCATCCACCGCCGGCTTCGTTCCGGGGCCCACCATGGCGGTCTACTATGCATCCAAGGCTTACGTCGTCTCGCTGACTGAAGCACTGGCGAACGAGTTGTCCGGCACAGGCGTCAGCATTACCGCACTTTGCCCCGGGCCCACGCATACAGGCTTCGCGGAAACCGCGGGCACTTCGAACGCGCGATTGTTCAAGAGAAGCTCCGTGATGGATGCGGCGAGCGTGGCGCGCATCGGCTTCGAAGGCTTGATGGCGGGCAAGACGATTGTCATCCCAGGTCTGCAAAACCGTATCGTGATGGCAGCCGCCCGGATCGCACCGAGAAAAATGCTGGCTGGCATCACACGGGGACTGAACTCACCCGAGTGACGAACCGCTCTGCCCATAATGGAAGTTGGGGTTCTATGCGTTGAAAGTTGTTTTGATATCCACCTATGAACTCGGCCGGCAGCCATTCGGGCTGGCTTCGCCGGCCGCGTGGTTGAAGGAACGCGGCCACGATGTCATGTGCGTGGATCTTGCCATTACCACGCTGCCTTCCCTTCCCATTCGTGAAGCGCAACTGGTTGCGCTGTACCTGCCGATGCATACCGCGACGCGTCTGGCGGCACAAGTGATCCCGAAGGTCCGGTTGCTGAATCCAAAAGTGCATTTATGCGCCTATGGCCTGTACGCGCCAGTCAACGCAGGTTACCTGAAGAAACTGGGCGTCGAGACCATCCTTGGCGGGGAATTCGAACAGGCACTGGCGGACCTGGCGGAGCGACTGGTGCAAGATGAATATCCGGTGCAACAGCAGTTGATCTCGCTCGACCGCCTCGAATTCAGCGTGCCCGACCGCAGCAGCCTTCCGCCGCTCGCGCGTTACGCGAAACTACACGTCAACGGCGCTACAAGAATCGCCGGCTACACCGAAGCGAGCCGGGGCTGCAAGCACCTGTGCCGTCACTGTCCCGTAGTGCCGGTCTACAACGGCCGCTTTCGCGTTGTACAACACGATACCGTGATGGCGGATATCCGGCGCCAGGTGGAGGCCGGTGCGCAGCACATCACGTTCGGTGACCCCGATTTCCTGAATGGGCCAGCTCACGCACGCCGCATTGTCGAGGAGTTGTGCCGTGAATTTCCGGGCGTGAGCTATGACGCCACGATCAAAATCGAACATCTGATTCAAGCACCGGACCTGCTCCCCGTGCTCCGCGACACGGGCTGCCTCTTTGTGACGACGGCTGTCGAGTCGGTGGATGATCGGGTATTAGCGAAACTCGAAAAGGGCCACACACGTGCCGATTTCATTCGCGCCGCCGGGTTGCTGGATGCGGCCGGCCTGGTGATGGCACCGACGTTCATTCCTTTTACACCATGGACCACACGGTCCGGATATAGCGACCTGCTGCGGGTGATTGCCGAGCTCGGATTGGTGGAGAACGTCAGTCCCGTGCAGCTTGCCTTGCGGCTGCTGGTGACGACGGGTTCCCGCCTTCTGGAACTGCCCGATATCCAGGAGAGGATCGAGCGTTTTGACGAAGCGGCGCTCATCTACCGCTGGCGGCACGAGGATCCGGACATCGATCAATTAGCCGCCCGGGTGCTTTCGCTGGTTCACGACGAGCAGAGGCGGCACGCACCCAGGCGCGAGATTTTCCGAAACATCTGGCAAATTGTCACGGACGATCCGCTTCCCGAGAATTTCGACCTGATGCCCCGCGCCACGATCCCCTACATGGACGAGCCCTGGTACTGTTGAGCGGAGCCAACTGAGGAGCAGGTTGCTCTTCTATAGTTCGGACGGAGAGAGCCGGTCCACGCTCATTCGAACTGGCGCCGGAAATCGCTGAACTGTTGCTTCAATTGTTCGATCTCCTTGCGCAATTCAGCAATTTCCGCCTCCAGCGACGCGAGGCGCTCGTCGCGCGGCTGCGCTGCAACTGGTGCCTCGGCCGATGCCGGTTGAACATCTGGCGTGCCGCCCAGCAGTTGTGCGTAGCGGGGTTCTTTCGTGCCCGGCTGGCGGGGCAACTTCACCGCTAGCGGCGGGTCCCACTCGGCGAGTCTTTCCAAAACCGAAGCCACCTCGTCCAGATCGCCGAAGGAATGAAGGCGTTCTGTCCGGTCGCGAAGTTCGCCCAGTGTTTGGGGACCCCGCAGCAGCAGCACACACAGAACGGCGAGTTCGCGGCGGCCGAGATTCAACCGCTCCGAAACGCGTTGAGCGAACTTGTGGACACGCGACCCGGAGGAAGGAATGATCTCCGCGGCGAAACGGCGGGCCTTCAGCGCTTCGATAGCAGCCAGCACCGTGTCTTCGTCATAGTTCACCGCCGGCTCGCGATTCGATTTCTGGTTGCAGGCGTTTACCAGCGCATTCAACGACAACGGATAGTATTCGGGCGTGGTGCTCTCTTTCTCAATCAGCGCACCAAGAACTCTGACTTCGACCGGGCTCAGGCTTTCCACTGAAACTACTCTACGCGAAATGGATGCGTCGATTCGTTGGACTGGCCGCCTACCAGGTCGCGTATCGTTAAACGGACCGTATACTCACCAGGCTGAACTTTGGTCAGCCGGAAACTGGCCGTACCGGGTACGTAGCGCCTGGGGTAGAAAGACTCCTCGTTGAAATCGGCAGCTTTCGATTGCGAAAAAACAACCTTCCCTTCGGGGTTAAGGAGTTCCACACCATACTCCACCATCACGCGATTGTCCGGCCCGAATTTATAGCCGGTCATCAGGAACCTCGCCCAGACCTCGTCGCTCGGACCGAACGCCGCGATTTGCAGCGGTTCGGTGAATTCACTGGTGCGGTAGAAAGCGAAGTCGCGCACCGTTATGGTGTCGCTCGGTTGCATGTTACTTCCATCCACCTGGAAGGGAAACTCTTTCGCGGCTTTCTGACCGCTCCCCATTTCATCGGTGACCGTGGCGGCTATTTTGTATTCGCCCGGCGCCGCCGTGGGTGGAACCAGCGCATCAAAGCGGATTTTCGGCATCCAATTCTTATCCTGCGGCGACAGTTCTTCGGATACCTGATCCGACTGCGGCGGGACCAGTTTCAGGCCAGCGGGATCCAGGGCTTCGACCGTGTATTTCAAATGGATCCGGTTGTTCTGGTTCACACGATAGTTGGCGACTTTAAATGAGATAAAGACCGTTTCACCGGCGCGGTACTTGTGTCCGGAAGGAACCGGCGGCCCGTCCTCGTATTGTGCAAAGACGGCCTCCACCAGCTCCAGAGGCTTCTGTTGCGCAGCAACAGGCAGGCAAAGCAGCGTCCAAAAGCAAATGATCTTACGCACCTTGATTCCAGTGTAAGACGCGAACCGGTGCGCTGGTACGGCTAAGGGCAGGCCCGAAGACCTGCCCCGGAAGGATTAAGTAACTACCAGCTCAAACGTAGCGACAATTGCAGTTCGCGCGATTCGAGGCCGGAGGTGAAGGTGCTGTAGACGCCGTCCGCGGCGACCGGCATGGTATTGCTGCCGGTCCAGGCCGGATTGTTCGGGTGGTTGAAGACGTTGAAGATGTCGGCATTGAACCGCAAATTGACGCTCTCGGTTAGCCGTATGTTTTTTACGATGGAAGCATCCACGTTCCATTGCCGCGGTCCCGGCAGGTACTGCTGGCGCCACGGATGCAGTCCGTCATCGAAGTTGACTCGCTGGGTTGTACCATCGTTCAATGGCACCCACACGGTGTTGGAACCGTAATAGGCGTACATCGGATCGCTGGTACTCGGGTTGAGCGGCCACGGAATCAACGGCTGGCCGGCCGGTTTGTAGTTGTCGGGGACACCCATCACACCGTTCGGTTTGCCATTGGCGTCGTAGCTGTTGATCTGGTTCGGGTTGATGTAGCCGTTCCAGTAGAGATAGCCGGGCCGGCAGGCGCCGCTGCGGCAATCCTGAATGGGATAGTCGTAGCCGTAAACTTCAACATTGTTGCCGTTCGGATAGACCGTGGTCGGCATTTGCCAATACGAGCTCCACAACGAGCCCATACCGGTGATCTGCCACCCGCCAATGACTTTGTCCAGGACGCCACCGGCATTGCCGCCGAACTTCTTGCCTTTGCCAAACGGCAGATCGGCCACCCAGTTCCACCGCAGGCGATGCTTCGGAATGGTCACGTCGCGCTGGTAATTGAAAAGACGATTGCGCTCGTCGTAATCCTGGGGCACGGCGCCGGGCAGAAACACGTTCGTGTTCGGCACGACACCGCTATAGCTCTTGCCACCGGCGGTGAAGGCGTTGCCGAAGTTGTAGAAGATCTGGTAAGCGAAGCCCTGGCTGTAGCGGCGCTCCAACTCGAACTGCGCACCCTGGAAGTTGGACCAGCCACTCTTGCGGTACTCTTCCATCGTGCCGTACACCTCCTGGTTGAAAGGCCGCCGCGCCACGCTGGCGAATTCACCGGTGGGCAGTCTGGTGCCCGTTGTGGCGTACCAGATATACTCCGGTGTCGCCTCGTTGAAGCGGAAATATTGCTCGAGATTGCTGACATGGTTGCCGAGGTAAGCGACGCGGGCTACCGTATTTTTTGCGACTTCCTTCTCAATCGTGAAGTTCCAGTCATGAACCTTGCTATCGGGCTGGTCCGGACTGAAGTAGCTTACCACCGCCTGTCCGCGTGTGATCAGGGAAGCGTTGGTCAACTGCACGGCATCCTTGCTGTTGACACCGGCGACCACTGTCGGCACGGAACGCATGCCCCAGTTCGGCAGGCCGTCCGGCGACTGCGCCGCGTCGGTCTGAGAAGTAACGAAACGCGCCGTCAAGGGAGCATTTTGGCGCATTCTCTGGCCCCACGGAGCCAGCGGAATCGGGAAATAAGAAACGCGGTAACCGCCGCGGAGAACAAACGAACCGGTGCCGTCGCCGGCGCGGTAGGCGAAGCCGAGACGAGGTCCGAAATCGCGCCAGCCGCTACTCATCAGGTGCTTCGGCATGCCGGCTTCTTTATAGGTCGCGAACTTTGCGCCGAGCGTCTCCAACCGGTTGACGATGGACGGAACCGAGCCGCCCAGCCTGTACATGGTGTCCAGGTCCTGACCCAGTACGATCCTGTTACTGGCGGGATCGAAGCTGGTCATCATGTTATTTTTTTCGTAATAGGCTGGCCATTTCTCCCAGCGCAAACCAATATTCAGGGTCAGCCGCTGGTTGACACGGAAGTTGTCCTGGAAATAGAGAGCATACTCTTTCGCGCGTGCATAAAAATATCCGCGGACAAACTGGTTGGAATAATTCATCAAGCCCAGATACATATTGGCGAGATTGCTCCCGGTATAGGGCAACGGCTGCGGGTTTGTCGACGCGCCGGCCGGATCGACCAGCGCCGTTGCCCGCGAGTTGAAGTTGTGGTTGCCCTGCGGGTGCTGCTGCTCCGGCAGATAGTTTAGCTGGTCGTACCGGAGATGCCCGCCAAACTGAAACTCGTGACGGCCAAAAATCTTGGTGGCGTTGTTATCGAGGATATAGTTGGTAAATGCGGCACGGTTTGTATTCTGCGTCTCGAAATAATAGGAACTGAGACCCGTGTCATAGATGCCCGGCCAGCCGGGGACACCCATCGGATTCGGCAATCCCAGCATATCGTTGTAATAGACGCCGGGCTCACCCGTGCCGGAAAACGCGTTCTCGCGAGAGACGCTGACCATCAGCTCGTTGAAGAGGGTGGGGCTGAAGGTGTGCAGGTACGACGTCGCCAGGCTCTTGTTCGGAGCCAGCGTGCGATTGGTGCCGGCTACGTTGTCCAGCATGGGTTGGCCGTAGAAATCGTTTATGCGGAACAAATCGCCCTGCGTATACCGGGCGTAGAACTGATCGTAGTCGGAGAAACGGTGATCGACGCGCGCAGTCGTCGTCCAGTTGCGGGTCGTGTTGATCGCCGGGCCCCACCAGTTGTTGTCGATCAGCGGATTGACGGAAGGATCAGTCGGAAGCGGAGTGATGCTGTACAGATACTTCGCCAAAGGGCTCATCCTGGCGGGGTCGATCACATTCAGCCGGCCCTGGTAGGAGATCTGCTGCTTTTCGCCGGTCGCCGGATTCGTGGTATAGGGGTCGTATATTGCGTATTGCCTGCCCGAAGCATCAACCAGGCCGGTGAAGTCGCCGTTGCGCATGGCCTCGGTAGGAACCTGGTAGCCCTTCGTAGAAGGGTTGATGGTGCGGTTCCCTTCGTAGGTGAAAAACCAGAACGTGCGGTCCCTGCCGTCGTAAATTTTCGGCAAAAGGACGGGGCCGCCGGCGGAGCCGCCGAATTCGTTGCGGATCAACTGTGGCGGTTTCGCGGAGCCATCCTGCCGCTTGCGAGCCT
>DASTMK010000184.1:0-4392 GCA_035714225.1 Bryobacteraceae bacterium | reverse complement strand
ACAGGACCGAACTTCTACCTGTTGCGGGGTCTGGTGTGGCTGTTCATCGGTATCGGATTCGCAATATTTCTCGTCGTAATGAGCTTTGCCGACCCCGATCCGGAGACGCGCGCCGCCGCCGCACTCGGTCTCATCCCCGCCGGGGTAGGCGTTGCCTATCTCATCGTCTACCGTGCGGAGAACAAAAAATCCCGCAACACGGAGATCGCGAATTCCCGGGTATTGTGAGTTTACTTCAGCTCGAATACTGCCATCACGGGGAAGTGATCGGACGGATAGCGTCCGCTTTCGTTGTAGGTAATGGTCTCCGCCGAGACCGGCTGCACATCGCCGCGGTATAGAATCCAGTCAATGCGAGGACCGGTGTCTCGTCCCTTGAAGCCATTAAACGTGCCGGTGGGGCCGCTTCTATCGGGTGCTGTTGTCCAGGCGTCTTTCGACTCGCCCGTCAGAATCGTGTAAGGTTCGCTCGATTCCGCCGCCGTATTGAAGTCGCCGGTGACGATCAGCGGAGTACCGGTGGGCAAGCTCCCGATACGCTTCGCGATCACGCGGGCACAGTTCGTTCGCGCTTCGGCGTCTTCGCGCCGGTGCGGAAAATGTGTATTGTACAGATAGAACTTCTTACCCGCCGTCGTCTGGAACAGACCCCAGGTCACCATTCTCGGAAGGCTCACGTTCCACGACATGCTTCCGGGAACCTCGGGAGTTTCAGACAGCCAGAAATTGCCGGAATCGAGCAGCGTGAGCTTGGAAGGTTTATAGAAAACGCCCATGTGCTCATCGGTCTGATTGCCGCGCCTGCTTACGCCGAACCATTTGTATTCGGGAGCCTTCGCTGCAATATATTCGCCTTGCTCGTGAAACAGTTCCTGTGTGCCGAAAACATCGGGATCGTACTTTTGAATGGTCCTGACCAGCAGGTCGCGGCGATGGTCCCAATGATTCTCGCCGTCGGCTTTCGAGGGAAGCCGGACATTGAAGCTCATCACCTTGAGCTGTTCGGCCCACGCCGCGGGAAGGAGCGCAAAGGCCACCAGCAGGATCGTGAAGTGCCGTCGCTTTTTGTTCATGATGCCGGACTCTCTACCAGTTCATAGCCGTGATCCGCGATTTGAGCCCACAGAATCTCCGAACTGTGCCCATGCAGCTTGAAGATCTGGCTCACGAGATCGCAGACTTGTGCGCAGTTCCGTTCATAAAAAACAAGCACCGACGGGCCCGCACCGCTTAGGGCACACCCCAGCAGACCGGGTGCTCTCAGTTTCAATATATCTTCCAGGCCGGGAACCAGCGGAGCCCGGTAGGGGTGATGCAGACGGTCTTCCAGCGCCGCCGGGAACGCGCTGGTGGTTCCCGTGGCAAGCGCGGCAATCAATAGGGCCGACCGTTGCACATTGAAAATGGTGTCGGCTCGCGAGTACGAATTGGGGAGCACGGAGCGCGCTTCCGAGGTCGGCAGTATGAAGTCCGGCACGACGACCGCGACACCGTAGCGTTCCGGCAACTCAATGCGGACGGCACGGGCGACACCGCCTGAGTCGATTGCGCTGGCGACGATCGAGCCGAGAACGCACGCCGCGACATTATCGGGATGCCCCTCGATTTGCGCGGCTTCATCGAGAATGCGGAGCGGCTTCCAACCGAGATCGAAAAGACGGCTGGCAATGACGACCCCGGCGGTGAGCGCCGCGGCACTCGACCCCAGCCCTTTACCGATGGGAATATCGTTGTCGATCTCCAATTCGAGCGGCGTGGCTGTCATCCCGGTGTCGCGTGCCACCGCCAGCACCGTCTGCCAGATCAGGTTGTCCTCGCCGGTCGATATCATCGACGCGTCCCGGCCGCACGTACGGATGATGAGAGTCTCGCTTCGCCTGAAGCGGCAGGTCAGATAGATGCGCAGCGCGAGGCCGAGTGCATCGAAGCCCGGTCCCAGGTTAGCGCTGGAACCCGGGACGCGGACAGTGAGCCAGGACGACATCGGGAATCAGTTCGCCTTGCCGCCCAACGTTACCTTTTGCCCCTCGCGGCTGGACTTGTACACGGACAGAACCAGCTCCAGTGCGCGGTAGCCGTCCTCGCCCGAAATGAAGGGCTTGGTTCCGGTCATGATCGCTTCCCCGAAGCTGCGAAACTGCCGCTCGAACGGAGTCAGCGAGATGGCCATCGGGTCCGAAGAGCCGGACATCACTTCCTTCTCCACCGGCGCGGGATCGCCCGAATCATCTTGTACATCCCAGGTTGTGAGCTTGTCGCCCGAGATGACCGCCGTTCCTTTGGTGCCATGAATCTCCAGCCGCTCGGTGTACCCGGGCCAGAACGCCGTACTGGCCTGAATCACACCGGTGGCGCCGTTCTCATACCGCATCAGGGCGTTGACGACATCTTCCGATTCGATCTTGTGCAGCGCTCCGAGTTGCCAGTAGGCGAACAGTTCCTTCACGGGACCGACCAGCCACAGCAGCACGTCCACCTGGTGAATGGCCTGATTGATCATTGCGCCGCCGCCCTCGGTTTCCCAACTGCCCTTGATGGGCCGCGAATAGTACTCGGCGGAGCGGTACCATTTCACGTAGGCGTCTGCTTGCAGGATCTTTCCGAGGCGTCCGGCTTCGATAGCCTTCGACAAAAATTGTGACGAATCATCGAAGCGATGTTGGCTGACAACGCCCAACTGTATGCCGGCGTTTTTCGCGATGTCGATCATCTTGCGGGCAGTTTCCAGGTTGGTCGAGATCGGCTTCTGCACCTGGATGTGCTTCTTCGCCTCCGCGCAGATCTCCAGCGGTTGAAGCCGGAAATCGGGAAACGTGCAAACGTCTACGAAATCCACTTCGGGGTGACGGCAAAGCTCCTCATAAGTGGGAACGAAGGTACAGCCGTACTGCTCGGCGAACTTGCGTCCGGCGGGCTCGTACACGTCCGTACAGACCGTTACCGTATAGCCAATATTCTTGTATGCCTGCGCATGCTTATGCGAAATGGCTCCTGTGCCGATGATTCCAACTCTCAACGTTCAATTCTCCTTGGGTGAATAGGGCAGTATAACAAGCGCCACAGGGCTACAGCCCGTGACGGTCGCCGCAAATGCTGACTTCCAATCCAAGCTCGCGGAACATGGCAGCTTTCGCTGCCAGCGCGAGGTTCGCGCCTTCCACATCGGGAGCATATGCCACCTGGATGTGATTCGCCTTGTGCCGTGCCATCATCTGGTCGCGAGTTACGCCATAGGTGACGGCGTGCATGATGGGCCACTGTGGCGTGGTGCTCCGCCAGCGGCGTTCGGTTTCTTCCTGGGGCAACTCCACTGCGCGCGCTCGCCCGAGGTCGGCTTTCAAATTTCCGCCATCGACGAAAACACGGCTCCAGACAATTTCACCGGGCTTGCTGACGCCTTTGATGGTGCCGCCGCCCAGCCGGAAATACATAGGCGGCTGGCGCTCGCTCACGGCGCCCGCATATTCACCGGTGAGGTGCTTCGGCGGAACGGCGCCGGAGATTTCGAACACCCACACGAATTCCTCTTTGCCGTTCACCGCGTACGCTTCCCCCCAACGGACGTCGTGCAGTGTGTTCTCCGGGTCAAAACCCAGTTTGTTCCAGATGCGGTTTGTTACAAGCGCGTCGAGGCCGGCGCACTCATCCACCTCGTTGAAGTGCGGCAGAGCCTGGCCTTCATAGAGAACTCGCCCGTTGCCTTCCGCTTTCACCGGGGGCCGGTCCACGTTGTTCAGCAGCCCTTCCACCAGGTCCGATGCCGGGGCGAGGTCCTTCAGTCCTTGCTGGTACTGAATGCCGATGGCATCGCAGCCGAAATCGCCGGCGATGCGAAGCGCGGCGATATACATCTTGCACTGTTTCAGAATCTGATCGTCCGTGAGATCCGTTTCAGGATTGGGTCCCGTGCGGAACTTCATCCCTTTGCCATCGAGCCACGCGCGAACCGGATGAGCCTCGTCGTCCGGCACTTCCCGCATTCTCGCGTACAGGGCGGACTGGCTGAGCCGCTCTTTGAAAACGCCGGTCTGGTGCAGAAGCTCGTCGGGGATGATGGCGTTATACATGCCCATGCATCCTTCGTCGAAAATGCCCAGGATGGCTTTGTTCCGAACCAGGCCGGCGGCCAACTCGCGGCCGGTCTCTTCCGCGCGCGCGGGCAGTTTGAAATCGCTCAATTTCCGGACATGGCTGGTGTCGTGCACGATCTGTTCACCCGCCAGCCACTTGCGGAGGTTATTCAGGAAGAACTCGTCGTCGAAATCCTTACTCCAAAGCGTGCTGTACCGGACTCCCGCCTTGGTGAGGCAGCCGTTCAGGTTGAGCATGCCCACCAGACCCGGCCACTCGCCGCTCCAGTTCGCCACCGTTAGAATAGGCCCCTTGTGCGTG
>DASTMK010000183.1:0-5589 GCA_035714225.1 Bryobacteraceae bacterium | reverse complement strand
CCCAGCGTCGCGGCGAGGCTGATGATGCTTGATATGCCGGCAGCCATCGCGCCGACGGCTACCAGAACTGGACCAATGGCCGCGGCGAGGCCTGCGACTGCGACGATGATCGTCTGCACGGGCCCAGGCAGGGTGCCGAATCCTTCGGCCATCCCCTTGATTACATCCAGGATCGGCGCCGCCGCCTGAATCGCAGTGGTTGCGAAAGGAATCAGTGCTGCACCGATTGTTTCGAGGACGGCAGTCAACTGGTCCTTGAGGTTCGACCATTGCCCTTGGAGCGTTCGGGACTGCTGCTCCATCATGCCCCCGAACTCCGACTGCATGCCGGCCAGAATGGCATTGATGGCCGTGCCGGCATCGATGGCCCCTTTCTCGGCCATCTTCATGGCTTGAGGGATGCTCACACCGATCCCATCGGCCAACATTTTCCACGCAGGAATGCCGGTCTCGGTGAGCTGAATCATCTCTTGCGCAGCCACCTTGGTCTTTGCCTGCATCTGCCCGAGCGCGGTCGTGATGCGGTCCACCATCGCGGCGCCACCACCCATCGCCGCGGCAGCGTCACCGATGACCGTCATCATGGGAATGACAGCAGCGGCTTCGAATCCCATCGCTTTCATGTTCCTTGCTGCTTGCACCAGCTCGGGGAATTCGAAAGGAGTTTTTGCCGCGAACTCGCGCAGTTCCTCGAGGAACTGGCCTGCCGCTTCCGCTGAGCCCAGCATCTGCGTGAACGCGATGCGGTTCTGCTCCATGTCGCCGGCCACGGAAAGAGCTGCTGCGCCGAGCCCCACAAGTGGTAGCGTGAATCCGGCAGTAAGCGTTGCCCCCGCCCCCATCGCGGCGCTGCCGAAGTCATCGATTTTGTCTGCCCACTTTTCGAGATGGGACTGGGAGTCGTTCAGTCCGCTCTCGAACGCGCTGGCATCGAGCCCCAGCTTTACGAGCAATTCCTGAAGGGTCATTTCTTACGCTGGAAAAGGAAAAAGTCTTTGAGTGCTTTCGCGGGTTGTCTCCCGCGGTGCAGTTGGTGGGCGTGGTGACTGATCGAGGCAACCAGTGTGTCCAGCAACTCGATCGAATCGCGATAACGCCGGTGAAGGGCGTAGAACTCGCGTGGCGTCATGCTCCAGAACTCTTCGTCCGACAGCCGCAGATCGTAGCGGCCGGTGGACCATAGGCCCAACCAGTCAGTGCTTACTGCGCCGGTTGAGCCTCGGGAGGGCGTTCGGGCAGATCCTCGTTGCGGGCCGCCGCGGCGACCTGTGCCTGGACGATCGACCCCATCACCTCCTGGATATTGCCTAGATGAAGCATGTAGGCCACGTCCTCCATGGATAGGCAGGGATCTTCATGCACCAGCCCGCACCACAGGAGCGCGACGAGGTCCTTACTGGAGATCTGCGTAATGTCGGCGGCTTGCAGAGCCTTTGCCAAAGGCAGAAACGTCGAGAAGAAAGGTCTTCCCATCTGGTCTTCGAACTTCCACTGAGCGTAGAAATCGAAGCAGAGGTGCCGTTCCCGATCGAGCTGAATCGAAAAGCGCGGAGCCGTGGGTCTGCTCATTACGCCGTCGCCCTCGTCAGATCGCCGGCCGCCACGAAATTGACGCTCGTCGTCGCGAGATCGCCCACCGCGCCGTCGATGGGCGAATACTCGGTGAGGATCGCATTACCGCTGTACTCCGGGTTCGTTGGGCCGACGACGCCGGAAGTGGGCCGCACCTTCACTGGGAACGCGGCGGCGCCGATGAGTGGAAACAGCGTCGCATCAACGGACGCGGCCGCGAAGTTCTGCGCGAACTCCACCGAGATCGACCAGTCCTTCAGCCCGGCCAAACGAACATGGGTGTTGTCTCCCATGTTCGTATCCTCGACTTCATCAGCGTTCACCGTCAGCGTGACGCTGCGCACGTGATCGCTCAACTGCACCGAGTTCACTTCCACTCGGGCATCTTTCAATACCAAGACAGCCATAGGATTTCCTTTTCTTTTGTTGAGGGGTTTTACAGAGCGCCGACGGCGCAAATGAACGTGAAGCTGGGAGTGGTTCCGGTGATGGTCCAGGACACCTGAAACCAGGTATCGGTGATGGGGCCAATAGCGGAGCCCCACTGAGATCCAACCGCATTCGCCGCCGCGAACGTGATCCGGTCGACCGGCGACGACATTGCGCCGCTGGTGCCGGATTGCACCTTCACCGTGAGCGAAGGCGTACCGCCAGCGCCATGATTCTGGTCACAATTCCGTCTATGCGTTTGCCGCTCTTATCGCGGTCCGGCTTCACGGGCTTGATCCGTTCGTCCACGTCTTTGCGGACGCTCACGCAATCGGCGCAAAACCGTGTCACCGGATTGGGCTCATTCACGATCCGCCGCTGGAGAATCAACTCGAGCAGTCGCTTGGTTGGCTCGTCATACCAACCCGTTGTCTGGCCGAATTCGATCATCTGAAAACCGGCATCGGTCAGATCCATTTGCAGCACTTGTGCCCGGAACTTGTCGTAAGCGATTTCCCGGATATCGAAAATCTCACCCAACTGCTCAATCCGCCGGCGAACGATGCGCTCATCGACCACCGGTCCTTCGATAGCTTCGATCCAGCCCTGCCGGACCCAGACCTCATAGGGCCTGCCATCTTTCCTGGTTCGCTCCCGGACCGCCTTCGAGGGCATCCAGTACCACTCAGCGCAAAGGAAGCGGTCCTCGACGGGCCACACCAGCGAGAACGCAGTGAGATCGATCCGGGAAGACAGATCTAAGCCGCCGTAGCAAGGTTTCTTGCGTAGCTCAGGTCCAGTAATGGGACAGTGCAAGCGTCCCACTCCGCAATTGGGATATAGCGCGTCTCCTGCTGGGTACGCTGGTTGAGCCGCAAGCGCCGGAACGTATTCTCATAGACCGGATTGCGCTGTGCCTTGAGGCAGTCGGCCCGGACTTTCTCGATGTCCAGGAAGTCGCCAATCGCGGGGTTCGCCTTGCGCCAGGTTGCCTCACTGGTCCAGTCATCTTCTTCGCCGGCGGCATAGAGCACTGCGTAGAAGTGCGGATCGGCCGTCTGATCATGCAGAACCGCTTTGGCCTCTTTGTTGAGTTGCTCCCACAGCGGAGATTCGCCCGGGATACCCGCCGTCGTGATAGCGAACATGAGCGGCTGCCGCCGGGTGTCGCTACCCGTCGTGAGAGCTTCCCACAAGCTGCCGTCGCCCAGCTCCGTCTGGGTGTGGACCTCGTCGAAGATGATTCCGGATGGATTGAGGCCGTGCTGGCGTGGACCGTCGGCCGACAGCACACGGTAGATGCTCTCCGTCTTCGGTACAACGATCGTCTTCGAGCTGTCGATGATGCGGCACCGCTTGCGCAGCGCCGGTGATTTCCGCACCATGGACGCGGCGACGCGAAACACGATGCCCGCCTGGTTCTTGTCTGCCGCGGCAGAGTAGATCTCGGCGCCGGGCTCACCGTCGGCCAGTAGCAGCTTGAGAGCGATGCCGGCAGCGATTTCGGACTTGCCGTTCTTGCGCGGGATTTCGACGTAGGCAGTGCGGTATTGGCGGAATCCGTCCGGGCCGAGCGTCCCGAAAATGTCCCGGATGATCTTCGCTTGCCAGGGCGGTAGCAGGAACGGAGTGCCGGCAAACCGTCCCTTGGTGTGTTTGAGGTAACACTCGAAGAACCGAACGGCATCGCCAGCTTGCTTCGCATCAAACGGCACATCCGATCAGTCCAGCAGCCCCTGCGGATCCGCGTCCTCATTCAGGTCTGGCATTGTCATCCTGTTCCGCGGGCCCGGCGCAAATCCGAATAGCTCGATATAACGTTGGGCCTTGGTTCGGTACTCCCGTGCGATCTGCAAGGCTGGGTTCTTCACCAGTCCGCGGGCGCCTTCCACCAGGATTCCGAGCTCTTCGATCGCCTTTTCGGCACCGAGCATCCGCGCAAAGCAGATGCAGCAGTCAGCCAGGGCCGGTCCGTCGATTTTCTCGAGGTCGCCACGTTTCTGGAGATGGTCCACGAAGAACCGCCAGTGCACCGCTGCCTGGCCGGCCAGATGAGAGGGCATACGGTCAATGCCCAACTCGCCCCGGACCGGTTCCCGGACAGGGCGCTTGCCGGGGTTGCCTTCGAGATTCTTTGCCTTCGCGGCTTTCGGTCTGCCTGCCATGTGTAAAAAATCGGTTTCAAACTGCGGGCGTTTTCGCGTTCCGCGGAGCGCGGTCTCCGCGCTAGGCGGCCAGGGATTCGACCCTCCCCTCCCCTTCGACCCGCTTGCCGCAACCGCCGCCACTCGCCATCAGGTGGGTGATGCGCGCCTTCGCAATCGCGAACCGCTCGCGATCGATCTCGATGCCGATGAACCTACGGCCGCTTTGTACTGCCGCCAGTCCGGTTCCGCCAAGGCCCATCGTGTTGTCCATCACGACATCGCCTTCATTCGAATACGTGCGGATGAGGTATTCGAGCAAGTCAATCGGCTTTTCGCACGGTTTTGCCTTATGATCGCGTGGGAACCGAAGAATACTCTGCGGGAAACCAGTCATCGACTTGCCCTTTGCGACACCCCTCAATCGCCCGTACACTTCGGAGGGTTTTATTGTGGGCGACCGATCTTTGCTCAAAGGAACCAATCCTTGCGGGTGGAACGCTGGAAGCGATCGATAGAACACGAGGATAGACTCGTGCCGCCTTAGAGGCATCCGCCGCGCGTTCTGAAATCCGGTGCAGTAGCTCTTATCCCAGACCAAGTCGTAGCGGAAGTGCGGCGATGAGTTCGCGAGTGCAGCCATAAACTTCGACTGCGCAAAGAGCAACACCGCGCCGTTAGGCGCAAGCACTCTCTCGTACTGCTCCCACAAACGCTTCAGATTGATAGGCCGATCCCACTCGCAGCGGGTGATACCGTAAGGCAGATCGCAAACGACGAGGTTTACCCCCTCTCGCACGATCTTTGCCATTTTCTGCAGGCAGTCCCCGCGGTAAAGCCTGATCACGCTGACATCCGGAACCGCTCGCTTGATTGATTCATCTCGGTGCGTGTCTTCCGGCTGTGGCACTCATGGCACAGCGACTGGTAGTTGCTCTCGTCGTCGGCGCCGCCGAACCGCTTCGGTATCATATGATCCACGTCCGTCGCCGGCACCGGTCGGCCACCGTGCGCACCGAACGGATCTTCACAGAGCGGATGTGCCGCCAGCCACGCTGCCCGTCGCTTTCTCCACTGGCCGCCGTACCCTCGAGACGCCGACGATCCGCGCCGCTGGTCGTCCGCCTGGCGCAGCTTCTTCGCGTGCGCCATGCAGAAGCCGGGTGCGTCCAGGAGCTCGGGGCACATCGGCCCTTTGCAGGGATGCTTCGGCTGCGAGGCATTTGCGCAGATTTGACCTGTACGCGATTTTCTCGACCCGGGTAATGGTTTAGTACCCGGAAAATCGTCCTGGTAGCAGGCCATTCGTCGCGCTCACTGCCCGCGATACCTTAAGTAGTCGCCGCTCCAGCGATAGTTCTGGCTAAAGATTTTGCCGCTGTAGCTGATGTCGTCGTACAGTGCGAACTTCCACAGCTCGTCGCCGCGGTCGATATAGGTGCGG
>DASTMK010000182.1:0-3822 GCA_035714225.1 Bryobacteraceae bacterium | reverse complement strand
ATGCGATCGACCCGGCGGGATCGAAGGCAGTGCGCGCGGCCTGCGATCTGGCGAAGAAGAAAAACCTCTGCGTGGTCTCCGGCTTGCAGAGCCGCTATCATCCCGGCTACCGGGAAACCATTCAGCGCATTCACGACGGAGCCATCGGGGATATTATCGCCGTGCAAGAGCACTTCCTGCGGGCGCCCTATGTCCTTTACCCGCGAAAGCCGGATCTTTCGGAAGTAGAGTGGCAGGGCAGCAATCAATACCATTTCCACTGGCTGTGCGGCGACGATGTGCCGCAATCGCTGATTCACAATCTGGATCGCGCAAGCTGGGCGATGCATAACGACGCGCCGCTGAAGTGTCACGGCATGGGAGGCCGCTCTACGCTGCGAGGCGAGATCTACGGGAGCGTATTTGATCATCATGCCGTCGTATACGAATTCGCGAGCGGCGTCCGCATTTACGCGTTCTGCCGCACCATACCGGACTGCTATAACGAGAACTCCAGCATCATCCTGGGCAGCAAAGGCCGCTGCGACGTAATGCGGATGACCATTGAAGGCGAAACGAAGTGGCAATACACCGGTCCCCGCACCTACTCGGGCCCCACCTCCAATCCTTACTTCATCGAGCATGCGGAATTGTTTAAAGCAATCCGCTCCGGAAGGGCCATCAACAACGGCGACTACATGGTTCGCAGCACGCTCATCGCGAATATGGGCCAGATCAGTTGTTATACGGGGAAAGAGGTGACCTGGGAGCAGATTTCCACGTCGGATTTCTACTTCGCTCCGAAACCTGAAGAGGTGCGGCCGGACATGGAAGCTCCGGTGAAGCCCGACGCGGATGGAAATTATCCCGTATTTGTACCGGGTGTGACAAAGCTGCTCACAGCGTGACGCCGCTTCCCGGGCGCCGCTTTGACGCCTGCGCGGTGTCCCGACGCGAACAGCGGAGAAAAGGCCGTCGCCACTGCCCCGATAATGGTTCCATCCGAGCCGAGCGATGAAGGACGCAACATCAGCTCGTGAAAGTTGCGGAAGACCCGCCCGGCCGGAAACTGCTCCCGAATGGCTGGGACGACAAGCGGCCACGCTTCCGTGATGACGCCGTCGATGATTACGGCGTCCGCATCCAGTGCCCATACGGCATTCGCGATGCCGATGCCAAGGAAACGGCAGTTCTCGGCGAGGGCGGCCCTGGCTGCCGCGTCTCCCTGCATGGCGAGGTGGCAGATGCGGCGCGCGCGCGCGGTGGTTTCCCCGGCCTTTGTCAGATACGGCGATCCGCTGAGTTGCGCGTAGCGTTCACACAGCGCGGGATTGGATGCCAGCGATTCGAGACAGCCGGGACGATCTTCGCGTCCGCCCCCCGGAGAATCGGCGATCACCATCTGGCCAAGCTCGCCGGCCGCCATGTGCGGTCCGAAGTACATGTGGCCGTCGAAGATCAGCCCCATGCCGATGCCCTCATCGATCTTTATGAATAGCATCGAGCGGCTGTTCTGGATATCCGCCGGGCCATGCCGATATTCCGCGAGAGCCGCGGCGCGTACGTTGTTTTCAAGCACCACCGGACCGGCGACGCTCGCTTCGAGATATTCGCGAATCGCGATTCCTTCCCACGCCGGCAAACTGCCTAGTTCCAGAACTCCGGTCGCGCTGTTCACAATACCGCGAACCGCCACTCCAACCCCTTCGAACATGTCCGCCGCATGGCGCCGCCGGATCGCTGCAATGTGCTCCGAAACAAGATCCAGCGTCTTCAGCGGGTTCTCCGGGGTCAGGAACGAGCGATCCTCGAGAATACGGCCGCCAAGAGTCCCCACGGAGATGCGGGTTTCCCAGCTCTGAATCTCTACCCCGATTGCGTGTATCCCGGACTGATTCAGTTCCAGCCGTTTGCCTGGACGGCCTCCGGTGGAATTTTCAACGCCGCGCTCGATGACAAGCCGCTCGCGGATCAGTTCGCCGACGATTCTGGAAACGGTGCCTTCGGAGAGTCCGGTTTGCCGTGCGAGGTCGGCCCGCGAGATCTGTTGCTGCCGGTCGAGCAACTGTAGAACGGTAGCGCGGTTCGCACCCCGCACGTGATGCAACGCAAGCCCGCGAAGCCCGCCACCTTTTCGCATGATGAACAGCCTACTTAATTGTGAAAGGAAAGTAAATACCTTTTCGAATGACTTGACACCCGAAATTAGCTTGTCTATACTCCAAGCAACTCGTTGAGTAGATGAAATGCCATTCGTGCGAGTGGCAAGTAAAGATACTTTAACCGAAATCGATCAGGGGATATAGTTATGAAAAAGCTTGCGAGCCGCTTGCTCGTTGCGCTGATTGCTCTCGCCGTATTGCTCACCCCAGTGTTGGCTCAGACCGGTACTGGAACGGTGCGCGGCACCGTTTACGATCCCACCCAGGCGGGCATTCCAGGCGCCACCGTTATTCTGATGAATCAGAAGACCAATGATCAACGGAGGACGAGCACGACCTCCGAAGGGATCTATTCTTTTGCCGCGGTTCCACTCGGGAGCTACACCGTGTCGATCGAAGCATCGGGTTTCAAGAAGTGGGAAGGGACGCTCGAGCTGCAGGTGGGCCAAACCGCGGTGGCGAATGCCACCATGCAGGTGGGAAGCGTTGACACCGTAGTGGAGGTGACCGGCGCGGCCCCTGTCATCACCACGGAAAGCGCGGAAGTGGCGGACGTGAAGGACGCGCTTCGCATCCAGCAACTTCCTTTGAACGGTCGCGACGTAAGCAGCCTGTTTACACTGACACCCGGTGTGGAGGGCGGCGGCTCGCCGCGTGTCAACGGCTTGAAAGTCGGCGCGACGGAAATGCTGCTGGACGGCATATCCGTGGTGGACCGCTTTGGCGGCGGCATCTCGCGCGTGCAGCCGGGCCTCGATACCGTCCAGGAATTTCGAATTGAAACCATCGGCTCTTCGGCACAGTATTCACGCCCGGCGACTATTACCTTAGTTACCAAGAGCGGGACCAACGAATTTCACGGAACGCTCTTTGAAACGCACCGGAATAATGCAGGCGGACTTCGCGCCCGCCAGAGGCAGGACGGCAATACGGCCGCGAAACTGATCCGCAACGAATACGGCGTTTCGGCTGGCGGACCCGTTTACATCCCGCAGCTCTTCGATGGGAGGGACCGCACATTCTGGTTTGCCGCCTGGGAAGGACTGAAGCAGAGGGAAAGTTTATTTGCCCGCGGCTCCGTACCGACAGAGGCCATGTGGCGGGGCGATTTCAGCGGCCTGGTGGATTCCGCCGCACAGCGTACGACTACTTACGACCCCATGACAACGAATGCCGAGGGACGGCGGCAGCCGTTTGCCGGGAACCTGATTCCCACGAGCCGCCAGAATCCGTTCTTCACAAAGATGCGAGACGTAACGCCGATGCCCACCAACGATGTGAACCCCTACATCGGCGAGAACTTTCAGGCCGTCTATCCGAACACGAACGACGTTTACAAGTTCACCGCGAAGGGTGACCACCGTTTTTCCGACAAAGACACGCTGACCGGAAGGTTCAGTGTGTCCAACCTCTCCCAGAAATTACACGGCGGCCGGTTCAGCATTCCACCCCCGACGATGGAAAACGCCTATGGTAGCGGCCGCACCGATGCAAAGATCTATACGCCGAATATCCGCTACACGCGCATCTTCTCTCCGACTTTGTTGAATGAGTTAAACCTTGGCCTCCACCGGTCCGCCAAAAGCAGCGGTACCTTGGCTGACAATACATCCTGGGCGAACGATCTGGGCCTGCCGAATCCGTTCGGTGCGCAAGGTTGGCCCACACTTTATACGGACTG
>DASTMK010000181.1:0-13008 GCA_035714225.1 Bryobacteraceae bacterium | reverse complement strand
TCATGGTTGGGCAAGACTACGTCAAGAACCCAAGCGCTGCCGCCGCACAGCGTTAGCTAATTTCTGTCTTTGGACTTGGCGATATTAGGGCGAGCAGATCACGAAAGATTGAGATGCTATCGGAAAGGATGGGCTGTTTGTGCGCCTCAGATACCTGTGGTTTTTGAGCCTGACATTGATATTCGTGGAAAGCGCTATTGGACAGCGTAGGTCGAACGGCGCGGGCGAGGCCGCCGGCTGTGCAGCATGTGGGTCTTTGATCCTAATCCCAATTGTGTTGATCGTCTTGAATATCGCGCTGCTGATTTGGGTTGCGAGAGACGCCAAGGCTCGTGGGATGGATAGTGCCGTCATCTGGATGCTGTTAGTTATGTTTACTGGTCCCGTTGGGTTTGTTATCTATCTGTTGTCGCGGCCCCAGGGAAACGTAATTCAATGCTCTCATTGCCACAATAGGCGCCTTCAGTCGAGTGCCCGATGCCCCCACTGCGGAAATGCGTAAGAACACCACATATTTACTTGTATGCCCTAATTCTGTTGATTGGACTCGCGGCAGCAGACGTTGCGCGTCCGCCAAGTAAACAGATGACCGCAAGGCTCTGGATGGCTTCCGTGCGATCGTATCAGCGATACGGGCGGCCATTGACGAGCAAGTTTATTCGGTGCCGGTACAAACCTACATGCTCGGAGTATTCGCTTGAAGTCGTTCAGCGATTTGGAACCTGGAGAGGCCTATCACTTACTTTTTGCCGGTTGCGATCCTGCACGAGGGAGATCTGATATTGAATTACCCATCGGGCACCAGCCAACACGATCTGGCAAAGCCACTCGCTGAGGAACACTATGGGCAAGTCAACCGCTGCTGCATCCGCAATCGCTGAGAGGGCGAGAGATGGGAAGCCATACCCATTTCGAGGCCATCAGCCGCACCCTTATTCACTGACGGCGCTTGCTCGCATACAATAACGGGGATGCCGGGCCGCTGCCCCGAATTAAAGCGAGCGTTTGTTTTATCGTGGATTGTCCTGAGCGTGGCGATTCTCGCAATCCTTGTCTCGCCCTTTCTGCTGTCTGAAGAAACGATTCGTGGCTGGTCTCCGGTGTGTGAAGCGAAGAGAATTCACGGCACCGGGTGTTCGCTGTGCGGCATGACTCGGGCTTTTCTCTGTCTGTCGCGGGGGCAGTTTCAAAACGCCAGCCGCGAAAACCGGGCGAGCCTTCCGCTGTACACGGCCTTCACGGCGAACGAAGCAACACTGCTGGTATTTCTTTGCAGGCGGATTCGAAGCCGCCGCTCACCCCTGTCCAGTTATTCTGGAGAAATCTGATATGCAAACGTTGAGCTTAGTGTGGGGCATTCTGGCACTCGTCGGGATGTTGGTGGGGATGTTTCCGTGCCTCGGCGCCCTGAATTGGTTGAACATTCCATTTGCCCTGGCCGGCCTGGTCGTGAGCATCATCGCTCTGGCAACGGCCGGTCCGAATTCACGCACCGGCTCGATCGCCGGCACCATTTGTTGTGCGATCGCCACCGGGTTAGGGCTGCTGAGGCTTGCCATCGGCGGCGGAGTGCTGTAAGAGATGCCGGCACAACTAATACCTGAAAAACGAGGAAAATCATGAAAGACAAACGCAGAACGGTTCTGAAGGCAGCGATCGGCATGGCGGCTGGCGCAGGTCTCGCAAAGGCCCAGTCCGGCCCGCAGAAAAAGGTGCATTACAGGGGCGGGAAAAAGCCTCAAGGCACGCCCTTGTTTTCCGGCGCGGTATCTTACGGCAACCTCCTGTTCATCTCCGGCAAAGGCGCGCATTTCGAGGGCGACATCAAGGCACACACGAAGCACGTTCTCGACGAAGTGCAGAAGGAGCTCGAAAATGCCGGGTCCTCGATGAACAAGGTCCTGAAATGCAACGTTTACCTGAACGATCTCAAAGACTACAAAGAGATGAACGAGGTCTTTCGAGGCCGCTTCGGCGATGAACCACCGGTTCGCACCACCATCGCCGCAGCGGGCGGCATTCCGGGCGACTCGCTTGTCGAGATCGACGTCATCGCCTACATTTGATATTCGACCGATATCAGGAATAATCCTCGCGCGGGTGCCGTTGGCCCGCAGCCCGTTCGCCCGCGCGAGCGGAGAAGTGTCCTGAGTCCCTCACTGTCCAGATTGCCTTTGCCCGCTTCCAGCAGCGTTCCCACAATATTGCGGACCATGTGCTTGAGAAAGCCGCTGCCGCGAACACGATAAATCAGCCGGTCGTCCACTTCTTCGAGTTCCGAGCGGAAAATCGTACGGATCTTGGAAAGCCCAAGCGCATCGCGCTCATCGGAAGCGGCAAATGCAGTGAAATCGTGTTCCCCTTCGAGCATCGGAGCCAATTCCAACATGCGCGCTGTATCCAGGGGATAAGGATGGTGATACGCGTAATGTCTTTCGAACGGCGAGCAGACCTCCGTGCGTACAATGCGGTATTCGTACGTTTTTGCCAACGCATGGTAGCGGGGATGAAAATCGGGCGGAACATCGTCCACGGCAGTTACGCGTATGCCGCACGGCAGCAGACGGTTGAGCGCCTTCTTCAGGTTCGGTAAGGGAATGGGGTTTTCAATGCTGATAGCCGCCACTTGTGCCACGGCGTGTACGCCGGCATCCGTGCGTCCCGAGCCGGCAACGTGCACCGGCGCGCCTTCTATTTCACTCACCGCCTGTTCGAGCGTTCCCTGGATGGTGGCGAGTCCGGGCTGCTTCTGCCACCCGTAAAACCCCGTTCCATCGTAGGAGAGTGTAAGGCGGATGCGCCTCATTGGGATGAAACGGGTCTCGATCCGGGCTTTTCGACCGGGAGACCTTGCCGGCACAGCGGGCACTCACCGGGCGGATAGCTGGTGACGCCGAGCGTAGCGAGCGCCGTGTGGGGCGCCTCCAGGTTTGCGCGGCCGCCGCTGCGGTCGACGATGGAAGCGGCCGCCACCACGTTGGCGCCGGATTCGCGCAGGAGCTGGATGACCTCCCGCGAACTGCCACCCGTCGTGATAACGTCCTCGACGACAACCGCGCGCTCACCGGAGGCGGCCGAGAGTCCACGGCGCAGGATCATGCGCCCACTGGCATCGCGTTCGGCGAAGATATGGCGTGCACCCAGGGCGCGGGCAACCTCGTGGCCGATGATGAGCCCCCCGATCGCCGGCGAGGCCACTACGTCTATGGCGGATTCTCCCACAAGGCTGCGCAATGTGCGCGCGAGTTCGCGTCCAAGCCGTTCCGCGTATTCCGGGTATTGGAGCACCAGCGCACATTGCATGTACTCGGGACTATGAAGCCCGCTGGTCAGGCGGAAATGCCCTTTCAGGTAAGCTCCGGTTTGCTTAAAGAGTTCGAGAACCTCGCTGGTGGGGATCACAAGACCCCAATATACCGCGATGGAAGATTTTTCTCTCTCTCGCGCTTGCTACGATGTACGTATCAAGGAACAGACCGGCTCGTCATTCCGTCATAGAGTTTTACAGGTTCCACTTGAGTCTATCGAGGTATCGATACCATGAACTGCGTTAAGAAGTGCCTGAGTATCGCCTGTGCGTTTTTGCTGATGGCGCCATGGACCGCCGCCCAGCAACCGCGGGCGAACGGTTCCGTCCTGGACGAGGGAGGCGCATGGCATTCCAGCCTCACGGATCCCTACCGGGGAAAAGAAATTCCGCCGATCAATCTGGCGAACTCCAGCCGGCTGGATGCGCTGATCCGTGCGGGCAGGATTTATCTATCGCTACAGGACGCCATCGCGCTGGCCATTGAAAACAGTCTGGACATTGAAGTCGCCCGGTACGGTCCACGGTTGGCCGAGACCGATTTGCGGCGCGCGCAAGCCGGCGGCAGCATCCGCGGGGTCTCGACGACGGTGTCGCAGGGAGCTTCGAGTGCGACGGGCAGCGGGACCCGCGGCGCGGATTTGACTGGCGCCTCACTGGCCCAGGGGGGTGTGGGCGGCAGTGGCGGAATCGGCGGAAGCGGAACGACTGGAGGAGTGCCAAGCCTGGATCCTTCCTTTACCAGCACCATCAGTTGGGGCCACCGCACCCAACCGCAGGTGAACTCGTTCCTGGTGGGCGCCAACAACGTCGTGTCGACCAACAAGAACTTCAATTTCGAGCTTTCACAAGGATTCCTGACGGGTACTCGCGTCAGCCTTGGCATGACCAATCAAGACCAGTCCACCAGTTCGGGCCGTTTCGACTTCAACCCTTACACAACGTCGGCCCTGAATCTCACGCTGACGCAGCCTCTGCTCCAGGGGTTTGGACTTGCGCTGAACTCCCGGTTCATCCACATCGCGAAGAATAATGTGCAGGTGTCGGACCTGGTGTTCCGGCGCCAGTTGATCGCCACCGTGGCCTCGGTAATCAACCTCTACTGGGACCTGGTTGCATTCAACGAAGATGTAGCGGTGCGGCAGCAGGCGTTGAAGTTGGCCGAGAAGCTGTTGTCGGATAACCGGAAACAAGTGGAAATTGGAACTCTTGCGCCGATCGAAATCATCCGGGCGGAAGCGGAAGTAGCTGCCCGCCAACAGGATCTGACCGTAGCCGAAACCAACGTCCTGCAGCAGGAGACGATTCTGAAGGACGCGCTAAGCCGCGTGGGTGTGGCTGGGCCGCTACTTGCCGAGGCGCGCATCGTTCCTACGGACCACATTCGGATTCCCGATGTCGAGGCGATCGAGCCGATACAGGACCTGGTGGCCTCCGCGATGGAAAAGCGTCCGGAACTGTCTGAAACGCGGTTTCAGCTCGAGAACTCCCGCATCGGGCTGAGGGCTTCCAAGAACGCGCTGCTTCCGCGCCTCGATGGTTTCATCCAATTGCAGAACAATGCCCTGGCCGGGCAGGTGAATACGATCCCGGTTCCCTCCCAAACCGGGGGAGCGCCGGTTATTCGCGATCCGGACGCCATCGATCCGTTCTTCCGCGGCGGTTTTGGCACCGCTGTCGGCCAGTTGTTCCGGCGCAACTTCCCGGACTATTCGTTTGGCGTGCAGATGACCATTCCGTTGCGTAACCGCTCGGCGCAGGCGGACGTGATCGCTAACCAGTTGACCCTCCGGCAGAATGAGCTACGCCAACAGCAGCAGGTGAATGCCATTCGAGTGGAGGTGCAGAACGCTCTGATCGGAATCCAGCAGGCCCGGGCGCGCTACCAGACCGCGGTGAAGAACCGGGTGCTGCAGGAGCAGACGCTTGACGCCGAGCAGAAAAAATATGCACTGGGCGCTTCCACCATCTTTCAAATCATCCAGTCGCAGCGCGATCTGGCCCTGGCAAAGGCAAACGAGGTGACGGCGATGAGCCAATACGCGCGTTCGCGGGTGGAGATGGATCGGGCAACCGGAAGAACGCTCGAAATCAACAATGTCCTGATTGAAGATGCGGTGCGCGGGGAAGTCTCCACCCGGCCGTCTCCAATCCCGGTAATCGATCCGCAACAGAACAAATGAAACGGGCTCGGGGGCGCGGCCAGACAATCCGGCTCGCCCCCGGCCCCCGCTGAGCAGACAAGCTGTTTCAGAATTGCACGACGCCCTGTTCCGCCCGTGCAAATTTTCCAGAGCGATAAAGAACCCTTCCTCGCGGTTTCCTTTTGAATCTTAAACTTACGGATTGGTCTTGGGATTGCATTACCCGTAGCGTAAGCAAAAAAGTTCGAGGGCTTGAGGAAAAAGGTTGAACTCCCGGCACAAACCTTCTGAATCATCCGCACTGTAGTACTGCTAAGAAATTTACCCACCTCGAAACCCCTCCCGACCAATTCCTCAAGCCCCAGTAGTTCCAGCCCCTCGGCGACGTGCTCATTCGACCGGATTCTCCTTGCCATCGGCAACCCATTTGCGAATTTCGCTCGTCGTGCCAGACCAATGTAGCAGTGTGGAACGCGAAATCGCCTATTGCGTGACTACAGTCACAGTCATATAATGCAAGTCAATTGCATTATTGCGTTTGACGCATCAGATCTCCGCGCAAAGGCATGATTGGATAATGCGGGCCAACGTCCTGCCTTAAGCGGATTGATATGCAAATGATTTGCACTGGCGGAAAGGAGTAAGAACATGCGTAAGGAATCATTTTTCATTCAGATCATCGTGTTGGGGCTCCTGCTGTTGCCGGCCCCTGCATGGAGCCAGCGTCTTTGTATCGCCGTCAAAGACCCGCAAGGGCTTCCGGTCAACGCCGCCGCCATTCGCGTTGAACCATTGGCGACATCGGCAGTCCTGCGCGGCGTCACGGGCGAAGACGGTGAGTGGTGTGCCGATACGGGCGCAGGCGTGTATGTCGTCAGGGCCTTTGGGAGTGGGATGGAAGGGGCGGCGGCAAGCGTTACGGTGGAACCCAGGGGCGAACAGCGTTTGAGTCTCGCTCTGCGGCTCTCGACTGTCGCCAGTCAAATTGAGGTGACGGCATCGCGTCTTCCGGAATCGCTCCTGGATGCGCCGCTTCCGGTGCGTCAGGTGGATGCCGGCGCCATCACGCAGATCGGTGCGCGCCAGTTGACCGATGCACTCCAGGAGCAACCGGAGGTCGTCACCTTCGCTGGAGGCACCATGTCGGGCGGCGGCAGCACCAACGTGCAAGGCTTTGCTTCGCGGGATGTAGAGATTCTGGTGGACGGCGAACCGCTCACGGGAAGAGTGAGCGGCTATGTTGATCTCAACCAGTTCGACGCCTCCATGTTCGAGTCTGTGGAGATCAAGACCGGTGCAAGCGCCATGACGTACGGACAGCAGGGCATGGGTGGTGCGATCAATCTGATCACCAAGCGAGCCGGCACGGGATCGCACGCATCCGTGGAAACCGGCTACGGTTCGTTCAATACGGGGTTGCTCCGTGCAGACGGCGGCTATGCGAAAGACGGCTTCGCGATCTATGCGGCCGGAGCGGCGCAGCGTAGCCTGGGCTACGATCTCGAATCGGACATCCTTGGGAAGACACAAAGCGCCAACCGGATGCGAAACCTGTTCAGCAGTTTGTATCTGCCGCAGTGGAAGAGGTTAAATACCGGCCTGACCTTCCTCTGGACCGATCAGAACTTCTGGGGCTTCGAAGGCAGCACCGTCACGGGAATCTATGATTTCGAAAGACCGAAACGGCGCCTGGTATTCCTGCCGCGAGCCAGTCTTCTGCTGGGGAGCGACAGCCTGTTGACCGTGCGCGGACGCAAGCTCTACTACCGGTCGGATGAGAATCTGGCTTACCGGGACCCTCTCAGTCTGCGGCCTCAGTCGACGCACAATGAAGCCAACGGTGGAGATGTGGAGTGGTCGCTCGCGCGGTCGCGCGGATTTCGCCTTTCAACGGGTTTGTTCTTCAATCGCCAAAGCATGGTCGGCGACCGGATCAACACGGAAGGCAACCGTGCCGAGACCGACGTCTGGTCGCAGGTGACAACCGCCGAGATCCCGCTGGTCCGCTCACTGCGATTGATGGCGGGTTATCGCGCGGACCACGACACAAATTTTGGTGGGCGGCTGTCTCCACAGGCAGCGTTGGCGTGGAAACCCTTTCAGCGGCTGTCGCTTTCCGCGTCGGTGACTCGCGGTATGCGCGCGCCGGATTTCAACGAACTCTATATTCTCCATACCCATGGCGGAGGGCGTGTGCGAATTCTCGGAGATCCGAATCTCCGGCCGCAGAAGTCATGGTCCTATTCCGCGAGTGCGCTGACGACAGTCGGGTCCAGGACGCGCGTTGAAGCCCGGCTGTTCGATCACGATATGACGGACCTGATTCAGACGAGTCTCATCGGACGAGAGGGGGCGGCCAGTGTTTACCTATATGGCAATGTCGGCCAGGCACGTATCCGTGGCGGCAGCACCTCATATCGTATGCGCCGTATCGCCAACTGGAACTGACAGGGTCGTATCAATACCTGGACACGCTCAATCTTCAAGAGTGGACGACGCTGGAAGATGCACCCCGTCATCGCGGCAGCCTGCGGGCAACCTGGGCGTCCCCTCGTCATGGTCTTCTGGTCAGCCTGTTTGGCAATATGACAAGCCCCATTTATAGGGGCGTCACTTCCGGACAGCGCGTCTATATGGACGGCTTCGAGCAGTTCGGCTTCAACACTCAGAGGGATTTGACCAGCCGGATCGCTCTACGGTGCACGCTGCGCAACCTGACCGGGAACGTCGACCCAGCTTACCGTCTCACTTCTCCCTTCGGCGCCGAGGTTTCCCTGCGGTTCAAGCTGGGCAGCGTGGAATAACCGCCGGGAGAGAAATGCATGAGACACGCCATAGCGATTCTCACGATTTGTTCACTCGCCGGGGCGCTGCCGTGCCGGGCGGCCGAACCGGTTGAAGCGGCCGTCATTACTTCTTATCCGGGGGCGTTTCAAAAGGCACTCGACGCTTTTCATGCCCGGTACGGAGCGGGACGCCTGTCGCTGATTCTGACCGGCTCCAATGTCTCGTGTGCGGCGCTCCAGCGAGCCAGGGCAGTGTACGTCGAGGGAGGATTCTGGTCCGCCGAAATGTCGGCCTGCACGGATGCCGTCCGCGAGATGGCCCGGCGCGGCGCGGCTTTCAGCGGCACGATGGCTCCGTTGATCACGGCCAATTGGCGCATACCGCCTGACGCACGTCTTGCCGAAGCATCACGATATCTGTCTGCAGGAGGACCGGAGAACCTGTTGGGGTTTCTGGTTCTCATGCACAACGCCGCGGGCGGAATGCCGGAGATCCCCGTGCCACCCATCAAGCCGAGCGCTCCCTCTGGAATCTACTATCCCGGAGCGCCGGCGCACTTCGCCACGCTCGATGAATATCTGGCCTGGCGAAAAAGCGCCAACCACGAAGCGGCGGACGGTCCAAGAGTGGGAATCCTCTTCTTCAAATCCGCGCTGAACTATGGAGCGACTGCACATATCGATGCCCTGGTGGCCGCGCTGGAACGGCGCAGCCTCGTTCCGGTGCCGGCGTTTGGATGGCCCTTGAAGTCGGTGGAATCGCTGCTTACTCCAGGGGGCAACGCGGCAGTCGAACTCATGCTGCTCGTGGATCCGGTGATGCCCAGTCTGGAGAACGCGCAGTTCCTGGAAAAACACCGGCTGCACGCCATGAATCTGATGACCACGTCTGTCCCGGAAAAGCAGTGGCGGGAATCGGAGAGTGGTTTGCCTCCGGGGCGGCTGGGGATTCAAGTGATCAATGCCGAGCAGTCCGGTATCACCGAGCCGATCCTGATCGCCGCTACGGCATCGCAATCCGAAGGTGGCGGTCTGCGGCCGATTACCGCGCAGATCGAACTGGCGGCGGCCCGGGCACGGCGCTGGATCAACCTGCGCACCAAAACGAACTTCGAGAAGACAATCGCGCTGGTCTACTTCAACAACCCGCCGGGTAAAGGCACGCTGGGTGCCAGCTATCTTGACCTGATCCCCAGTCTGCACAACGTCGTATCGCGGCTGAGCCGCGAGGGCTATCGGGTGAGCGGAGCGCTTCCGGACGAGGAAAAGCTCAAAAAGCTGCTGTTGCTGAGTGGCCGCAACATCGGTGAATACGCACCCGGCGAGTTGGATCAACTGCTCAAAGAGAGCCACGTGACCTTGCTCCCGGCGACACGCTACGAGGAGTGGTTCCGGCAATTGCCTGAGGAGTTTCAACGGAACGTGATGCGGGCATGGGGCCCGCCGCGCGCGTCCCGGCTGATGACCGTTCACTCCGGGGACAGGACGTATTTTGTCATCCCGGGGATTCGTCTCGGCAACTTGTTTCTCCTCCCTCAACCCTTACGGGGAGAACTGGCGCAGGCGGACGCGAAGACTCATGACCGGAAGACCCCGCCGCCCCATTCCTATATCGCCGCGTACCTTTGGATCCAGCACCAACTGAAGGCCGACGCCATCGTTCATTTCGGCCGTCACGGCACCCTGGAGTGGCTGCCCGGCAAGGACGTTGCACAACAGGAGAGCGATCCCGGCGCCGTGTTGACCGGCGATCTTCCACACGCCTATTACTACCTGGTGGATGGAGGAGGCGAGTTCCTACAGGCCAAACGCCGGTCGAGCGCCGTCATTATCAGCCATCTCACACCTTTGCTGGCGTCCGCCGGTGTCCCCGCGGACTATCGGGCACTCAAGGGGTTGATCGAGAACTACGAGCGGAATCGGGAAACTGCGCCTGTGGTCGCATCTGAACACGCTCGCCAGGCCTGGACGGAGGCCAAGCGGCTCAAGTTGGATGCACAACTCAAGCTCACTGATGACATGGAGGAATCCATCCGGATGGAACGCCTCGATTCCTATCTTCACGAGATGGAGGAGCAGGCTATTCCTCTTGGGCTGTACGGAATCGGCAAGCTTCCCTCGAAGGACGTCATTCGTGAAGCCGTGACCGCTTACTTGCTAAGTGCGGCGACAGCGCGGACAAAGGCCGGCGTGGAGAAACATGCCGCCGCCTGGGCGGAAAGTCTGGTAGCTGGATTGCCGCCGGAGCCCGTCGACGACTTGTACAAGGACCTTGTCAACGATGCGTGCGAATGGTTGGCGCGGCTGCGTGAGTCGCCCGAAGCGGAACTGCAGAGCCTGGTGGACGTGCTGAACGGCCGGTTCGTAGCAAGTGGTGTATCCGGCGATCCGCTGCGCGCGCCTGGAGCCTTGCCGACGGGGAGAAATCTGCACGACCAGGATCCGAGAGGATTCCCGTCCAAGGCGGCATGGGCTGCAGGCCAGCGCATGGCGGGAGAACTCGTCCGTCAGTACCGGCAGAAGCATGGGCACCTGCCCAAGCGTGTGTCGTTTGTGCTCTGGTATGGCGAAAGCGGGCGAACACAAGGACTGCAGGAGGCACAGGCATTGGCCCTGCTGGGTGTCCGGCCGGTGTGGAACGGACGAGGCCAGGTCGCCGATGTCGAGTTGATTCCGCCGAAGGAACTCGAACGGCCACGAGTCGATGTCGTGCTGACGATGTCCGGACTCTATCGCGATGGGATGCCCGAGAAGCTTCCTCTGCTGGACAAGGCCGTGCGGCTGGTGCGAGAGGCGCCGGAAGACAACGCGGTACAGGCGCACACAGTAGCTGTGGAGAACGACTTGATTGCTGCCGGCATCGATCCAGTAAAGGCGCGGCAAGCCGCACGGGCGCGCTTGTTCGGACCACAGCCGGGGGTATTCGGAGTCGGAATGGCAGGCATGATGGAGTTCTCGCGCGACGCCGGCGACTCGCATGCCGCGGCCAACCTCTATTTGAGGAACATGAACTACGCTTACGGCGCCGGACTCAATGGCGAAGCCGTGCCGGGGGCGCTGAAGCAGCAGCTCAAGCGAAATGAAGTGGTCGTCCACGGGCGTTCGTCCAACTTGTACGGATTGCTGGACAACGATGAAACCTACCAGTTCGCCGGGGGCCTGAATGCCGCGACCAGGGCCGCTTCCGGACGCGTTCCCGAATTTCTCATCGCCAACGCGCGCAAGGCTGGAAGCGAACGATACGACGAGGCGAATCACTTCGTCCGGAGAGAACTCGCCACGCGCCTGGAGAACGAGAAGTGGATTGAGGGCATGAAATCCGCCGGCTATGCCGGGGCGCAGCAGATCTCCAAGGAGATCGAGCATCTTTACGGCTTCCGCGCCACGGCGCCGGAGCAAGTGGATCCGGAAGTGTGGCAGCAACTTTTGGACACCTACATTCGCGACAAGCGGAACCTGGGGCTGGAGAAGTGGTTCCGCGAGAGTAATCCCCATGCGCGCCAGATGGTCGCGGCCCGACTAATCGAGATCGATCGCCAGGGCGTGTACCGGTATAGCGCGGAAGACAGGCGCTCGCTCGTCTCCGCGTACATCAAATCCGTGAATGAGAGTGGGGTGAGCTGTTACGCGAATGCCTGTGGGAATCGGAAGCTGATCCGGCATGTTGCGCAAGTGGCTCGTGAGACCGGCGGCATGGATGCCAAGGACGTGCAACGGTATGAGATCGCACTCCAAAGAACGGCAACGCCTGCCACCGCGAACCTCACTTCGCACAACGCCAAACGCGGCCCTCCCGTGCGAATGAGCGGGGCGAGCCCTCTGCGTGACATGTTCAACGGCGTGCGAATTTTCGACGCTGGCCCCATCCAACTCCGTGCCCCCGAGACGGCGCTGGGCTGGATCATGCTGCTCCTGCCGGTGCCATTCGGAATCGCCATCGGTATCGTGCGGCGTCGAATCGGCCAGAGACCTTCAATGGGGCTCCTGTGCTATGTGCAGCCACGGCAGGTTCAAGCGTATGCTGTCAAAGAGCGCTAAAGATTCTCCTGAAATGTCCGATAGAGCTGCTATGAACGAATCGCGTGAAGACTCAATGATTAACGAAATGCGATTCCAGTCCAGCTTGCTGCACCTGGCTGAAAACGCGGGCGGGGCCGATGGCGGTTCGGCCTGGGCCGCCGAAGCACAACAGGTGTCGCAGTTGGTTTCTCGAATCGGGACCGAACGAACCTGACCTCGGCACGGGCTGATTTTACTTCGATCCGCGCGCGGCGCCGCGGTCCAGCCACCCAACGTAAGTTATAGTTACGGCTGTACTAACGGGCTTTATAAGGATTGTGTTGCACTTTAGCGATTTGAAGTGTCTGTTATAATGGGTGCAGCAAGTTCCACCTGACAAGGCTCACCGTTTATGAACAGCCGTATCAAGTTTGTAGTGATGACGTCATCGACGTGTCTGGTGACGTTGCTCCTTTGGGGAGCCGTCGCCGGCCGCAGCGCAACCACCCCCGAAGATACCTACCGTCATCTGGCCGTCTACTCAGAGGTTTTGTCGCGCATTAAGAGCGACTACGTGGAAGAGCCGGATATGAAGAACGTAACGGTTGGGGCGCTGAACGGTCTCCTGGAAAGTGTCGATCCCTACGCCAGCTATCTCAGTCCCGAGCAGTACAAGCAATATCAGAAGTCCAAGGATACCCAGAAGGGCGAGGTGGGGCTTGTCCTCTCCAAAAAGTTCGGATATGTAGGCGTGGTGGACGCCATTCCGGGT
>DASTMK010000180.1:0-9419 GCA_035714225.1 Bryobacteraceae bacterium | reverse complement strand
CAACCGTTCAAGATCTTTCCGAGCACGCCGTGCGCTGCGGTCTGCGGTACCTGCCAGACATTGGAAAACTTGAAGTTGTGCGGAATATCCTCGCTCGACAGGCCATAGTCGAAGCGCCGGTTATCGGGCGTGGTCCACCGGTAGTCGTCCATCTTCTTCGACCAGGTGTAGTTCGCCAGCACCGAGAGCCCCATCGAGAAACGCTTCTCCGCATTGATCTGCAGGGAATGGTAATTGGTGTTGTTGCTCGATTCGTAGAGACCGATCCGGCTGAAATCCTGGTAGAGACGCCGGGCCTGCGTGTTCGCGTTCGTCGATTGTCCAGGGATGTAGATCGCCGGATTGATCTCCCGCGAGCTCTCCGCCGCTCCAAAGAAATAGGTGCCTTTGTTGCCGATATAAGCGCCGCGGAACACCCAATCGTTACCCACTTGCCGCTCCAGCGTCAGGTTCCAGCTTGTCAGCAGCGGCGTGCGGAAATCTTTCGCGAAGGTGGCGCGAATCTCCGTGGGCACCGTGAACTGCACTTCCGGCCCGGGCACTCGCGGTCCGTACTGCTCCGGAAACGGGTTCGCCACGCCCACGCTGCCGAACGGGTCCTGAAAATCTACCGCATCAAACGAGAAGCCCGGGGCAAACGGAGCGATATTGGTGAACGGGTTGAACGCGCTGGCTTGAATCGGTGTATAGAAGTAACCAAAACCGCCGCGCAGACTGGTTTTGCCGTCGCCGGTGAGCCTGTAGGCAAATCCCAGCCGGGGCGAAAGGTTCCAGACATTCGCATCGGAACCGCCCACAGGACATGTCTCGTCGTGATTGTCGCCGCCGTAAATCATGCCTACCGGGGCATTGGGATATCGCTGCGACCTCACCCCGGGTTGAAAGCAGACCACGCGCCCGGAACGGTCGTAATAGGGGAAGTACGGATCCCACCGCACCCCCAAATTCAGCGTCAGTTTCTGGGTCGCACGCCAGTTGTCCTGCGCGAACAGGCTCCAGCGCGTACCCTTCAGGTTTTTGAATTCGCCGCCGCCCTGGATGAACGTCGAAGATCGCCCGGTCATGAAGTCGGCCAGTCCGTCACCCGACAACTGGCCGTTGAAGCTGAAGTTGCCGTCCATGCGGAATGTGTTGATGATATTGTTGGTCAGCCGCACCGCTTCGCCGCCAAAGTGAAACTCATGCGACCCGTGGATCTTGGTCACGTTTTCACGGATCGTGAAATCGCCCCGGTCGAAATCGCCCAGGTGATTGGTGCCGATCGAAAATGCGCCCGTAACCGAAAGGGCAAGCTCGGGCGGCGCTTTCAGCTCCGACATGCCGGCAGACGCGATTCTCACCCCGGCATCCGGAAATCCGAACGGCGCGCTCGATAAGGACCCGCCGCGCTGCCGGTTCAGGCCGAACGTGCTGTTGATAAGCAATGTCGGCGTCGCCGTGTACGTATGGTTCAGCGAGATATTCTGCACCCGGACGGCATTGCCGGCACTACTGGCAGCGAGCACGTTGTCTTCCGGAATGACGGCCGGCTTGTCGAAATCCGTGAAGAAATACCGCCCGCTGATCTGGTGTTTGCTCAGGTTGTAGTCCACCTTCACCATGAACTGGTTCTCGGTTTCAATCGATTGCGTGCCGACAAAATTCAACTCCCGCCCACCGCGGTTCGGAAGAGGGATGTAGCGAAGGAAGTAATTTGCCACCGGGCTGATGCGGCTCGCGGGAATCTGGTTGTTCGGAAACGGCTCCCTTGTAACCGGGTCGACGATCTGCTGGGAAAGGGAGGAGAAATCGCCCCGCCGCTCGGCCTCCGTCGGCACAAACGCCACGCGTCCGGCGGGTGCGGTTCGCACGCGCGTTCCCTGATACGTTCCGAAATAGAAGAGTTTATCTTTGACGATCGGCCCGCCAACGCTGCCGCCAAACTGGTTTCTCTTTAGCGTGTCCTGCGTGGGTGCGAAGAAATTTCGCGCGTTTAATTTCCCGTTCCGCAGAAACTCGAAGAGCGTTCCGTGAATGTCATTGGTTCCGGAACGGGTGACGATGTTCACTACACCACCGGCGGCGTTGCCGTATTCGGCGGTGAAGTTGCTCGCCTGAAGGTTGAACTCCTGTACGGCGTCGGGATTCGGAAACGGCACATTGACGTTCAAGTAAGTGTCGTTGTGGCCCGCTCCGTCCAATTGATAGTTCACTTGAGCCATGCCGGCGCCATTGACCCCCGCTGTCTGCTCGCCTGGATAGACGCCGCCGTGCCCGCAAATGCGGCAGCCGTTGCGGCCGAGGTCTACCGTGCCGGCCGAGACGAACACCAGCGTTTGAGCCATACGGCCATTCAGCGGCAACTCGACTACGCGCTTCTGGTCTACAAGCTGGCTGACCGTACCGGTCTGCGTGACGACAAGATCGGCATTCGCCTCTACCGTCACACTTTCCGTCAATTGCCCCACCCGCATGGTGACCGTTTGTGTCGCCGCCTGGTTCACCGTCAGCGTGATGCCGGTTTGCACATAGGCGGAAAAGCCCTCGCGCTCCACTCTCAGTTCGTAGTTGCCGACCGGAAGGCGCGAGAACAGAAAAGATCCCGTGGTATCGGTCGTCACGGTCTGCGTAAGCCCCGTGTCCACGTTTCGTACCGTTACTTTGCTGTCGGGCAGCGTCGCCCCGCTCGGGTCAATGACGATGCCGCTGAAACTCGCCGTCGTATATTGTGCCGCGGCCGGCAAGCACGCCAATAGCAGGCACAACAACAGTGGAATTGGCCGGTTGAAAACCGGCATCAGACGCAAGGAATTCATTCAGTTGCCCCCATGAAACCAAGTCTGTGCTACTTAAGAGTTGGTTTTATTGATGATATGTACGGCGGCTTCCGCACGTCAAGGGCATAAAATCGGCGGGGCAGTTTAAATACCGGGTTATTAGGGGCAAGTTAACACGATAAAATCGAAAATTTACTTGTCTCCAGTGCTGATGCTGCGGAGCGTGTCGAAAAACTCGGGATAAGACACCGCGGCTGCGCCGGCATTACGTACCTTGCATTCGCCGCCGGCCAGTAATGCCGCCACCGAAAAGGCCATGGCGATCCGGTGGTCGCCGAACGAGTCCACCTCTGCCGCCTGGAATTTCTGGCGTCCGGGAACCTGAAATCCGTCTTCAGACACTTCGACCGCAATACCCATGCGGCGCAAGTTTTCCGCAACGGTCGCGATTCTATCCGTCTCTTTCACGCGCAATTCGGACGCATCCCGCACCGTCAGGCCCTCTTCACTAACCGCGCCGAGAACGGCGAGCACCGGTATCTCGTCGATCAATGCGGCGGTCAGGCCCTTTTCTATTACGCCGCCCCGCACAGCCGACGTGGTCACCACGATATCCGCCACAATTTCACCTGCCGTTTGCGTCAGGTTCAAAACGCGTATGGAGGCGCCGGAGCCCATCAGAAAATCGAGCAGGGCGGAGCGAGTGGGATTCAGACCAACACCTTCGATCACCAACCTCGAATGCGGCAACGCGAGTGCGGCTACAAGGAAAAAGGCGGCCGAGGAGAGATCGCCCGGAACTGTCAGTTCGCGGCCCACCAGGCGCGCCCTTCCTTTGACCGCCGCCAGTCCTTTTCCTCTTTCCACCTTCACGCCGAACGCTTCGAGCGCCAGTTCCGTGTGGTCGCGGGTTTGTGCCGGCTCGTACACGGCCGTGCGGCCATCGGCGAATAGCCCGGCGAACAGAACGCAAGTCTTCACTTGAGCACTGGCTACCGGCAGGTGGTACTCGATGGGCTGGAGCCGCGCGCCTTCGATTGCCAGCGGCGGAAATTGCAGGTCCCGCGCTTCGATCCGCGCACCCATCTGCAGAAGTGGCTTCATAATCCGCTGCATGGGGCGGCGGCAAAGCGAATCGTCTCCCGAAATGCGCGTCGTGAACGGCTGGGCCGCGAGAATTCCGGACAGCATTCGTATGGTCGAGCCCGAATTGCCGGCGTCCAGATCGCCTTCCGGCTGCCGGAGACCGTCGAGCCCTTTACCCTCGATACGGACGATTCCGTTTTCGCGGGACACCCGGATTCCCAAGGCTTCAATGCAGGTGAGCGTGGATTGGCAGTCTGCGCCGCTCGAATAGTTTGCAATGCGGCTTGCTCCTTCGGCGATGCTCGCCAGCATGGCGTACCGATGAGATATCGATTTGTCGCCCGGCACTCGGATGACGCCGGATACGGAGTTCACGGGAGAAACTGTTATGTCCATTCCTGGAATTCCTATTCTAGCTTCGGCGTGTGCTCGTTCGAGCGAACAGCATAAGAAGGAAAGTCCGAGGTACTAGTGTAATCCCCTGATCTTCGACAGATCGCGAGATGCCGAAAAGTTGAATATGGAGGAACTGCGTTCCGCATCTGGGAGATGGCCGCGCCACATCGATTCACCGACGCTCGCCCGGAAAGTGGCTGTGTTCTCCGCAATGATCGTGGCCTGGGTCGTCGCCACCTTTCTTGCTCTCGATATCCATGTAAGCACTGTCGATTTACCCAGAACGATCGTGCTCTGTTCGATGGTCATCCTGGTTGCGGCCGCACTCGCGAGTTTCACGTTAAGAATCCTGGTACGGCCTCTATCCATTTTGCAGCGAGGAATGAAAGCGGTTGAGCAGGGCCGGCTGGAGACTATCGAGTTTAGCCGCAGCGGAGATGAAATCGAGTTTCTGGGCCGCAGCTTCAATGGCATGATTGAAGCGCTGCTGGCCTCGCGGGAACAAATCCGTGAGCACCAGGAACATCTTGAACGGAGAATACGGGAACGGACGGAAGCTCTCGAGGTCGCAATGGAGCGGGCATGCGCCGCCAGCCAGGCTAAAAGCGAGTTTTTAGCCAACATGTCGCATGAGCTGCGCACACCGATGAGCGGCATCCTGGGGATGATTGGCATCGTGCTCGACAGCAAGTTGGAGCCGGAGCAGCACGAGCAACTCGAAACCGCGCAGCGCTGCGCCCTCTCTTTGCTCGGGCTATTGAATGATTTGCTGGACCTCTCCAAAATCGAAGCCGGCCGCATGACGCTGGAGCGGATCCCCTTTGACATTCAGGAAGAGATCGGCATCCTCACGAAGACGCACACAATGGCCGTCCGGCAGAAAGGAGTGGACTTCATCCTGGAGATCTCGCCGGAAATGCCCAGGTTCGTGTGGGGGGATCCTCTCCGCTTCCGGCAGATTGTCACGAATCTATTGAGCAATGCCGTCAAGTTCACGTCGAAAGGATGGGTGAAGTGCAGCGTTTCGGTTTCCCAGCCTCTCATAGAGCCGGCGGCTTCCATCGTAGTGCGGGTAATGGATACGGGCCCGGGCATCCCCCGGGACAAGATCGATCATATCTTCGATAAGTTCACTCAGGTAGACGGCAGCATCAGCCGCCGTTTCGGGGGTACCGGACTGGGTCTGGCCATCGTGCGCAGCCTCGTCGATATGCACCACGGCGATCTCCGTGTCGACAGCGAGCCCGGCATGGGCAGCACCTTCACGGTGACGCTACCGCTGGAACCCGCTGCCTGTGCATCGTGTTCCGGACCGGAAGATTCCTCGAAGATGGACGGCGTATCCGAACATCCGGCCGGCAAGCGCATTCTGCTGGTGGAAGACAATCCCGTCAATCAAAAGGTCATCGCAGCCACTCTGCGGCGCGCGGGATACCAGGTTGTGGTGGCCAGCGATGGCGAGCAGGCAATCGCGGCACTGGACCGGGACGAATTCGCCCTGGTGCTGATGGATGTCCAGATGCCCGTGCTGGACGGCCTTGAAGCGACGCGGCAAATCCGGGCCAACCCTCGTTGGGCCAATCTACCGGTCCTCGCCACAACGGCGCACGCGATGAGCGGCGATCGCGAACGCTGCCTGGAGGCCGGTATGAACGGGTATATTTCCAAGCCCGTTCATCCCGCACATCTCCTGACCACGGTTAACGAGTATTTGAACGGGACGGCTGCCGGCAGCGTAAGAGCGTCTTCATCAATCCCAAAGGAACAGCATTCCGGCAGCAAGAGATAAAGTCCCTAACGGAAGGCCGGCCTTGAGGTAATCCCGGAAGGATATGTGGATGTTTTCGCGCCGCGCGCGTTCCACAACAATCAGGTTAGCCACGGACCCGAGCAGCGTGAGGTTACCGGCTAAAGTAGATGCCATAGCGACAATGAGCCAGGCATGCTGCGGGTTTGGCAATTCCGCAACCACCGGGCGCAGGACGAGCACCGCCGGGACATTGCCAAGAAGATTGGAAAGAATCGCCGTGATCGTGGTGAGAACACCCTGCCTGTAAAGAGGGAACTGCGACGTTTGTTGAAGCCAGCCTTCGGCAGCCAGGGCTTTTTCGATGCCGGCAACAACAATAAACAGGCCTATGAACAGCACAAGCAGCGGCCAATCGATCTCATGGTATACCTTTTGAGGCTTCACGCGGCGGGTGATGAGCAGCACCGCGCCGCCGATGAGCGCCACCTGGGCAACCGGCCACCCCAGAAAGAAAAACAAGATCATGCCGCCCGACACAACGAGAGATTTCCACATCATCACGCGGTTCACGCGCACGATCCTGCGCGATGGGCACACCGCGGCATGCGCTCCCAACTCGCGGCGGTATAAGAGCGCGATCGCACCGAAACAGATGAACATCCCGAATATGGCGACCGGCGCCAACGCCGCGGAAAACTCGCGGTAAGGAATGCCCGAGAACGCGCCGATCATCATATTTTGTGGATTTCCCGTGATGGTGGCTACGCTGCCAATATTCGAAGCCATGGCAACCGCGAGCAGATACGGCACGGGATTCAATCCGGCGGCACGTGTCAATCCGGCGATGAGCGGCGTCAGCGCCAGGCAGATGGTGTCGTTCACGAAGAATGCGGAAAATACACCCGCGACGGCGACAACCGCTCCCAACAGCGCGATGGGGCGGTGCAGATGTTCAATAATCGCGGCCGCGGCAAAGGTGAAAAAACCTGAAAGGCGAAGGTTCGCGACCACAATCATCATCCCAAAGAGAAGGACGATGGTCTTGTAATCGATGGCGGCGTAAGCCTCCTCTACGGTCAACACCCCAAAGGCGAGCATCAAGCTTGCGCCAATGATCGCCGCACCAGTACGGTCTATACGCAAACCGGGCAATCGCCCCAGCGCCAGCACGGCATACGTGCCGAGAAAAATCGCCGAGGCTGCGACGAGCTTGGTTTCCGAGGCGTTCACGGGTGTACGGCGAATAAGTCCTGACCGGCCATCGAAACGAAATGCGGGCGGTTCAACCGGACACGGGACGGTCGACGATTTGCTCCCTCGTCCGGTCCCAGTACATCTTCCTGCCTTCCCGGTAGCTGCGGGTAGCCATGATGACCGCTACGGAGTGCGCGAACCCGGTCTCGATGCTACCGTTCGGCGTTTTACGGTTTCGCATGCAGCGGAACCAGTCGTCGGTGTGGTACTTCAAATCGTCCGATTGATTCACGGGCGCCAGTTCCGTTTCCTCCGCCACCCGCACCGGTTCGGGTTTCGACCGGGACGGATTGTTGAATACAACATTCGTGCGCCAGGCGCTTCTCGATTCCGGTGTGTACCACCATTGGGGGCTCCCCTCGCCGCCGGGAGAATACAGCGTGCCGCGCGTTCCGCGGATGATGGTGTGATCTCCGTAGCCGTTTCCAAACGTGGTGCTGTATGTATAAAGCACCTGCTTTTCCTGGAACGTGGACACACACTGGAACGTGTCGGGATTCTCGCGAACATCATGCCAGGCGAAAATGCCGCCGTTCGAGACAGTGTCGTCGGGGATGAACGTGTCGAGATAGAAGTGAACCAGCCCGGAGCCATGACTGTACCATTGGTCCGTAATGCCGCCGGAGAAATCTTTGAAGATGCGGAATTCGAAATACGCACGCGGGTCAAACGGACGCGACCGGCGTCCGAGCAGCCACCTTTTCCAATCCGTATCCTGCTCGCGAATGGCTGCTACGTTCGAATCCGACGGCACATGCCAGCGCGGCCCGTTGAAGTTCCAGCTCTGGTCGATGGCGACGATTTTTCCCAGTTTCCCGCTGCGGACGATTTCGCGGACTTTATGTTGATACGGATCGCTGAGCCATTGCGACCCCATCTGGACCACCTGTTTGCTTCGAAGGACCGTATCGCGCGCCAGTTTGGCATCTTCGAGCGTGTTGGCCATCGGCTTCTCGCAGTAGCAATCCTTCCCCGCCCGCACCACCTCGGCAAGAATTCGCGCGTGCTGATGGTCACCCGTGGCGATCATCACCGCGTCCAGTTCCGGGTCTGCCAGCATCTCCTCGGAATACTTGTAGGTCCTGGGCCGCTTCCCGAACATTTCCGCCACGTGATTCGCAGCTTTCTCGCGATTCACGGACCAGATATCGCACACACTCCGGAGGTCAAAATTCGGATCGGTTGCGGCGGAAAGTTTCAGCATGCGCCAGTGCCCCACCGCTCTGTGCCCGCAGCCTATCTGCCCGATCTGGATGCGATCGTTGGCGCCAACGATGCGGCTGTACGATTGTGCCGTGACGGGCAGCGCCGCCGAACTTGCCGCTGCTCCGAGAAATCTCCGCCTGGAAACGCTCTCAGACATGTGTACCTCCTTGAAGGTGGTGCTCCGTATTTCATGGTAACTTTTTGAAACGTGTTTTTAAACGGATATTGAACGTATGCTGCTAAATTATCGCTAATATGTCCTGGAATCCTCTTCCTGCTCTTTTGTGTCTCGTTTTTTTGACCTTGACGCCGCTGCTTTCGGGCGAACAGCATCCCGGCTTCTCGGGGATGGTTACGGACTCTTCCGGCGCGGCCGTTGCGGACGTGAAACTGGAACTGAAGAACTCGGCGGGGGCGGTTCTGGCTATCTCGCGCACGAATGCGGAGGGGCACTTCGTCTGGCACGGTATTCCGTCCGGGGTCTACCAGGTGCGCGTGACGGCTGCTGGTTTCGCCGCCCGTGAACTTGCCGTCAACACGGCGGTCACACGCGAAACCACCATCACGCTCGAACCGGAGTCGGTCTATACACGCGTGACGGTATCGTCGACGCGCGGCGCCGTGGATGAAACGACTTCTTCCTCTTACGTCGCGATCGTAAAAGATTCTGAAGCGTTGCAGTCGAGGCCTCTTCCCACAATCGGCAATGTGCTGGAGCACGAGCCAGGAATACTCGTTCAACAGACCACTTATGCGCAGGTGTCTCCCTTCCTGCGCGGCTTCACCGGTTATCATGTGCTGAACCTGGTGGACGGTATCCGGTTCAACAACTCGACATTCCGCTCCGGGCCAAACCAGTACCTGGCGTTCGTTGAACCGAGCCAGGCCCAGCGCCTGGAGGCGTTGCTGGGGCCGACTGGGGCGCAATACGGAAGCGATTCGCTGGGCGGCACCATCAACGTCGTTACACT
>DASTMK010000179.1:0-2013 GCA_035714225.1 Bryobacteraceae bacterium | reverse complement strand
TACGATGGACGATCGGGGAGTAAATGGACAAGTCACCGGTCGTTGTTGTCGGGTTGGGAAATCCCGGTCCGGAGTACGAATTCACTCCGCACAACCTGGGTTTTCTGGTGGTCGACAGGATCGCAGACCGGAATACGATTCGGATTTCGCGAAAAGAAAGTATGGCCCTGGTGGGCCAGGGCAGGATAGCGGATACACCGGTGGTGCTCGCCAAGCCGCAGACGTTCATGAATCTCAGCGGCTCGTCGGTGAAACCGCTGCTCGCGAGGTTGTCGTTGGGGGCCGGCGATCTTGTGGTTGTTTATGACGATCTTGATCTACCCTGGGGCGGCATGCGAATCCGCCCCGGAGGTTCCGCGGGTGGGCATCACGGCGTCGAGTCGTTGATAAGAAGCCTGGGAACCAGCGATTTTGCCCGGCTTCGGCTGGGTGTGGATCCTGGCCATCCTACCGCGGATAATGTGCAGTTTTTGCTCTCTCCCCTGCGGAAAGAGCGGAGAAAGGAACTGGACGAATTGCTTGACCATGCTGCTCAAGCAGTGGAATCCATAATCGCCGAAGGCGTCGAAAAGTCCATGACGAAATTCAATCGTCGCGCCCAAGGTTCCTGAGAACAAGGATGAGAATTTACGAGGAGTTGTTCATCGTCCGGCCAAATGCCACGGACGAAGAAGTGGATCCGCTGATCCAGCAGTTCACGCAGGTGATTACGGCCGATGGCGGCGAAGTGCAGAAGACCGAAAAATGGGGTGTTCGCCGGCTCGCCTACCGTGTACAAAAACAGACGGATGGATTGTACATCCTGTTGCAGTTCACGGCCACGCCGAATGCCGTCAAGGAACTCGAACGGCGTATGCGCGTTTCCGATCTGGTGCTGAAGTTTTTGACCGTCCGGATCGACGAAAAGCTGAAACGCATTGAAAAGCGCAAGAAGAGCCGCGAAAAGAGGGCGCAGCGCAAGCCTGCCCAGCCGCAGAGCGCGCCGACTATGCCGACAGCGGAACAAGTGATGGCAAGCGCACCGGAGACTGAGGAGAAGGAGGCATAGCATGGCGGAACAACCGAGAAGCGGGGGCGGAAGGCCAATTGCGGCCTCTCAGCGGCCCACCGGCGGGGACAAGGCGATCGTCACGGGAAAGAAGCAGTACTTCCGGCGTAAGAAGGTCTGCCGGTTCTGCGTGGAAAAGATCGACGATATCAATTACAAAGACGTCAGAATGCTTTCCGCGTTCATCTCCGAACGGGGAAAGATCACGCCCCGCCGGATTTCCGGCGTCTGTACGCCGCATCAAAGGCGGCTTAGCGAGGCGATTAAGCAGGCGCGAAACATTGCCCTGCTTCCGTTCGCGTCTGCCGTTTAGGGCCGGAGGAAATACGATGGAAGTCATTCTGCGGGAAGATATCGAAAAGCTCGGCGGGCGCGGCCAGGTCGTCAAGGTGGCGGCGGGCTACGCCCGGAATTACCTGTTGCCCAAACGCCTTGCCGTTGAAGCTACGGCGGCGAATAAGAAGATTGTTGAACAGGAGCGGCAGGCCCATTTACGCCGCGAAGCCAAAGAAGTCTCTGAAGCGCAGGACCTGGCGAAAATGCTCGCTGCGGTCACGGTCACCATTTTGCAGAAGGCTGGCGAACAGGATCAGTTGTTCGGCTCCGTCACGGCAAAGGACATTGCCGAAGGGCTCGAGAAACAGAACTTCACCATCGACCGCCGGAAGATTCATCTGGATGAGCCGATCAAGCAACTGGGCGAGCACAAGGTTCCGGTGCGGCTCCACCGCGATGTGACCATGGATATCACGGTCAACGTCGTACGGGAAGAGTAGCGGGCACAGCGTATCCACGTTTCTCCATGGCATACTTCGATCTCAGTGGACAGACCGCCGTCGTGACAGGCGCGGCTACGGGTATTGGAGAAGCAATCGCACGCAGGCTCGCGAAGGCGGGAGCGCGAGTAGCCATCGCGGATATCGATGCCGGTGCGGCGGCGCAAGTGGCTGCCGCTATTGGCGATG
>DASTMK010000178.1:0-9503 GCA_035714225.1 Bryobacteraceae bacterium | reverse complement strand
AAATCAAAGTCAGCCAGCAAGGTCCGGTTTCCTTCAAGATGTGATTCCGCCAATGCGAGGTTGGCTGCGGCGAAAGACTTGCCTTCCGCCGGCGAAGGGCTGGTCACCACGACCGAGTGGATGGGCTGTAGCGTCTGGATGTGGTTCAGCTTGGTTCGAAGCGTGCGGAACTCCTCGCTGGGCGGCTCGTGCGGTTGCGTGGTATTCAGCAGGTGGGCCTCCGGCGCGGGGTGGAAGGGGATTTCCTTGATATTGTCCAGGATGGAACCGGTCGGAACTACCGGAGTTACCGCCGACACCTGCCCTGGAGTCTCGAGGACGGGCGGTTGGACAGGAGCGCTAGAAGAGACCTCCGCGCGGCGTAGGGCATCATGAACTCGGCTCATATTAGTAGCTGGTCTCCTTCAAACCCCAGTAGCGTAATGATAGTAGACCGACGTGGACATAATGACGATTCCAATCAAAACCGCCGTCGACCACGCCAGCAGCGCCATCCTCTTGCGGCGGCGAATAATCACGTCGTTTTCGAGCAGGGGTACACTTCCGAGGATCGGAAGGTTTGTATAGGCCCGCACGTCTTTCAGCCCTTTGAGCGATGTGTCCTTGACCTCCCACGTTCCGGCCAAAGCAATGCCGAGCACGCAGCCGAGCGCCGTTGCAATCCCGACCACTGCGAGCCGATCCGGTGAAACAGGCGTCTGTGGCAGTGATGCACTCTCGAGGATCTCCATCGTTTCGCCCTGGTTTCTGTTCTCCAGGTCCGTAGCGGTTTCCGACTGCTCTTTTTTGCGAGTCAAATCCTCGTAGCGGATCTTGGCGAGCGCCACTTCGCGAACCAACTGCGTATATTCCTGCTCGCCGACGGGCGTGGCTTCCATGCGCGTCTGATACAAAGCCATCCGGCGGTCCACGTTCTGCACTTCCTGGCTGAGTTCCTGCAAGCGAAGATCCCGCGCTTTGATCTGCGCCTCCACCTGCTCGATGGCGGCATCCGTCGCGCGAATCTTCGACATGGTTGCGGGATCCACAACCGCAGGCCGGCCGGGATTGGCCTTGGCTTCCGCGGCGAGTTTCTGAAGCCGGCTCTCTTCTTCAGCCACCATCTCGTCCCGCCGCGACTTCAGACTTGCGAGCGTCGACTGCGCGGTTTTGATGTCGGGATGGTTTTCAGTGAGTTGTTGCCGCATCGTGTTCAGCGCGCTCTCGATGGAGACGATGCGTTTTTCCAGTTCCGCAATCCGTTCATTTCTGGCGATGGCGAAGGCTTCGCCGCCCCCGGCAACAGCAGCCACCGGAGGCCGCCGCAACGCTTCCGCCTCCTGTTTGAACGACCGGAGCTGCGCTTCCAGCACCAGTTTCTCCTGGTTGACGCTGGAGATCGCGGAATTTAAACTGGACAGGCGCATCTGCGCCGATCCCATCTGTTGTGCATTAAACTGGGCCTGTTCCGGCAGGCGCCCCTGGTTGGCCACGCGGAAATTTGTAACCTTCTTCTCCAACTCGTCCAGTTCCTTCCGGGCCTGCTCCCACTGCTCGCGAAGGAATGTCGTCGTCATGGTGGACTGGCTCGCCCGCATTCGCAAGTGCTCGTTGATGATCCTGCCGACAACATCCGTCACCACTTTCTGCGCCAGGAAACGATTCTCATACGTGAAAGCGATCCGGAACGCGGCAGCACCCTCGTAACGCCGGCCCTGCTGGCCTAACGGCTGAAACGGACGGATCTCGAGGTCCTTCGTCATTCCCTCGACGATATCTTCCACCGGCATGCGCTTACGCTTTTGCGGGTAAAGGTCGTAAGTGGTCACCAGCGTGGCAAGCGTGCTTCGGCTGGTGACGGACTGAGCCATCTCCGTAAACCGGTCGGAAATAGCCGACGTCACGTTTGGCGGGACGTACTTTTCCGGTACCGGCGGCGGAAGCACTCGAATGATAGCATTCGACACGTACCGGTTGGGTAAAAGAAACGCCACAACAACACCGATCACCAGGCCCGCGAACATCGGACCGATAATCCACGCCTTGTACCGGCGGGCGATCTGGATGTAATCCTCAATGTCCAGACTCCGGCGTACGATATCCGTATAATTCGATTCAACCGCCTGTGGTTGCATGAACCCTCAATGCCTGCTTTCGCCTGATTGCTGCATGAACTTCAGGGAACAATGATGTGGTCGCCGCTCTCGAGCAGGATGTTCTGATCGAGGTTTTTGCCTTTAATCGCATCTTTGTAATTGAATTTCAATACCTTACCGTTTCTCAGGATGGTGATCTTTTTGAGATCTGCCCATTCCGACGGCCCCCCGGCGATACTGAGGGCCTGGAGCACAGTGGTAGGCGTAACCAGCGGGAACATGCCGCCTTTCGCGATCTGGCCGGTGACGTAATACTTCCTGCTGCGGACAGCTTGCACGGTGACCATTACCAGCGGATCTTTGTAATAGGTGGAAAGCGCTTGGGTGATCCTCTGTGTCAAGTCGTGGGGTGTGGTGCCTTTCGCTTCGATCTCGCCTATAAGAGGAAGCCCGATTTTACCGTCAGGCCGGACCGAGACGATCCCGGAGATCTGCGGCTGGTTCCAGACCCGCACCATCAGGACATCCTCCGGACCAAGTTGAAAAGACTTGGGATCGACGGGAGCATTCGGTCCACTTGCAAGTTGCTCGGCGGTAGGCTTCACGCCGGTGGTTTCCTCTTTTACCTCGCTCGCATCTTCGCTCCGCTGTTTCTGCTCTTCGCCGCCGGACGGCTGTTGTGCGGGCGCCTGTACAGCGGATATCGTGAATAGAAGCAGGCAGGCAAAAGACTTCTTCATCGTGATGTGGCCTCGACGGAACTTGGCGCCGTGTGGGATCGCCCTTTCTCTAACATCCCGGAATACGGCACTAGCAGCCATTTTACACCAACCGGTCCTCCTGAGACCGGGTTTGAGGATGCGCTATCATCAAGAATCTGTTCGTTTCTAGTACTGGAACAGGTGGTGACGCCGGTGGAATCGCAGTATTTTCTGGCCAAAACAGATCCCGAGACCTACTCCCTCGCCGACCTCGAGCGGGAGCGGCAGACGGTTTGGGATGGGGTTCGCAATCCTCAGGCGCTAAAAGCTATTAGAGATATGAAGCCTGGCGACCGCGTGTTTATCTACCACAGCGGCGGAAAGGCGGCAGTGGTGGGGTTAGCGGAGGTGGTCTCGAAGCCTCGTGAGGATCCGCGGAACCCCAAGCTGAGCGTCGTCGACCTTAGGTTTGTAACGTCTCTCGATCCTCCGACGACTCTGGTTGAGATCAAAGAATCCGGCCTGTTTTCCGATTGGGCGCTGGTACGCCAGGGACGTCTTTCCACGATGTCCGCGCCCGCCCGTTTTGTCGATTGGATGAGGGAACGCTATCCGGCGCTCCAACTCTGATTACGCCTTCCGGCGCGTCGGCTTGGGCTTGATGAAGAGAACTTCGGCGTGCTGGATCCAGCCGGACCGCAGGTCCACACGGAACCAGCCTTCGTCGTTCTTCTCATGGAGCCGGACCGGCGACCGTTTTCCGAACTCTTTCAGGTCGGGCTGTGCCCAGGTTTTTCCCATGTCGTTGGACACGATGAAGCCGGTGTTCAGGGGTGAAGCCGGAGCGCAGTGCGTGGCCAGAAAGGTGCCGTCCTGAATGATCATGCAGGCGGATTCGACTTCCGGGTTGAAAAGACGGGTGTGCTTCTCGGGGTTTCGGATATCTTTCGGGTCACAGACGAAAATTCCCCGGTCGTATGGCGGCGGACCGTTGGAGTCGCTGATCCAGTAAAGCTTGCCGTCCACGAAGTTGATCCCGCCACATTTGTAGCGTGAGTTTGAGACGTCGGAGATGATGACGTCCCAGTTCCAGCGGTCCCGCCTGGCGTCGTAAGTTCCCCGCAGCCAATGGCATTCATGTCCGAATCCGCGAGTGCCGTCGCCGGTGGTGGCATAAAAGGCGTTCTCGACCGGGTTATAGGCGACCGTGTGCACGTGGCGGGCGATGGTCTTGTTGTCGGGATTCCCGATAAGCGCGCCGCCCTTACCTCCGCCGGGTGCGCCGGTGTCGGAGAAAAACGGGTTCTGTCCAAAGCTGTACGCGATTTTGACGGTACGGCCGCTGTCGGTGGAGTAGTAAATGTTCACCGGCGTCGCGCCGCCCAGAACATTGCAGTAGTTGCCCCAGACCATCATCTCTTTTCCGTTGACTTCCCAGGAAACTACTCCAGGGAGCGTGTGGAAATACCAGCCGGGGAGTTCCGGGTTCTTGGGCGTGTGCGGGATGTAGTCCGCGCCATCGGGAGTCTTGACAATCACCTCACGATAGCCCTTCAGGTTGTCCGTGCTCAGGTAGAGCTTCGACCCGGTGGCGAAGAGGATGTTGCCGTTCTTCATGATATGGCTGAAGGTGATCTTAGAGGCGTCGGGGAATTCCGCACTGTGCTGCCAGGTGTGGCCGTTGTCAGTAGACAGGAACACCTTGCCGTCCGCGTAGGCGAAAGCCTTCCTGCCGCGCTGGGAATCGATGTACTTGCCGGGAGGCTGCTCACGGTACCAGAAATATTCCGTCTCGCCGGATCTCGGTTGCTGAGTCGACTGTCCCCGGCCCACAGGGCCGAGCGCCGCGCCCGCGGCCGCGGTGGTTTGGATGAATCTGCGCCTGCTGAGTGGTTTCGGGTGTTTCATGGTGCGATATCTGACTGTAGAGGCTATCACGAACTTTTGTCTATGACCACCGCTCCTTCGAGAGACGTCAGCCGCATCCGTGGAGGATCTTCACTGCCATGATGCACGGCAATCCTGCCATGATCTCTTCGAAACCGCAGCGGCGATCCCAGCTCAACTCGACAAGCGAACTCCGCACGGCTACGAACATTTGCTTCGAAACAGGAGGCAAAGCGGTGCGGCAATCGAACACGGACGGGGCCGCGTGCCGTCGCCTCAAAGACGCCGACGTAGTTCTGCTGCGAAATCCTGACGTCAATCCCGAGATCGGCACTTAAGTGCACGTGGCCGCCGCTGCCGGCAAAGATGATCGAGCCTCCTTCCCGAGCGCTGGCGTCGATGGTGGCGTCCGTGCCAGTGACACTCACGGAGGACATTGGCCCAACGTGAAGGTTGAAGGCAGCGAGATTTGTTGACGAAAAGTGGAAGCGCTCAGCTCTTTGGTAAACCCGGACCGGGCCGGGGGAAGCCGATAATCTAAACTGGCCTGGTACAAGGGAAGGATCAAATGGCCTTCCAATGCGCTGTGGGAGAAACAAGAACTCCGGCGCAGCTTCGAGGTTAACGCGCCGGAAGGCTGCATTTATCCACCGAAGGCTCATAGCTGATTGTAGCCGCCGCCCTGGAAACTGTTGAGGCCGGCGTCATCGAAGAGCGTCAAGCGAGACCGGGGTATTCGTGCGGGAAGAACGGCAGGTTTCCGGGTCCGGTGGCACAATTTCGGGTAGCGGCGGATTCTCGCCGGTGATGAGTCTTGCACCCCGATTGAATGTCAGGTATTCATAAGCCCACTTCAGGAATACCACCAGCCGGTTCTGAAAGCCGACCAGGTACATCAGGTGCACGAACAGCCAGGTGATCCAGGCGAAAAGCCCGCCGAATCGGACGAAGCCGAAATCGGCGACCGCGCTTGCGCGGCCGATGGTGGCGAGGTTTCCCTTATTTAAATAGCGGAAAGACGGCAGCCGCGTGCCCTTCAGCCGGGCCGTTATCAGCTTTCCCACATAGCGCCCCTGCTGCATTGCGACCGGAGCGACCCCGGGCAGCGGCTTGCCATCCTGCTCGAAGTGGGCAAGATCGCCGATAACAAAGATCTCCGGCCGGCCGGGAATCGTCAAATCGCTTTCTACAATCACCCTACCGGCCTTATCCAGGAGCGCACCGGTCCTTTCACTCAGAACCCGTCCGAGCCCGGACGCAGCCACACCAGCGGCCCAGAGCACCGTGTGCGAGGCGATGCGCCCCTGGCCGGAGCCGTTCTTTATATCGAGCCCCTCATCGTCCACTCCAATCACCGTGCAGTTCGGCATGGGGCGGACGCCCAAGGCAATCAGCGACTTCTCCGCTTTTTCCGACAACTCCGGCGGATAGGTTGGCAGCACTCTCGGAGCGGCGTCCAGCAGCAGGATTCGCGCTTCCTGAGGACGAATCGACCGGAAATCGTCTTTTAGCGTGTCGTTGGCGATACTTCCCAGCGAACCCGCCAGTTCCACTCCCGTTGGACCGGCGCCCACCACCACAAACGTGAGCAACGCACGACGCCTCTCCGGGTCCGCTTCGCGTTCGGCGGCTTCGAATGCGAAAAGAATTTTTCTTCGAATCCCGGTAGCGTCTTCGATGGTTTTCAGACCGGGCGCCGATATCTCCCATTCGGGGTGCCCGAAATAGCTATGCGTGCATCCGGTCGCGACAACCAGGCTATCGTATTCCAATTCGCCGTTCTCAAGGATTACCTTCCGGTTATCGGCATCGACATCGACGACCGTTCCCATCAATACCGCGGTATTTTTTTGTTTTCGCAGAATGGAGCGAAGGGGCGATGCAATGTCCCCGGGCGACAATCCTCCAGTCGCCACCTGGTAAAGCAAGGGTTGAAAAAGATGAAAATTGCGGCGGTCGATCAGCACCACCTGCGCCGGCGAGCGGCCCAGCATCTTGGCGGCTTGAAGTCCGCCGAAACCTCCGCCAATAATGACAACCCGGTGCATAGAATTTTATGGATGATCGAGAGACGTCAGACGGTTCGGAGTTCCGGTTTCATTCCGATGCGCCGGAGCACAAGAAACTCCGAAATATTCTCAGCCGTCAGCAATCCGGCCAACTGTGCGCCGTCCATGACGAGAGCGCAGGAGCCTGCCTGCCCCATTTTAGGCAACGCTTCCGCCAGATCCATATCGGGAGCGAGCGCGGTGAAATTGCGGTTCATCGCGGAGGCGACGTAGGCCTCCGGGCCCTCCATCGCCATGGAACGCACCAGGGAATTCCGGCCGAGTAGTCCGATCACGCTGCCGCCGTGCAGGACGGGAAAGTCCTGCTGCGAGGTGGAAAGCAGCAGGTTCGCCGCATCCCCGATGGTGTCGCCATGCGAGAGGGTCCGGAAATCCGTCACCATGGCCGCCTTTACCGGAACACCCTGTGTGAGCGACCGGCCCACTACGGCGGCCGCCTCATGCGATGCTCCCAGGTACACGAACAGCGCGATAAACACCAGAAAGAACTGCATATAGAGCAGGCCGATCAATCCCATCAGCATGGCCAGCACCTGCCCCGCGCGGGCTGCCATGCGTGTCGCTTCGTCTTCGGATTGGAACCGCGCCAGGAGCGACCGTAGCACCCTTCCGCCATCCATCGGATATGCCGGCAGCATGTTGAAAAGCGCGAGTATGAGGTTGCCCACGGCGATGCGCTGCAGCAGATTCCCGTCGGAGGCGGCGACGATCTGCTCCCATGGAAGAATGGTTCCCCACCGGAACAGACTGGCGAAGATGACGCCGGCGATCAGCATATTTACCAGAGGGCCCGCGAGCGCGATCCACAGTTCTTCTCTGGCTTTGGGGTTCCGGTTGAGGCGTGCCAGGCCGCCAATCGGAAACATGACGATCTCGAGTGTGCGGATGCCGTACCGTTTTGCTACGGCGGCGTGGCCGAGCTCATGCAATAGAACGGACAGGAACAGGGCGGAGATGTAGGCGACGTTCATCGGCGCGGACTGGGTCCCGCTCAACCCGAGCACAATCAGAAAAATGGCTAGCAGAAGGAACGTAAAGTGAAGGCGTATAGGCACACCCAGGGCGGAAAACACGTTCACCGAGCCAGGGAAAGCCTGCTCGCGTGGCTCGCTCTGGCGTTCTTGTGCTTCCATGCCGCTCCCGGACCACTCCTCAATTCACCATAGCGCATTCGCCAATCACCCCAGCAGTTTCTTGATCTTCAACCGGAGCTTGTCGACTGTGAAGGGCTTCTGAAGAAAGTCTGTGCCGGTGTCCAGCCGGCCAATCAGGGAATGCTCGTAGCCGGAAATGAATAATACTTTCAAATTTGGGTTGGATACGCGGAGGCGCGCGGCGAGCTCTCTGCCGCCCATTTGGGGCATAATCACGTCTGCCAGAAGCAAGTCGATTTCCGGGCGGTGGCTTTCCATCAGCCGCAAGGCTTCCATGCCGTTGGGGGATTCAAGCACGGAAAAATCAGATCCGGTAAGAACGGCCTGGAGGAATTGCCGGGTGGAAGCCTCATCTTCCACCAGCAAGATGGTCCTTTTGCGATTTGCCTCGTGGCCGTTCATAGTTCAGGAGACCGGACACCGTCTGATATCTGTCCGCCGCATGACGTGCCGCCTGGATTTTCATCGTACAACGTGTGCGCCGAACCTTGTGACTTCAAGCGGCTTGTTCCGCCATGCAAAGTAGACTCGCGGTTTGCCCCACCTGTTACGGACCGGTCCGGTGAATATGACTATTCGGTACACTCTTCGAGCGCCGAGATCAGGTGTTCCCGCTGCACCGGCTTCGATACGAAGCCCCGCATGCCCGCTTTCCGGCACAACCAACGGCATTCGTCCGTTTCGTTGGCCGTGAACGCCAGAACTGGGATCGTTGCGCATCCAGGTATCTTCCGAAGGCGCCTGGTGGTCTCAAACCCATCCAGATCAGGCATTTGCAGGTCCATCAGCACGGCGTCGAATCGCGTGGTTGCCAGTGCTTCGAGCGCCGCTGTGCCGGAGGTGGCGCCCGAAACCTGATAGGGCCCAGGCTTTAATATGTGCTCCACAACCTGTTGCACAACGCTGTTGTCGTCTACCACCAGGATCCGTGCTTTCTTTCCCGGTGCAAGCGGCGCCGCCGGGGGCGCGTCGCCGGGCAGATCCAGCGGAATTGCCAAAGTGAACGTGCTGCCCTCGCCCAGGCGGCTCTCCACGGTGATCTGCCCCCGCATTAACGCCACCAGCTTCTGGGCTACCGACAAGCCAAGCCCGAGGCCGGCGTACCGGCGCGACAAGCCCGTGTCGGCCTGCTGGAAGGATTCGAAGATGGAGTCGAGTTGTTCCCGGGCAATCCCGATTCCGGTATCTGCAACGGCGACGCTCAGGTGGAAGCGGTCGTGGTGCCTCTCGCCCTGCGCTCTCACTTCGACCCGGCCGCGCGGCGTGTACTTAATCGCATTGTTCAGCAGGATGCTGATGATGCGGCGAATCCGGATAGCGTCGCCAATCGCAACCGGCGGAAGGCCGTCCGCGCGGATATACACGAGTTCGAGTCCCTGCGCCTCCGCTTTAGCCTTGTATTCCATTACGGCTGTGTGCAACAGCCCGGCGAGATGAAATTCCGCCCGTTCACAGACCACTTGATCTGCCGAGAGAGCCGCGAGTTCGAGCGTGGAGTCCAGGATCTCGTTCAGCGTCTCTGCGCACAGACGGGCTGCCCGAATGTATTCCCGTTGTTCCTCATCGACGGAGGTCTCCATCAACAAGTCGATCATGCCCATGATTCCGGTGAGTGGC
>DASTMK010000177.1:0-9753 GCA_035714225.1 Bryobacteraceae bacterium | reverse complement strand
CTATACATTGTTCTAGCGGTTCTATGCGGACGCTCGGTATCTCTGCGTTTTACCACGACAGCGCGGCGGCACTCGTTGAAGACGGCGCGATCGTGGCAGCAGCCCAGGAAGAGCGCTTCAGCCGTAAGAAGCATGATGCGCGGTTCCCCCGCAACGCCATTGGATATTGCCTGGCGGAGAGCGGCGTGGCTCTGGAAGACATCGACTATATCGTCTTCTATGACAAACCGTTTCTGAAGTTCGAACGCCTTCTTGAAACCTATCTCGCTTTCGCGCCTTCGGGCTACCGCTCCTTCAAGATGGCTGTGCCACTCTGGATACGGGAGAAGCTATTCCAGAAGAGCCTGCTGGCGAGTGAGCTGAAGTCGTTTGCGCCGAAGTTCGACGCCAGCAAACGGATGCTGTTCACCGAGCATCATCTCAGCCATGCCGCGAGCGCTTTCTTTCCCTCGCCGTTCGAAGAAGCAGTGGTGTTAACGATGGACGGAGTTGGTGAATGGGCCACTACCTCCGTCGCCATTGGACGTGGTAACAGGCTGGAAATCGCCAAAGAGATTCACTTTCCACATTCGCTCGGATTGCTCTACTCCGCGTTCACTTACTTCACCGGATTCCGGGTCAATAGCGGCGAATACAAGCTGATGGGCCTGGCGCCGTACGGAAGGCCCGTGTACGTGCAGCAGATTCTTTCGAATCTCATCGATTTGAAGCCTGACGGATCGTTTCATCTGAACCTGGAGTGGTTTGACTACTGCACCGGTCTCACCATGACCAATGGCAAGTTCGACGTGTTGTTCGGCGGACCGGCACGCAGCCCCGAGGAACCGATCAAGCAACGCCACATGGATCTGGCGGCCTCCATCCAGGCCGTTCTGAATGAAGTGGTCCTCCGGTTGACGCGCTCGCTGGCGGACGAAACGGGAATCGAAAATCTTTGTCTCGCCGGCGGAGTCGCTCTCAACTGCGTAGCGAATGGGAAGGTGCTGCGCGACGGAAAATTTAAACGCATCTGGATTCAGCCGGCGGCCGGCGATGCCGGTGGAGCGCTGGGTGCAGCGCTCGCGGCTTATCACATTTACAAGGAAAATCCCAGACAACCGGCTGAAACCGACGCGATGAAAGGATCATACCTGGGGCCCGCGTTCCGGCAGGAGGAGATCGAAGCCCGTTTGCAAAAAGCGGGCGCCAGGTTCACGACACTGAACGACGAATGTCTGGTTCGCACTTGCGCCGCGTCACTGGTTCAAGAGAAGGCTCTCGGATGGTTCCAGGGACGCATGGAGTTCGGCCCGCGCGCGCTCGGGGCACGTTCCATCCTCGGAGATGCCCGGTCCCCCAGCATGCAGTCGGTATTGAATCTGAAAGTGAAATACCGTGAGTCGTTCCGCCCGTTCGCGCCTTCGGTTCTCGCCGAGGACGTGTCCGAATGGTTCGATCTGAACGATCCGAGCCCCTACATGCTACTGGTGGCCGATGTTGCAAGACACCACCGGCGCACGATGAGCCCCGAAGAGGAAGGTCTCTTTGGAATCGAGAAGCTCAATGTCCCGCGGTCCGACATACCGGCGGTCACACACGTGGATTACTCGGCCCGTATACAAACCGTGCATCGGGAAACGAATCCCCGCTATCATCAACTGCTGTCCGCTTTCAAAGATACGACCGGCTGTGGAGTGCTCGTGAACACAAGTTTCAACGTGCGCGGCGAGCCGATCGTCTGTACGCCCGAAGACGCCTTCCGCTGTTTTATGGGAACCGAAATCGAAACGCTCGCCGTGGGAAACTGCTTTCTTCAAAAAGAAGACCAGGATCCCGCTCTCAAACAGAAGTACGCGCACCGCCTGGAAGCGGACTAACCCACTCCCGCCCGCGCATTTGACAAGAATCGTGGCGTTCGAGATATTCGAAACCATGCACTTCCGCCTGCCGATGCGCACACTGGCCCTGCTTGCTGCCGCCGTATGCGGCCTCCCGGCTGCCGATTTCCGGGTTGGCGCCGCCGCTGTAAAAATTACTCCTCCCATGGGTGCGCCGATGTCCGGCTACTACTACAACCGGGCCGCCGACGGCGTACACGATGACCTGTTTGCCAAGGCCCTGGTTTTTGAGCAGGACGGAGCCAAAGCGGCCGTGGTGGCTTGCGACCTCTCGGGCGTGCCGCACCCGATTGTGGAACAGGCGCGCCAGGCGATCGAGCAGAAGACGGGCATTTCAGGCGCGCGTGTCATGATCAGCGCGACCCACACCCATACGGGTCCGGTTTTGCTGAGCGGCGCAACCCGATACAACCTTGAAGGCGAGATGCTCGCCATCGGAAAGAAGTACGCCGCGGATCTGCCGCAACTCATCGCCGAGTCCGTGGAAAAGGCGAATGCGGCGCTGGCGCCGGCCCGGATCTCCGCCGCGAAAGGCCGCGAAGAGAGCCTTACTTTCAACCGGCGCTTTCATATGAAAGACGGCAGCGTGGGTTGGAACCCCGGAAAGTTGAATCCGAATATCGTCCGTCCCGCAGGCCCCATCGACCCCGATGTGCCGGTAGTGTACTTCGATTCTCCTGACGGCAAGCCGATCGCGACTTACGTCAACTATGCCTTGCACCTGGATACGGTGGGCGGCCTGGAATATTCGGCGGATTACCCGTACACGCTTGGACGCCAGTTGAGCGCGGTGAAGGGCCCCGGGATGCTGACCCTCTTCACGATTGGCTGTGCGGGCAATCTGAACCATATCGACGTAACCACTCGCGAGCCGCAAAAAGGGCACGGCGAAGCCGCGCGGATCGGTACCGTCCTGGCCGGCGAAGTTTTGAAAACGTTCAAGCGCCTGGAACACCTGCCCACCGCCGCGCCGAAGGTGCGCAGCGAGACGGTGCTGCTGCCTTTGCCTGCTTTCGAACCGCGGGAACTCGAATGGGCAAAGAAGATCACGCCACTATTCGGCAAACCCAATGCCGCTCCCTTCCTGGACTTTGTGAAGGCTTTCCGGGTAACGGACACTGCCGCCCGGGATGGAAAACCGCGCGAGGCTGAGGTACAGGTGATTGCGCTCGGCAACGACCTCGCGTTCGTGGGCCTGCCGGGCGAAATTTTCACGGAACTCGGCGTAGCGATCAAGTATGCTTCCCCGTACCGGTATACCGTTGTGGCCGAACTCGCGAACGGATCCGTTGGTTATGTGCCGAATCGAAAGGCGTACCCGGAAGGTGCTTACGAAGTGGTGAGCGCGCGTTGTGCCGAAGGGTCGGGAGAAATGCTGGTTCAATCCGCGACCAAGCTACTGGTATCGCTTCGCGCCGAAAAATAGGGGGTGCCCCACCCGATTCCCGGATGGAAACTTCACTGACCGTGTCATAATGGAGAATCAGTCCTGATTGTCCCCAGGTGACGCGTGATGGCAGGCCGTTTCTATCTACCCGCCGTGTTGGTGATGGTGTGTGTTGCCCTATCCCCTGCGTGGCCCCAAAGCGATGATCTTCACCCGCTGACCCTGGCGGAAGCGGTCCGGATTGCGCTGGAGAAGCACCCCGATATCGGAAAGGCGCGGGCCGGCGCCGACGCTCTGAAGGGCCGCATCCGGGAAGTGCGGGCGCAGGCGCTGCCGGAGATCTCCATCCTGAGCACCGCGACGCGCTGGCGCGACCCCAGCCTGTTGAACGCCTCCGGCCTGGACAACTTCCCGGAGGAGCTGCGCGAGGCGCTGGTGCCTTCGCCGGTCAACCTGTTCGACTACAGCGTCAGCGTGAAACAACCGGTTTATACCGCGGGCAAAGTGGGAACGGCGCTGCGGCTCGCTTCGGTGGAGGCGGAGGGCTCCCTGGCGGAAATCGACCGCGCGCAGCAGGATGTCGCCCTGGACGTGGTGAAAGCATTCTATGCCGTGATGTGGTCCGGGCGATATTACGAGCTGGTCGAAGCAACTCAGCAACAGCGCCAACTGCACCTGGAGATGGCCCGGACGCGGCTCAAGAACGGTGTCGCGACCGAGGTCGACGTGTTGCGGTCTCAAGTCGCCGTGGCCAACGGGATGCCGGAGCTGGTACGCGCGCGGAACGCCATCCGCCAGGCCCGTTCGCGGCTGAATTACTTCCTGGTGCGCCCGCTCAATCACCAGACGGCTGTCTCGGGAGCGTTCGAAGAGAAACTCTGGGAACAACAGGATCTGGAGGCGCTGTGGAAAGAAGCCCAGCGCAGACGGCCCGAGCTTCAGCGGCTAAGCATAGCCCAGCGCAGCGCGGCGGCACAGATCGATCTGGCACGGGCGGAGAGCAGGTTGCGTCTGGATTTCGCCAGCACCTACGGCATCATGGCGCGCATGCCGGAAAACCTTGTGAACCCGCAGTTCGCACGCTGGACGGTGGGATTGAATTTTACTCTGCCGGTGTTCGATGGCTTCCGCCGCAGCGGGCTGGTGTGGCAAGCCACGGCGAACGAGCGCGCGGCACGCTTGGAACGGCAGAAGATGGAGCAGCAGGTCCGGCTCGCTTTGAGCCAGGGTCTGGACGATCTCGCGGCGGCCCGGGAGACGGTGGAAGCGTCGCGTGCCGCGGTGAACGAGGCGGAGCGCGTGCTCTCGATGACCCAGGACAACTATAAATACGGCGCCGCCACCACGCTTGACATCGTGGACGCACAGACGGCGGTCTCGCTGGCTGGAACCAACCTGCTGCGTGGTCTGCACGACTATTCGGTCGCACGAGCGGAGCTGAAGTGGACGATGGGACTACCTCCGTGGGAATAAGTATGCGCAGTCTTCTTCTTGTGGCGGCTTTGGCCGGCGCCTTTGCCGCAGCCGGATGCCATAGGGAAAAACCCGAAAGCGTCAGCGCCGCCGAAGTGCGCCCGGTGACGGTGAAAACGATTCCGGTTACTTCGGAAACGTTCACCGCTACCATCGCTGTGACAGGTACGCTGGTTTCGAGCTCGCGCGTCGACGTGAAGGCGGAAACCACCGGGCGGATCGTTCGCTTTCCAAAGGAGCAGGGAGACCGCGTCCAGGCAGGAGAATCCGTCGCCTGGGTGGACGACGAGAATTACCGCCTGGCGCTGCGGCAGAGCGAATCGGCCGTCCAGGTAGCGCAGGCCGCTCTCCATCGCGCCAAAGTGATGGAGGCCCATACCGAGGCGGAGCTGGAACGTTCGCGCAACCTGGTGAAGTCCGGCGGCATTACCGAAAGAGATCTCAGAGCGGCCGAAGTAGCGGAGAAGGATGCGCGGGCCCAGGTCGCGCTGGCGTCGGCGCAACTGGACCAGGCCGTCTCGGCGGTGGAAGTCGCGCGCAAGCGCTTGCGGGATGCCGTGATTCTCGCGCCGGTCAGTGGTGTAATCCAGGAAAAGCATGTGAATGCCGGAGCCTATGTGGAACCGCCGACGCCCGTGTTCAGCCTGGTGGACAACAGCCGTCTCGAATTGCGGAGCCCGGTGCCGGCAGCGGAGATCGGACCCATCCGGACGGGGCAGCAGGTTCTATTTTCGGTGAGCAGTTTCCCTGGGGTAGAGTTTTCCGGCCGTGTCATTGAACTTGCTCCGGCGGTGGACGAGCAATCCCGTGCAGCACACGTGCGCATTCAGATAGCGAATCCGGATGGGCGTCTTCGGGCCGGGATGTTCGCCGACGGGCAGATCATCACCGGTGCCCGGCCGAACACCGTAGTCATCCCGGGCTCCGCCATCTATCGCGAGGATCAAAGCCGGAAAGATTCCTATGTCTTCGTCGCCGTAGCGGACAAAGCCGTAAAGCGGGGCGTGCGCATCGGGCGCGAGAAAGGGCCGCTGGTCGAAATTGTGGAAGGCCTGGCGCCCGGGGACATCCTCATCGCGGAGCGAAGTGTCGAACTGGCGGAGGGCGTCGCGATTCAGCAGTCCGCGCATCCGTAAGTTTCCGGGGAACCGATGTTTCTCAGCGATCTCTCCATTAAGCAGCCCGTTTTCGCCACCATGCTCGCCGTATCGCTGGTGACGCTGGGAATTTATTCCTACCGCGAGTTGAGCGTCGATCTGTTCCCGGATGTTGAGATTCCGGTGCTGACAATTCAGACCCTCTACCCCGGCGCTTCCCCCGAGACGGTGGAGCGCGAGGTGACCAAGCGCATCGAAGAGGCGGTGAACACGATCTCCGGCGTCCGTCACATCTCTTCCACCACCACCGAGGGCTTCTCCGTAATCGTCGTTGAATTCCGGCTCGGCACGAACATACACACCGCGCAGCAGGATACACAGGCGAAGATTGACGGGATTCGCGCCGACTTTCCGTTGTCGATGGAACAGCCCGTGGTGCAGCGCATCGACTTCAACGCGATGCCTGTGGTTTCCATAGCGGTCGAGAGCCCCACTATGGACATCAAAGCGCTGTCCTCCATCGCCGAAAAGCAAATTAAGCGGCGCCTGGAGAACGTGCCCGGTGTCGGACAGGTAAACCTCATCGGGTTGGCCCGGCGCGAAATCCAGATCCTTGTAGATCGCAACAAGCTGAAGGCGCTCGGCCTTACCTATGCGGAAGTTTCAGCGGCGCTGCGGCGTGAGAATCTGGACGTCCCCGCCGGAAAGCTGGACCAGGGCCAGATCGAGCCGCTGGTGCGCGTATCCGGCAAATTCCAGCAGGTGGAAGAGTTCCGCGACCTGATTGTGGCTACGCGCAACGGCAGACCGGTTTTCCTGCCCGAAGTCGCGCGCATCGTCGACTCGATTGAAGAACGGCGCAGCGCCTCGCTGGTGGACGACCGGCAAGCGCTGGCGCTCGATATCGTGAAGCAATCCGGCGCGAACACGGTTGACGTCGCCGATGGCGTGGAAGCGGCGGTCGCGCAGATGAACGCGGAGTTCCCATCGCACATACGGCTGCGTACCGTGGTGGACCGGTCCATCTTTATCCGCGAGTCGGTGGAAGATGTCCAGCTGACCCTGATCATCGGCGCCGCCCTGACAGTGCTGATCGTCTTCCTGTTCCTCAATAGCTGGCGCAGCACCGTGATCACCGGGCTGGCGCTTCCGGTGTCGGTCATCAGCACGTTCATTATCATGGCCGCGCTCGGTTTCACCTTGAACATCCTGACGCTGATGGGTCTTTCTCTCTCCATCGGGTTGTTGATCGACGACGCCATTGTCGTGCGCGAAAACATCGTGCGCCACATGCACGCGGGCGCCGATCATTTCACTGCCGCACGTGAGGCCACGGCGGAAATCGGGCTGGCCGTCATGGCGACGACCTTCACCATTGTTGCCGTCTTCGTGCCGGTAGCGTTCATGGGCGGAATTATCGGAAAGTTCTTCTATGAATTCGGCATTACGGTGGGCTTCGCCGTGCTGGTCTCGCTGTACGTCAGCTTTACGCTCGACCCGATGCTGTCTTCGCGCTGGTACGATCCCGCCGCCGATCCGTCGATTCCAAGGTCCGTGGTGGGCCGTGCGCTCGACAAGTTGAATGCACAGATCGAGAAGCTCCGTGGCGTGGTCGCCGCCGCGCTCGGATGGTCGTTGTCGCACCGCTGGGCCGTGCTGCTGCTGGGCGCTGTCGCGATCGGCTCCAGCTTTTTCCTGTTTGGGCGGCTGGGATCGGCGTTCATGCCGGATGCGGACCCCGGCGAGTTGCGCGTTTCCTACAAGGCCGATCCAGGCATCAGTCTTGACCGCTCGATTGAAATTGCCCGAAGCGTCGTCGAGGAGGTTCGAAAGAACCCCGCGGTTCGCTATACCTACACGACCGCCGGGGGCACGGGCGGACAACCGGTGAATGAAGGTAGCATCTACGTTCGATTGACGGAACCGGGAACCAGGCCACACTTCACCATTGTTAAAGCGGACTTCCGGGAACGGCTGAAAAGGTTCCATGGACTTCGGACTTCGGTAGGCGAAGCCGAAGAGAATGCCGCGGAAACCAAGCCGGTTCAGATCAGCGTGCGCGGAGCCGACCTGCGGCAGGTTGCATCGATCAGCGAAGAACTGATGGCCCAAATGCGGCAGGTACCCGGCGCGGCCGACATCGACACGACGGAAGAACAGCCGCGCCCGGAAGTCCGCATACGTATCGATCGAAAGGCCACCGGCGATTTGGGCCTGGACCTGGGAGGAGTAGCCTCCACGGTAACCGGGCTGGTTGCGGGCGAGGTCGTCTCGCAGTTCGAAGATCCCGACGGTGACAGCTACGATGTGCGCCTGCGGTTGAACAGGGAAGAGCGCGCAAGCAATGCCGACCTGTTGGCCATCGACCTTCCGGGGCATGGCGGGCGTGAGCTTGTGCCGCTCAGCCAGATAGCGCGTCTGGAAGATGGCGCTGCGCCATCGAAAATCCGCCGCCTCGACCTGATGCGCGAAGTCCGGGTGAGCGCGAACACCGAAAACCGTTCGCTCGGGGAGGTGGTGGGAGATATCACGGCACGATCCGCGGCCATGAAGATCCCGCCGGGGTACACGCTCGACCTCACCGGAGAATACGAAGACATGATGGAGAGCTTCGGCTACGTCCTGCAATCGCTGTTTTTGGCGGTGATTCTGATCTATGCGATTCTGGCGTCGCAATTCCAGAGCTTCCTTCAGCCGCTCGCCATCATGTTCTCACTGCCGCTGTCGCTTCTTGGCGTGGCGGTCATGTTGTATCTGGCGTTCGACACCCTGAACATGATGTCGATGATCGGTGTGATTTTGCTGATGGGACTGGTCACCAAAAACGCCATCCTCGTGATTGATTTCGCGAATGTGCAGCGCCGGGCCGGCTTGTCGCGGAGAGAGGCTTTGATCTCGGCTTCGACCGTGCGGCTGCGGCCGATCCTGATGACGACGCTCGCGATGATCTTCGGCATGCTTCCCCTGGCGTTTGAACTGGGATCCGGCGCCGAGTTCCGCGCACCTATGGCCCGCGCCGTCATCGGCGGCCTGATTACCTCCACGCTTCTCACTCTCGTGGTGGTACCGGTCGTCTATACGTATCTTGATGATGGGGCGGGAATTCTAGCGAAGTGGTGGGGACACAAGCCTCGCGAAAAAAGCAGAATGCCGGTTACTGCGTCGACCGACTAGTTGCTTGCCGTCGCTCCACCACGTAATTCTTTCCATGCCGCCCTCCCGTTAGGGCAAAAATGTTCAGCCCCGCTCCCTTAGAAGGTGTGAAAGATTCAGAGCCACAGATGGACACAGATAAACACAGATTGAAAACAGGAAACTTATCTGTGTTCATCCGTGTTCATCCGTGGCTAAATTCAATTTCTTCACAGCTTCTAACGGTCGCGGCTCTGTAAGTTGCTGTAAATGCAAGACTCCGATTCTGAGCCGTGCGTGGTACTTACGGTCTATTACGTGCAGTACTAGTGTCTGACTCTGAACCGAGGAGGCAAAGGTATGAGAAAGATCGTGGGAAAGACAGTAACGCTTGCCGCCGCGGGCTTGCTGTTCATTATGCCGGTCGCTTTCGCACAGGAAGAGACCGATCAACAGAGGACACCCGCACCCCAGGAGAGAACTCTACCGCAACAGGAGAGGACCGCTCCGCAAGAAGAGACGACTGTGCCCCAGACACAGCCGCAGACCGCGGAGAGTGAACGTGCGGATCAGGCTCGCACGGCAACAGCTGGAGATAAGCTGAGCAGGGGGGAACGCAAGTTCCTCAGCAAAGCTGCACAAGGCGGTATGGCCGAGGTCCAGTTAGGACAGTTGGCGCAGGAGAAGGCAGCCAGTGATGAGGTGAAGCAAATCGGCGAAAAGCTCGTGGAAGATCACTCACAGGCTAACGACCAGGTCCAACAGATCGCCACGGCAAAGGGAATAG
>DASTMK010000176.1:0-10659 GCA_035714225.1 Bryobacteraceae bacterium | reverse complement strand
TGGTTATTCGCATACCGGATCAAGCCGGGAACAAAGTGGCAATGCTCGGCCGCGCGATACCAGTCGAGAGGACGGGTGACGTGAATCTGTTCGTAGAATTCGCTTGTGCCGACGACGGGAACTGCGGCGGCGATGCGGTCGTCGAGAGCGGAAGTGATCCATGTGTTGTAGCCGCCGCCCGACGCACCCGTGATGCCGATTCGTTTCGGGTCCACTTCACGCCGCGAAAGCAGATAACGTAACGCGCACTCGGTTTCGTATTCGGCCAGTCCCTGTTGCGAGACGCCGGCCAGCAGCATCTCGATGCGGCGATGATCGCGCGACGAGACACCGCGCTCGCCTTGCCCAAAGGGGTCCCAGGAGAGCACGACGAACCCAAGCCGTGCCATCGTCAGGCAGAACGCCTGAAAGTCCGGACGCATTTTACTGTCGGCCCACCAGTGCCCCGGATAAAAGAGAAGGGCTGGAGCGCGCGAGTCGACCCTCTCCGGGAGATAAAGATGGGCCGGAACCAGAACCCCCGGCAGGGTTTCATAGACGATCTTCTCGATGCGGCAGCCGCCTCGCGAGAGCGTGCCAACGACTCGCGCTTTCAGATCGGCCGCGGGCGGCAATAGGTCCAGGCCCAGAGAGCCGCGCAGGCGCGCACGCAAGGCCGGCCGCTGCGCCGCCGCATCGGCCAGCGTATCCGCGTGGCGTATGCTTTCGAGCGAAAGCCGGGCTCGCTGCTCCAGCTCATCGAGAGCATCGCTTGCGGAAACAAGCAGCAGCGCGAGCGCCAGAATCATTTTCCGCTCACTGGCTGCCACTCCGGAAAGGAGACGTTCAAACGGTAGTTCGATTCGTTGTAATCGGGGTTGCGCCGGGGAGCGTAGATCTTTTTGCCGGAGAACGGACGATCCTGCGTGTAGATCCACACACGTTCCTGGTCCCACAGGATGATCTCGTCGCGCGCATCGCCCGTGACGTTCAGGACGTTTGCCGTCAGGTCCGGATGGCCGTCATCGGGGAACATCACGACACGCCTCAATTGGCCGTCAATCATGCCGCCCTCGCGGACATTGCCCGATAACAGCGCGAATTCCTGCCCGTCGCCGCGCCAGTTCACGGGAAGCAGAACACTACCGCTATGGATGGGTTCCTCCTGCGCGAGCATATTGCCGTCCCAATCGAAAAGCGTAACGATTCCGGGGTTTTTCCAGAAGTTCACCGTCATATATTGCAGGCCGGGAACATCCATGCGGTATTTCGCGATGCTGGGGCTTTGTGCATGGCCGATGCGCACATGCTTCAGGATATTGCCCTCGTGATCAAACAGCAGGAAGCCTTCGTCGCTGCCGCTCGAATAGGCGCGCAATGGTGCCTTGGGGTCCGGGCTGAGGTTGCCCATGGCGATCGCGTCCGAGTGGTCGCGCAACTCCTTGTCCCGGCTCCAAAGCAGCCGGCCGTCGTGGCTCCATAACGCGTACCCGATCAGAATTTCATCACGACCATCGCCGTCCACATCCACCGGGTAGGGATAGTGCCCGGTCTGCCCCTGTCCTCTCCATAGCGGTTTCAACTCGGAGTCGACCAGCCAGAAATTGCGATACCGGTCCTTGAGGATGATGTCGCGAGCGGTCTTGTTCCCGCTCACGTTGGCGAACGCGATGGAGTCTCCGGTTTCCATCTCGTAGGGCCGCTCACGATTTTCGGGCGGCGCCGTTGGCATCCATTCGGACTTCAGCGGCTTGCCGGTGCGGCCTTCGAGCACCTGTAGCTTGAAATCGCGAACCAGCACCACCTCATTGCGCCCGTCTCCATCCAGGTCGTGAATCTGGAAAGGCGTATCGTTCGTCAGCAGGCCGTTGCGGGGATCGGGCCGGCCGGATTGCCACAGTATCTTTCCGTCCAAGTTAACAGCGGTGAGACAACTGATGTGATCGAAGGCATCGCCGCGAACACGCGGGATGTTCTGTGCGATCAGCATATCGATGACACCATCGCCGTCAAGATCGCCGAAGCGGACATTGCGTCCGGCTCCAAATCCGGGAGTGGTGAATCGCTTCCAAAGTCTCGGCTGCGGATTGCCGGCGCGCAGCGTCGCGAGTTCCTGTTCGCGCGCCGAAATGCGGGCGGTGATTTGCTGAACGGTGGCATCGGAGGCCGAGACGGCGAAATCCTTGAACCGCGCCGGTACACTCGCGGTGACCCCCACCTTACCTTTGAGGATTTCGGAGTCGTTCACTTCCGCCACCGGTTTGCCGTCGATGAAAGCGCGTATGACGGGGCCGTTGTTCTCGACTCGCAACTCGTAATAGCGCTTCGCCTCGTAGGGAAAATCTTTGACGGCGAGATCGCGCCACTCCCACACACGGAACGATTTTTCGAGTGGCAGCCGCACAGTAAGGCGCGCCTTGTTGCCTCCCGTAAGAGCAAACAGATAGTAGTGCCGGTTGGTGTGGTAGCGGAATACGATTCCCGCAAAATCGGCAAAAGACAGCGGCTTCACTTTGGCGGAAACGGTGTAGTCGCTCCATTCGGGATCGCCCGTGATGAATAAGGGATTCGTGAACTGGCTTGCCATCGATCCCATCAGGTGCTGCTCGAGGTAGTTCTCACCGTCCTCGTCGCCAACGACCCAGGCATCCAGGTGGACAATCGTGTTTGCCCACGGTCCAAGTGGCAAGCCGCGATAAGGAAGATAGTGGTATTCCTGTATGGCGCCGTTGAGCTGTCCGACCGGATAAGTTAACCAGCCCGGAGGAAAGCCCGAAAAATCATCGCGGAATAGTTCCGCCGCCGGTGCAGCGCCGGCCAACAGTAGGATGAAGGTCAGTATACGGGTCATATCAGATTGGAAGCAGGACCTGATTCAAGGCGCGTAAGGTCCAAACTCTCCCTATCAGCATAACCGCAGCGGCCGTTAGACTTGCTGCCAGGTTCCCGGTATTCTGGGGATAACAATACAATTAAGGAGATTTGCATTGGATCTTCCGAAACTGGTGCCGGTGTTCGATCCGGATTTCAGACCCGCCGTACTGGCCCGCCGCCGCTATGAGAAAGATGCCGCCGGCGGACGCCCCATCCGGATTGCGATCGAGCAGGATGAGAACACATATGTGTTCAACCGGACCATCCTGAACGACGATAGCAGCCAGGGCCTGTCCCGCAATCTCCGCTTTCTCGAGCGCGACCTGAAGTTCCTGCTTTGGGCAGTTGGTGGGTGGCGCGTGCACATCGACGCTCCGGAACTCCTGGTCGGCCTCCTGCGCGACTATCACTACCGGTATTCGTGGACGCAACTGTTCGATGCGGAAGTGATGGGACCGACGGTTTACGGAAGACCTTTCCAGATCGAACATGCGGAGGGCAACGCGTTTCCCGAGGCAGCCCACCAGGCGATCTCGCTGGGGCGCCACCGCGGCGGATGCCGCCTGGCAATCGATCTGGGAGCGAGCGACATCAAAGCGTATGCCGAGCAGGACGGCAAGGCGGCCTTTGCGGGCGAATTCCCGTGGGACCCCAAACCGCAGTGCGATCCGGCATATCATTACCAGCACGTCAGCAACGCGCTGCGTACTGCCGCGGCCACGCTGCCCCGCGTCGATTGCATCGGCGTCAGCTCGGCGGGAGTTTACGTTTCCAATGAGCCCCGCATCGCCTCGCTGTTCCGGGGTGTGCCGAAGGACCGGTTCCAGGCGGAGATCGTGCCGCTCTTCCACCGCATTCAGAGTGATTTCGGTGGAGTGCCGCTGGTGGTGGCAAACGATGGAGATGTGGCCGCGCTGGCCGGCTCGATGTCCTTGGGCACGAACCGCGTACTGGGGCTCGCTTTCGGCAGCAGCCTCGCCGTGGGCTACGTCGACGGCAACGGAAACATCACTTCCTGGCTGAATGAACTGGCGTTCGTGCCGATCGATTACAACCCGCGCGCACCGGCCGACGAATGGTCGCTCGACCGCGGATGCGGGGTTCAGTATCTGTCGCAGCAGGCGGTCGATCGCCTGCTGAAGCCCGCCGGGATCGAGGTGCCGGCCGGAATGCCGGTGCCGGTACGGCTCGAGCAGGTGCAGGCGTTGATGAATCAGGGGGACCCGCGCGCGGAGAAGATCTACCGCACCATCGGAGTATATCTCGGCTATGCGCTGGCACACTATGCCAGCTACTACGATATCGGTACAGCGCTGATCATGGGCCGCGTGACCACCGGCCCCGGCGGCGAGATGATCCTCGATATCGCGACGGAAGTGCTCGCCCGCGAGTTTCCCGAAATCTCGATTGATCTGCGCCTGCCGGATGAGGCGAGCAAGCGCGTGGGGCAGGCCGTAGCCGCCGCGTCGCTGCCGCAAATTGTTTAACCCCGTACGAGGAAGCGCAATGGAGAACGTTTATTCAGACTACGTAGACGCAATATTCGCCGTTCAGAAGATGGGCGAACGCCTGCCGCTGGGCGGATTCGATCCGTTGATGGCCCCACCGGCGATTTCATCGGATAAGAAAGTGATGGGCTTCGCTCCGCATCCTGATGACATGGAAATCGGCGGTGTTCTGCCGGTCCGGCTGCGGCGCCTCGGAATGCCGGTTCTGAGCGTTGCCGTGACGCTCGGATCGAATAAGGCAAGACGCCCGGGCCGCCTTGCCGAGTTGAAGGGTGCCAGCAAGTTTCTGGGCTACGAACTCGTCGAAGTGCAGGAAGGCGGCTTCGAGCGCATCAATCCGGCCGGGCGCAGCGGCGACCCCGAAAACTGGAAACGCAGCGTTCAGCGGATCGCTGCGCTGATCAGCGAGCACCGGCCCGCGGTGATCGTCGTTCCCCACTCGGAAGACTTCAACAGCACTCATATCGGAACGAACCTGCTCGTGATGGAAGCGCTCGCCAGTATTGGTCCGTCCTTCACGTGCCAGGTGGCTTTGACCGAATTCTGGTTCCCGATCCGGAATCCGAACGTCATGCTGGAGGTGGAAGCTCCGCTGGTTGCCGATCTGGTGGGCGCTGTTTCGTATCACGTGGGTGAGGTCGAACGCAACCCGTACCACCTGACGCTGGTCCCCTATATGATCGACAACGTCCGGCGGGCGGAACTGGTGCTCGGTATCGGCGCAGCGGCCCCACCGTGGAAGATGGCGATCCTGATGCGCGTCGAGCACTGGAACGGCACGCAACTGAAGCCATCGTTTGAAGGTGGACGCCTGATCGCCGCCGGTGACACAAAGGGCTTGAACGAGGTGCTTTCGCTGTAACGATCAGACGCTTGCAACCGGGCAGGGTGCCCGGTTCACAATATCGTAAGAAACGGAACGTAAGTCCGGGAGCAGCCGGAGGTCCGGGCTCTTACCAATAACCAGCAGATCGCTTCGCAGGATTTCCGCCAGGGCGGGCACGGCGCGTACGGGGGTGCCGGATTCCACCCACACCTCGGCATTCGTACCCACTTCCTCTTGTGCCGCCTGGATCCCGTCCTTGGCCAGCTTGCGAATCTGGAAGCGCCAGTCGTCACATGGGTAGCCGGGCGCTCCCCGCAGGGCCTTCGTCGCATGAACCAGCGAAAGGGTTGCGTGGAATTTCGCTGCCAGCCCGGCAGCACACCCCAGAACTTTCGATGTCCGTGGGCCCAGCGACAAGCCGCAGAGTACGTTCCGGATGGGACGGCGCGAAAAAATAGAGAGGTCGTCAACTCCGCTCCAGACCGTACACGGAGCAGCGCGAAGCACCTGAGTGGTGATGGACCGTCCCAGCAATCTCGACATCGTGTTGACGCCACGTGTCGGCATGAGAATGAGGTCCGCCTTTTCGGCGGCCGCCGTGTCGATGATTGTGGCGACAGGCAAACCCTCACGAACCAGAAACCTGGCGGACGTCAATTTCATGAGCCCGAGAATCTGATCGCGAATCTCCTTTGCCGGAGCTTCCAGGGGCCAGCCGGACCGGATTACGTGCAGAAACACGAGTTCGGAACCGAAGTCCTCCGCGAGGCTGCACGCATAGCGGGCAGCACCAATGGATCGGTGGGACAGATCCACGGGAACGAGTATCTTGTCGAATGCCGCCATCTACCATTACATTGCAATTACATGCCCACCTCTGTGGAGAAGCGCCTCATTGCGGTCCATGCAGCAGACGCGGCCTCAAGCGCAAGCGGCTTCCAAACTCCCGACGCAGAATTACACGCAACATTCGTTTGGCCCGCCAGAGCCGTAATTGCACCTCGTAGGAGCTTAGCCGCAACCGGCAGGCGATCCACCTGGAGTCCCTTTGCTCTATTTGATGGAGATGCCATACTTCGCGATACCCCGCTGGCAGATGCGCAATGCACCGCCGCAACCGGTATTGCGTGGAGTTTCTCACTTCACTCTCTTAACGCAGCAATCCACATGCGGATTCCGCCGCGGCATCCGACGAGCGTCTCTCCAGTTCGCGAAGGTGTTTGCCCACCAGGTCCAGATTGCGAAGCACGGAGAGTGGAATAGGCTGATCGTGAGAGCGGCTTACCTCCAAAAGGACCCGGATGCTATGCACATGATCTGCCGCCAGTGCCAATTCGTGCCGGATTGCCGGGTATCCGGTGCCGTTGGAACTCTCCCCAGGTGGGACTTCGACGATCTCCTCCGCGTTTCCCGGCAAATCCACATCGGGATCGGAGCGCCGCGCGGGATAGGCGGCCGTTCGACGCCACCATTGGTACATCACAAGCGCCAGCATTGCCGAAGCCAGAACCATCAAAAGGACCCAGTTAAGAGGATGTGTCCATCGAACTACCCTAAGCCCTTCCAGTCCCATGCCGAATAGCACAAGAATTGTTGTGGTCGCGAGCCAAAGTTTCGCGATTTCCGACATATCGCAACGCGCAAAGAGCACATAGCCTGCCAGAGCAGTAATCGCTTGTTTGACACTGTAGCAAGGTAATTCCGGTGTCCGAAAACAGACACCGGTGCCTACTTTCAGGCACGTGGGAGGAACAATCGCCCGTGTCAGCTACGAGAGCCGGCGACATCCGCGGTCCGGGAATTCTCTCTCATGAGAAGCCGGCGCGGATCCAGCAGATGCTGCGGTTTGAAGTTCTTGCGCGACCATTTCACGCCGGGTTCGAACTGAACGCCGATGAAGTAGCCGATCTCACGATAGACGCAATAGCGGCAGGCGCCCTGCAACTCCCCTTTCGGATAATTGATGGATACTTTGGCGTGAAGTGGAATCGCTTCCTCCATCTGAAGGCAGGCTCCCGAAAGCGAAATGTCCTCCAGATTCGCGATCGCCGAGTGCCTTCGACCCATACCGTCTTTCCATTCCACATCGACGAGATCTGCGCAAAGCAACCGCGGTTGGATACGTCTTTCGTTCATACAACTGTTTTATCGGTCCACAAAATTCGAATGTTTAGCGAACGGGGCCTAACATTTTGCCCTATACGGCATACGGGGTGCTTATTGGGGAGTTCCGGTGCCTGTTCCGCAGGGAATCGCCTTACGACGTTCATATTCGTCCCGGGTGCAGAGGCTATTCCGGTCGATAGCGCGGTCGACGGCGAGGATTCCATCCAGGTGATCGATCTCATGCTGCAACAGTTCCGACAAGGAACCTTCCGCCTCCAACTCCCGCTGTTTCGCGGTTTCATCCAGGTACCGGACACGAACGGAGTACCAGCGTTCCAAATACACCAGCAGCTCCGGAAACGAAAAACAGTCGTCCCATAGCCTGAACGTCGCGGTACTATGCCACACCAACTCGGGATTAATCAGGCTGTAAGGTTTGCCTTCAAACTCCAGGTAGATCACCCTTCGGGCATCGCCGATCTGCACCGCGCTGATGCCTCGGCCGAACCCGCGAACCCGCTGGAAATCGTGCAGCGTATCGCGCAGATCGGACAGGAGCGGGATTGCTTCGCCGGCGGATTCAAGGGGAGCGGAAACAATGCGCAGCGAAGTGTCTCCCAACTGGAGAATGCGGCGCACGGGCATGCTCCAATAGTAGTTCATCGTTGAATCCGTTAAGATTACGGCTTAGCTATGAAAATCACCTCCAAGTCGCCGTGCCGGGTAGACATGGCCGGCGGGACGCTCGACATCTGGCCGCTGTATCTCTATCACACGGGCGCTGTGACATTGAATTTCGCGGTGGACCGGTATACGAGCTGCTCCATCCAAACGCGGCGGGACTCACAAATCGTGCTGAAATCGCAGGATCAGGAGAGCGAAGAATCGTTTGGCTCCCTCGCCGAACTCCAGTCGGCGAAAAAGTATAAGCTGCCCCTGCTGGCCTGCCTGGTGCGGTTTTTTCAGCCCAGGACCGGAATCGATATCACTACGAATTCCGAGGTGCCCGCCGGGGGAGGAATCTCCGGCTCGTCGTCGCTCATCATTTCCACCTCGAGTGCCCTGAACCGGCTGACGGGAAGCGGGTACAACATCGAAAAGATCAGGGAAATTTCGCAGAACGTCGAGGCGCAGATCGTACGCGTTCCCACCGGCTGCCAGGATTATTATCCCGCGATGTACGGCGGTGTCAGCGCCATCGAGTTGGGGCCCGCGGGAATTCGCCGCATACCGCTATCTCTGGATCTCGACGATCTGAACGAGCGCGTGGTGCTGGCCTATACAGGCGAGCCCCGGAACTCCGGCATCAACAACTGGGAAGTGATGAAAGCGTACATCGATGGGGACCGGGCCGTACACCGGAATTTCGACAAGATCGCGGCCATCGCGAATTCCATGCGGCAAGCGCTGGCGCAATCGGACTGGAAGGAAGTAGCCAGGCTGCTGCGGGAAGAATGGAGCCACCGGAAGAAAAACGCACCGGGCATCACCACACCGCTGATCGACAGGTTGGTAGAGGCTACGCGGCGTGCCGGCGCGGTGGGCGCAAAGGTCTGTGGCGCGGGCGGCGGAGGGTGCGTCTTCTTTCTGGTCGAACGCGGGGCAAAACAACGGGTCACCCGCATTATCGAACAGGAGGGCGGGGAAATTTTGCCGGTGAAGGTTGCGCCGCGCGGCGTTCAGGTAAGAACGGTGGCGGAGTAGCGCGTGGGCGCGACTGAGCGGAAACGTATTGTTGGTCTCGCGCTCCGCGTCGCTGTTTTCACGTTTCTCGCCCTGGTCGGGATGGTGGTGTTCGTCACCATCCTCTTCAACATCGGCGGGTATCTCGTAGGTGCCACACTGGGAACGTTTGCTTCCGCCGCCGTCGCCAATGCGATAGCTCTGCGAATCTGGGAGCAGGGACGGCTTTCGCATATCGGCCTCGCCTGGACTCCGGGCTCCGGTAGAAACATCGGGCTGGGGCTGGCCGGCGGCGTTGCGGCCGCGCTGCTTGTAGTCGGCGGCCCCCTACTGACCGGCGCGGCTGAGTTGAAACCGCTGGCGGAGAATCCGTTCAATTTCGGAAGCCTGGTCTTCGTTTCCGTCGTGCTCTTGTTCGGAGCCGCGGGCGAGGAACTGCTGTTCCGCGGATATGGCTTCCAGGTGCTCGTCGCCGTATTGGGGCCGTACGCCACCGTACTCCCCGTCGCCGTCCTGTTTGGACTGGCTCATGCGAACAACCAGAATGCAACAGCGCTGGGTCTATTCAACACGATTCTTTGGGGTGTGATTTTTGGATATGCATTCTTGCGGAGCGGCGACCTCTGGCTGCCGATAGGGCTGCACTTTGGCTGGAATTGGACACTCCCGCTATTCGGAACCAATCTAAGCGGGTTTACAATGGGGATAACGGGTTGCGAGACGCAATGGAACGCCGGCGAATTATGGAGCGGCGGAAATTACGGTCCCGAGGGGGGCCTGCTTACAACCGCGGTGCTGATTCCGTTGTTCGTTTTCCTTTACAAGGCGCCGATTCGCCCGCAGACCTCTTTGCTGCTGCAATCTTTTGAGGAGCCATCATGAGGGTCCTGGCCGCGGTTCTACTTTCGATCGTCGCCGGTGCTCCGCTCGCCCGTTCAGAAGATCTCACCTTCGATCAGCGTGTGGAGATCGTACGGGGGCTTACGGCCGAGTATGCTACGGCCAAGATCGTGCTGCCAAGGTCGAAGAAGACTCTTGTTTATAAGAGTACCGGCGAATACGACAAGCAGCAATGGGCCGATGTCACAAAGGAATTCGGGCCGGCTGCACGCGTTGGCGACCTTGTGCAAGTTTCCAAAGTGTCCATCGAAAACGACCGGATCGTGCTCCAGATCAACGGCGGATTCAAGGGCGGGCGCAAGTGGTACGAACGGATCGAGGTGGGCATGGGAACGCGCACCACTCCGATCTCGCAAGGACAAAGTAATGCTCCGGGCGGTACGGAACTCGCCGTTTCTTTTCCGAAGCGGACTCCCCCGCTCGAGGCTGCCGCGATCAAGAAGATGCTGGCGCCGATCCTCGATTTCGAGAAGCGCAGCGCGACCGAACTATACGTCGAGAACCTGCCCGCCCCCATCCAGGCCGCCATTAAAGAAAAACGCGCCGCGGAGGGAATGGATCGCGACCAGGTGGTCCTCGCCATGGGTAAACCACGCCACAAAGTTCGTGAAACACTCGATGGCGAAGATTTCGAAGACTGGATCTATGGGCAGCCTCCCGGAAAGATTACCTTTGTAACATTTCAGGGAAGCAAGGTCGTACGCGTCAAGGACGAATACGCCGGACTCGGCGGCACCGTGGTGCCCCCCCTCGAACCACAGCGGTAGTTTCGGATAAACATCC
>DASTMK010000175.1:0-24061 GCA_035714225.1 Bryobacteraceae bacterium | reverse complement strand
TTACTTCGAGTCTGGAGGGCCACACCCGTGTCCTGGCGATAGAGGCGAACCCTGGCATCGGGAATCGTTGCGCCTTGAAGGTCGGCAACACGCCCGCGCAGGATGGTTCCTTCCTGCGCAATCAGGGAAGAGGAGAAGCATGCAAGCAAGAGTAGGAATCGTGTCATATCTGGTTGTTCCTTCGATGAAACAGGTAGAGTGATTGTCCGTTGGAGGCGGCCAGGACTTCGATCGCGACACCAAATACATCCCGAACGGCCCGGGGAGTCAGGACCTGGTTCCGTGTGCCCGCAGCCACAATGCGGCCGGATTCCATCAGCGCCACACTCGAGGCGTATCGGGACACCGCGTTGATATCGTGGCTTGCGAATGCGATGGCCTGTCCGCCATCCGCGAGAGACCGGCAAAGGTCAAGAATTTCGAGGGCATGTTGAATGTCCAGATTTGCGGTGGGTTCATCGAGCAGGAGGAACGCGGGCTCGACAGCAAGGCTGCGCGCAATCAGAACACGCTGACGTTCGCCTCCGGAGAGTGTGTTGACAAGGCGGTGGCGCAGCGAACTGACGTCGCAACGTTCGAGCGCGAGATTGATCGCGCGGCGGTCCGTTTCCCGTTCACTGGTGAACCGGCCGCGATGTGGATGCCGTCCCATCGCTACGATCTCCTCAACCGCGAAAGCAAAGTCGACTCGTGTATCCTGCGGCACAAAAGCCACTTGCCGTGCGATATCGCGACGCGACATATCGCCGATGGGTGTTCCGTCGAGAGACACGGATCCCGATTCCGCCGGCCAGATTCCAGCAAGCACGCGGAGCAGCGAACTCTTGCCGCTTCCGTTCGGGCCGATAATCGCGAGGAACTCGCCGGACGACAGGCTGATGGTCACGTCGCTGAGAATCTGACGGCCGCCGCGGCTGACCGAGATTGAAGTAGCGTCGAGCACGCTCATGCAAGTCCAACCTCGCGGTAGCGGCGCATCAACAGCGCAATAAAAATCGGGCCGCCAACTAACGAAGTGATCACGCCAAGACGTATTTCCGTTGGCGGATGAATGGTCCGCGCCGCCAGGTCACACAGGATGAGAAACGCCGCTCCGGCGATTGAACAGGCCGGAAGCAGCGGGCGATGCGACGGCCCGATCAATAGCCGTACCGCATGCGGAACCACCAGGCCGACAAAAGCAACCATGCCGGCGACCCCCACGCACGCCCCCGTGAGCACAGAAGCGGTGAGAATCAACATTCGCTTGGAGTGCTCGACATTCACGCCGAATGCCGCCGCCGTTTCCTCTCCCTGCTGCATCAGGTCGAGTTCGCGTGCCTGGACAATTGCGGCGACAATGCCGAGAGTCACAAACGGTGCGCACAGCCATACGTGCGTCCACGAGCGTGCGTCCAAGCCGCCCATAATCCAAAAAAGAACTTCTTGTGCGATTTGCCAGTTTACGATGTTGATGGACAGCAGCAGACTCCACACGGCCGTGAGAAGGGAAGTCACCGCGACGCCGGCAAGAAGCAAGGTCGCGACAGGCGTAACGCCACCGCGAGTCGCCATGGCATACACCACAACGAGGGCCATCAGCGCACCGATCATCGCTGCCACTGGCAACGAGACAATGGACCTTACCGTCCACCCGGCGATGAAAGCGATCACCGAACCAAGCGCAGCGCCCGAACCGGCACCCACCAGGCCGGATTCCGCAAGCGGGTTCCGGAATAGCCCCTGCATGACTGCGCCGCCGGCTGAGAGCCCGGCCCCGACAAAGGCCGCGACCAACACTCTCGGCACTCTGATAAGCCAAACGACCACAGTATCTGCCTGGGTCAATCCGCTGGTATCGACCCAACCCCCGGGCAGCAGTTTCTGAGCGGCGACTCCAAGGATCGTCCGCCAGGACACTTCCGTGCTTCCTATACCAATGGCGATGACGCCGGATAGCGCCAATACGGGCAGCAGGACCAAATAGAAGAGCTCGAGCCGAACGCGCCGTTTATCCATAAATCGCCTCAGCAATCGCATTCACGAGCAACGTAGTGAAGGGGGACGCCGGCAGGAACACATTGTTTTCGAGCACTACGATGTGTCCGTCTCTCGCAGCTTGCGTGACTGCGATTCCAGGGTCTTGCAACATCCGGTCCAGCACTTCTTTGGTCTTGCCGCGATCGGCGCCGGCGATGATCCACTGCGGATTCCATTGGACAATCTGCTCGGTGTTGACACTGTTGTAGCCGCGCAATCCACCTTCCGCGCCTACGTTGATCCCCCCGAGCGTTTTAACGATGTCGTGGAACAATGTCTGGTCACCATAGCTAGACCGTCCGCCCATCCCTAAAATTCGAGGGCGCGGAGCATTGGCAGGCTTACGCGCCTGGGCACGCCGTATCCCGGACCAGAAACGATCTACTTCCTTAGCGGCCGCTGTGTCTTCCCCGGTGAGATAACCAGTCAGGCGAATTGTCTCCGCGACTTGTTCGAGCGTCGTGAACATCGCGAAAGCGCGATATATCGGTATGCCGGTGGTGCGGACGAGATCGCAGAAATCGAGACGTGCGCTGTTGGAAACGAGAATCAGGTCCGGGGTCTGGCGAAGAACCTTTTCCGGATCGGTTGCAATCACCGGACGAAAGCGCTCCGCGAACGGATACACGTTGCTGATGCGGCGCTCATAGGCGCTTTGGCTGACCGCGACGACTCGCTCCGGCGGTACTACCGAATAGAGATATTCGTCGATCGACCAGTATTGCGACACAATCCGGCGCGCTGGTTTCGCGATTCGAACGCGGAAAAGGTCGCTATCCACAGCCGCTCTCGGATACTTCAAAGACTCGGTTCGGATCTCGGGTCTACCGTACCCATCGCCTTCGCGCGTGATTCGCAGTCCGCCCAGGGAAGAGGCGAAGCGCTCCACGGCGACGGCAATGATGCCGATAGCCAAAACCAGGACGGCTAGAGGCAGGGCGTGTGAGAATCGATGAATCCGAATCATGACAGTTGATCGCTAAACGGCTTCCGGCAGCGGGGGACCCCTACCAGGCCCGGGACCAGCGGGGCCCTTCTTTTCCGTTCATGGCGCGCAGCCCGCCGCTCACTCCTGCGGCAAGCTCGATCTTCCGGCCGAAAAGCCAGAGCAGGTCGGACAAGCGATTGAGGTAGGCGAGGGCATTCGGGTCGAACGTCTCACCAGCTTCCATCAACCGCACTACATTGCGCTCGGCGCGCCGGCAAACCGTGCGGGCAACATCGTACGCTGCAGCGGCGGTGTGCTCGCCAGGGAGTGACCAATCCGAAAGTAGTCCTTCCGTCGCCTCGATCTCGTGGACCTGAGCAGTGAGGGAATCGACGATTTCAGCAGGGACCGGAATCTGCGGTTTACGGCTCACGGACGGGGTAGCGAGACCGGAGCCGACTTGAAATAATTCGCGTTGGATGAGCCTGGTCCGTTCCCGAAGGTCTGCGTCATCGCAGATCGAACGGGCAAAGCCAAGTACCGAGTTCAACTCATCAATCGTTCCGTACGCTTCAACGCGTAGGCACGATTTAGAGACGCGAATTCCCCCGGCGAGACTGGTCTGGCCGCCATCACCGCGTTTGGTAGCAATGCTCATGAGGTCTGTCCTCCTTTGATTGGCGACAGACTTCCCACGATGGAGCGAAGAGCCTTTGAATCGGGGTGCGAATTAGGATGGAGATCAATCGCATTCTTTCCGTTCTCCGCAGAAAGTCAGCCGTCATAATCCCCAGGCAGGTCTCCTGGCTCGGAGGGGGCAGCGTCGTTAGCTGCCAGACCGTTTCACCTTCCCCGGTTGTTCGAACCGAGTGGCATATTGCAAACGGCCATTCCTCACTTACAGTGGCGGGACCGCGCCGGTTTTGCACCGGACTTCCCTGTTAGGCCCGTTTTGGGCACCTAAGGAATCTCAACGCTAGCACGAGTCGCTTACAGGAGTCAACGAGGATACGCAGCAATAAAAGCGAGTGCCGCCGCCGCGGCAAGCAATCCTGTCAGCGCCGTGAAGACGGCGGCGCGTGGAACATCAGATCGCGCACCTGCTGGGGGGTCCGCCGGATCGCCCACCCAAACTTTCGTCACCAGCAGGCCCTGCGCCCATATCGGTCCGATCAACCGAAGCTGGAGGGCTCCTGCGATGGCCGCCTCACTCCATCCGGAGTTCGGACCGGGTAAAACCGAGTGATACCGCCAGCCGATTCGTAGTGCTTTGAGTGCCGAGCATCGAGGAAAGAAGCTTGCGACCACACTAATCAAAAGCCATGTCATTCTGGCCGGCAACAGGTTCATCAGATCGTCAAGCCGGGCGCCGCACCAGCCGAATCGCAGATAGCGTTCGGTTTTGTATCCGACCATAGAATCCATCGTGCTCACAATCTTGAACACAACAAGACCTGGAATTCCACCGATTGCATACCAGAACAAGGGGCTGACGAAGCCATCGGCCAGGTTCTCGCTGAGGCTTTCGATTGCGGCTCTGCGGCACGCGGCGAAGTCCATGCGGCTCGTGTCGCGGCCCACCAGACGAGAGACTGCTACCCGTGTCGCGGCAAGATCGTGCTGTCGAGCTGCTCGCTCAACTGCCCAGGCATGCCGCAATAGATCATGCAACGCAAGCAGCGAGTAGACCAGGAACAAGTGCACCGCAAGGCAGAGCCAGAAACTCCACTGCGCCAAGGCTGTCAAACCGGCTGCTATACCGCCGGCCCAAAGCACTGCGAGAAGAAGGAACAGCGCGATGCCCCCGCCATAACCGTCCAGGCGTGCCGCTCGGAGCCGATTCTCAAGCCATGTGAGCGTTGCTCCCATCAGCCGGACCGGGTGCGCCCGATAAACCGGATCGCCGATCGCAAGGTCGAGCAGAACCGCACCGGCCAGGACCTGTGGATTCGGGTGAAGGGCCGCTAGGTCCACTTTGAAGACCAGCCGGCGGCGATCGCATCGAGAATCAGCTCTCGCGGTTTCGCTGGGTCGGCCTCGCGCAAGCAGGACCAGAACTCCGCCCAGGCTTGCGGTTTCGCGGCCAGATTCGACGCAAGAGTCGCAGCCTGCTGCCGAATTACCTCGCGAGCCGCACTGGGCGGCAGCGTCTGGTAACGCACCCGGTCCAGCACCGACGCGACCGCATAGGCAGAGGCGCCTACCATTGGCTCGTAGAATACGGCTTTATTGTTGCGACGGAGAAGCTCCATTTCCCGATCCGTCAGCCGGCTGGCAATATCCTCGAAAAAGCTTGACTCGTTCAGACCGTATTGTCCAAGTGCGTGAAAGATACCGCGTGTGTAGCTGGATTCGAGTCCGTTCTGCCAGCGCAGAGCTTCGAGCGTCGCATCACGGACCGCTCTTCCGATCAACTCCCCCAGAATGACGTGCGGACTTGTGGAGGTAAGCGGCTTTGCGCCACCGATTGTTGCCGCAACACAATACTGGTCAGTGCCTGTTCCGGTTGCGGTATCCGGCGAATAAAGGCTTCGAATTGCCAGCCGTTGCAGTGCCGCGGACTTGGCTTCCGTCATTGTCACAGCGGCTCGGGCGAGTGCTCCTTCGGTGACCGGATGATTGACGAAAAGCATCGTGTTGATGGTCCCCGCCGCCGCGATCTTTTGCCAACCTTCGTCCGTCTCCCTCCATCCGGCGGGATCGCCTGCACACGCGGCATTCCCTTGAACGCCGGCTGTTACAACAGCCGTGACACGAAGGTTATCATCCGCCATATCCACGATACTTGCGTAGTTCATGTTCGCCGCCGTGCCCATCATGGCGACGTATTGGGGGTCAAGTCCGATTTCCGTGCAAGCAACATTGTGATATTGTTCCTGGCCCATTTCGGAAATCAACCGCTGCCGCTCCCGGTGGTCTGAAGCCTCGCAACTCTGATGATTAACGAGGTAACGGAGCGAAGTCTGCTGCCCCCCGTTCCGAACGGATGTACTCAGTACGTTATGGGGGCGCAGAAGTTCAGCGATCAGGAACCGGCCCTGGCGCGTGAGCCGGTATTCAACGTGTTTCCGAAGTTCTTCCATGGCGTTGACAGACACTCCAGCTTAGCTTCTCGAGAATAGTGACTGGAGCCTCGATAGTTGTGAGACCCGGAGTACTCCGAAATCGACACGCCACTTCGGATTAGTACCCCTCCGCCTTATCGACGATGTTGATCAGCGTTTCGCCTTTAGCGAAGCGGCGGATGTTCTCCTTGAGCAGCTCCATCCGGCGCTCCCCGATCCGGTCGGATTGTCCGGCGATGTGCGGTGTAATCAGCACATTTTCGAAATTCCAGAGCGGGTGGCCTTTGGGTAGCGGTTCCGGGTTCGTGACGTCGAGCCCTGCTCCGGCCAACTGCCGGCTGTCCAAAGCTTTGACGAGCGCCGCCGAATCATACAGCCTGCCGCGCGATACCGCGATGAAGTACGATCCCTTCTTCATCAGCTCAAATTGTTTCGAGCCCATCATGCCTTCGCTTTTTGCGGTCAACGGAGCGCTGACGAAGACGACATCGGCTTTCGGAAGCACTGTGTCCAACCTGTCCGGAGGGACTACTTCTTTGAGGAAGGTCGTATAGGAGATGCCTTTCGGATCTACGCCAATCACCTCCATGCCGAATGCGCTGGCGCGCTGTGCGATTTGCATGCCGATGCCGCCGACTCCGATGACAACCGCCGTCTTGCCGTTGAGTTCCACCGGGCGGTATTCCCCGCGGGGCCACTCCTGGGAGGTCCTTTTCGGAATCGTCAGGTAGAGATCCCGGGTTAGGGCCAGCAGCAGCGCCATGGCGTGGTCGGCGATCTCCGGCCCCTGAATGATCTTGGCGTTCGTCAGGACAATACCGCTGTTCTGCAACTCTGGTGAAATATAGGACTCGACGCCGGCGCTGTACGTCTGCACCCATTTGAGTTTTTTGCCCGCCTGAATGAGGCGCGGATTGACAGTGCCAAAGAGCGCATCCGCGTCCGCGACTTCGCCGGGAAGACGGTCCGATTCCACTCTCACTACCCGGACGCCGGGCGTGACCGTATTCAGTTCCTCAATGGCAGCAGGCGACAAGCCCACAGCGACGATTTTCTTTTGCTGCGGCGTGGCGACTGTAGCTGTGGCCAACCCAATGAGACAGAGAACGAAATGCAAACGCATGAGCCCCTCCTGAGACGCGCATTGTAGCACTCCCGCGCGAGGGGCTGCTAAAAGGCTGCATGTTATTATGAAAATTCCCGATGCAAATTGAAAAAGTGTATGAGCCGCAGCGTTTTGAGCCGCGGTGGGCGCAGTGGTGGAAGGAAAGCGGCATTTTTCACGCTTCCCCGAAAGCGCAGGGCCGGGTATTCTCTCTCGTCATCCCGCCTCCCAATGTGACCGGTTCACTTCATACGGGCCACATGCTGGAGCATTCGGAGATCGATATGACGGTGCGCTGGCGCCGTATGCTCGGCTACAACACACTCTGGCTGCCGGGAACGGACCACGCTGGTATCGCGACTCAAATGGTTGTGGAGCGCCGCCTGGCCGAAGAGGGGCTCACCCGTCACGATCTCGGGCGTGAGAAGTTCGAGAAACGAGTCTGGGAGTGGAAGCAGGAGTACGGCGGCACGATCCGGCAGCAGATGATCCAGCTTGGCGCGAGCTGCGATTGGAGCCGTGAGCGCTTCACCCTCGATGAGGGGCTCTCGCGAGCCGTGCGCCTGGTCTTTGTCCGGCTATTCGAAAAGGGCCTGATTTATCGCGGCGAGTACATGGTGAACTGGTGTCCCCGCTGCCATACCGCGCTTTCCGATCTCGAGGTGAACCACGAAGAGACCGCCGGCAATCTCTGGCACATCCGTTATCCGGTCAAGGGCACGGACCGCTACCTGGTGGTTGCCACCACACGGCCGGAAACGATGCTGGGAGATACCGCCGTTGCCATCAACCCCAAGGACGGGCGGTACACCGACCTGCACGGCAAAACCGTTCAGTTGCCGCTGATGGATCGGGAGATCCCGATCATTTTGGACTCGCTGGCGGATCCCGAATTTGGCACGGGGGTCGTAAAAGTAACACCGGCCCACGATCCGAACGATTTTGAAGCCGGCAGACGGCACGACCTTCCGAAGATCAAAGTCATCGACGAGCAGGCCCGAATGACAGCCGATGCGGGTCCGTACGCCGGCCTGGATCGCATGGAGGCGCGCAAGCGGGTTGTCGAAGATCTCGATAAGCTCGGGCTGCTCGACAAAGTCGAGCCGTATACCGTTGCCGTCGGAAAGTGCCAGCGTTGCAAAACGGCGGTGGAGCCGCTGATCTCAACGCAATGGTTCGTGACGATGAAACCGCTGGCGGAGCCCGCCATTCGGGCCGTCGAAGAGGGACGCATCCAGTTCATACCGGAGAATTGGAGCAAGACCTACTTCGAATGGATGTACAACATCCGCGACTGGTGCATCTCGCGCCAGCTTTGGTGGGGGCATCGCGTGCCGGCCTGGCATTGCCGTACGTGCGGCAGGATCACGGTCTCCGCGGATACGCCGGAGAAGTGCGCGCACTGCGCATCGGACGACATCTACCAGGATCCCGACGTGTTGGACACCTGGTTCAGTTCCGGCCTTTGGCCGTTCAGCACACTGGGCTGGCCGGAGCAGACCGAGGACCTGGCGGCATACTATCCCACTTCACTGCTGATCACCGGCTTCGACATCCTGTTTTTCTGGGTGGCCCGCATGATCATGATGGGGATCGAGTGCACGGGCGAGATTCCGTTCCGGCAGGTTTACATCCACGGCCTCGTGCGCGACGCCGAGCGGCAGAAGATGTCCAAGACGCGAGGCAACACCATCGATCCGCTCGAGGTGTCGGGCCGTTACGGAACGGATGCGGTTCGCATATCGCTCCTGATGGGAGCCGCGGTGGGAACCGACATCGTCATGACGGAAGACCGGATGATCAGTGCGCGCCAGTTTGCCAACAAGATCTGGAACGCCGCACGATTTATCTTCCTCAACATGGAACGATCCGGCGTGGAGCCGTGGATTCCCTCGGGGCCCGATAGCCCGCGCCCGGAAGGGTCCGAGATCAACCTGGCCGTTCCGCTCGAGGACCGCTGGATCTTCAGCCGCCTGAACCGTTGCGCCGAACAGGTGAATCGCGCGCTCGAACAGTATCGCTATCACGAGGCGGCGCAGACGTTGTGGCACTTTGTCTGGCACGAATTCTGCGACTGGTACATCGAAATCAAGAAGCTTCGGTTTCAGGAGAACTCGGGGTTGACCGCCGATTGGCGCAATATCCTGACGGTGTTCGAGAGCGTTCTCCGGCTGCTGCATCCGGCGATGCCATTCCTGACGGAGGAGCTGTGGCAGCGGCTTGCTTCGAATGCGCAAGAGAAGCCCGCCTCCATTGCGCTTGCCCGTTACCCCGAGCACGATGCCGCGATCAGCGATCATGCCGCGGAGCGGGAGATGGAGATTTTGCAGGAGATCGTAACCTCGCTGCGAAACCTGCGAGCGGACCTGAAACTGGACCCGAAGCAGCAGCTCGATGCAACCGTGTATTCGAGGACAAGTGCTCTCGATGTGGCGCGAAGCCAGAAAGAGGCGATCGAGAGGCTTGCGAACGTGAAAGTTACGGTCTCTGAAGAGCACGCGCCGAGGGGCGAGGGCGCCGTGCGCTCGTCCGCCGAGTTCGCAGTCGGCCTGCGCGTTCCGGTGGCGCAAGCCGAAGCCCGGCGTAAGCGCCTCGTGAAAGACATAGAGCAACTCGAAAAGCTGATTGCCAACTCCAGACGGCAACTCGAAGACTACGAATTCCTCAGCCGTGCTCCGGAAAAGGTGGTGCAAAATATCCGGCAGAAGCTGGCCGAATACGAGCACCAACTCGAGAAAAATCGCGCGGACCTGGACGGGCTGGCGGCATAGAACAATGTTCGATGTAACGCATCCGGAAGTAGTGGAAGCTGTCCGCCGCGCGCTGGCGGAAGATATCGGCCCGGGGGATGTCACCTCGGAAGCGTGCGTGCCGGCGGAGCGGCGGGCATCCGGCCGCTTCATTGCGCGGGGCGAGATCATTGTTGCTGGAATCGAGCTTCTGCCGCTGATTTATGAAATGCGCGGCGGCGTCGAGGCATGTGAGCTCAGGAAAGCAAGCGGGGACTCCGCGCGCGACGGAGAGGTGCTCGCGAACGTGACCGGAAATGCCCGAACGCTGCTCGCATGTGAGCGGGTTTCTCTGAATTTCCTGCAACGCCTCAGCGGTGTGGCCACGCTCGGGCGAAGGTATGTGGAAGCGGTGGCGGGTACGAAGTGCCGGATCCTGGATACGCGCAAGACCACGCCCGGCCTGAGGTGGTTGGAAAAAATGGCAGCGGCTGCCGCCGGTGTCACCAACCATCGCATGGGCCTGTTCGATGCCATTCTCATCAAGAACAACCATATTGCGGCGGCGGGCGGAATCACCCCGGCGCTGGAGCGCGCGAGCCGCTCCGGGTTGCCGGTTGAAATCGAAGTCCGCACAAGGGGTGAGATTGAAGAGGCTCTGGCGGCCGGCGCAAAGCACCTGCTGCTGGACAACATGTCTCCGGAGCAGGCGGCGGAGGAAATCCGCCATATTGGCGGAAGGGCTGCGGTTGAGCTATCCGGCGGCATCAACCTTGAAAGCGTTCGTCCTTACGCCGAAGCCGGCGCGGATTTCGTCTCCTCCGGCGCCATCACACATTCGGCTGCAGCCGTGGACATCAACTTCAGGCTGGAACTGATCTAATGCCTTTCGACCTGGAATGGGTTCGTTCCCGGCTGCCCGGCCGGGAGATCCACTGGTTTGACAGAATCGCATCCACAATGCCCGCTGCGGCGCAGCTTGCCTCGGCCGGCTGTACGCCGGGCACCATCGTTGGCGCGGATGAACAGACGGCGGGCCAGGGCCGCTTCGGCAGAAAGTGGCAATCGGAACGGGACGCCGGGCTCTATTTTTCCGTCGTGCTGGACGTTCCTTCGCAACCCGCGGAGGTTCCGCTTCTCACGCTTGCTCTGGGTGTGGCTGTGGCCCGTGCTATCCACGATTCCACGGGGCTTGATTGCGACTTGCGCTGGCCGAACGACGTTCTGATCGGCGGAAAAAAATGTGCCGGTGTTCTTACCACTCTTCATGAGCACCGGGCGGTTGCAGGCATTGGCGTCAACGTCAACCAGACAAAGTTTCCGGCTGAATTGGCGGCCATCGCCACTTCGCTTGAAATAGCTTCCGGCCGCGAGCATTCCCGCGAGGTTCTGTTGGTGAGCCTGGCCGAGTCCATCGATGCCGAAACGCAGTTGCTGGCGCGCGGAGCAAAGCGGGAGATACTCGAAGCGTTCAGCCGGGCTTCCAGTTTCGTTCGTGGAAGGAAAGTCACCGTGGAGGATGGCGCTTCGATACAGACGGGCATCACCGACGGGCTCGACCCATCGGGTTTCCTGCTACTGCGTAAAGATGGCGGCGGAACAAGTGTGATTTTAAATGGCGGCGTCAGACCCGCCCCGGGGGCATAAATGCTGCTGGCATTGGACGTCGGGAACACGAACGTTACCGTTGGAGCTTTTCAGGATGATGGACTGGCCGCGCGGTGGCGTCTGCGCACTGTCCACGAGCAAACCGCGGACGAGTGGGGCATTCTGCTGCGCAACCTGTTTGCTCATTCCGCGGTGAAGCTGGAGGCAGTGGACGGCATCGTGATTTCCAGCGTAGTGCCGCCCGTCGATTCTGTTCTGGCGGACATGGCGGGCCGCTACTTCGACCGCCGGCCGGTGTTCGTCACGCCGGAAACCGATACCGGGTTGAAGGTGATGTACGACAACCCGAAAGAGGTGGGAGCGGACCGCATCGTCAACGCGGTGGCCGCTTACGACCGGTTGGGCGGCCCGTGCGTCGTAGTCGATCTGGGCACCGCGATTACCTTCGATGCGATTTCGAACAAAGCCGAGTATCTCGGCGGCCTCATCTATCCCGGGCTTGGTATTTCGATCGGCGCATTGTTCCACCGCACCGCAAGGCTTCCGAAAGTAGATCTGCGTGAACCGGCACGTCTGATCGGCACCAATTCCGTGGCGAGCATCCAATCCGGCTTGTATTACGGAACCATCGGAACCATCGACGGTATTCTTCAGCGGCTCATCGGCGCTCTGGGGCCTGATACAAAAGTGATCGGGACCGGTGGCCAGGCGCGTCTCATCTCCGGCGGTTCCAGGCTGCTGAGGGATGTGGACGAAGACCTGACTCTCAAAGGTTTGAAACTCCTCTGGGAGCGGAACCGCAAACCGTGAGCGGCAACGAGCAGGATTTCTGGGGTCTCAACTACTTCAACTATTTCACCGAGGTCGAAGAGCATTTCCAGAAAGCGCGCGGCACCGGGTTATTTCTGCTATCGCCGCTCGATTGGGCGCTCATCGAGGCGTGGAAGAACGCGGGGATTCCGCTCGAAGCCGTGCTGCGCGGCATCGACTCGGCCTTTGAAAAATGGCGGTCCCGCAAGTCACGAATTCAGATGGTGAATTCGCTCGCCTACTGTATGCAGGCCGTTCTGACCGAAGCGCAGGTGATGGCGGGCGCGGTTCCAGCAACGAAGAAACCGGTTGAGGCTCCGTTCGATATCGAGGAGCTGAAGGATTTTCTATCGATGAATGTGCTCGACCTCAGGAAGAGAGGCGCTCCCGCGTATGAGGCTGTCGCCAAGACGCTGGAGAAGATTCTGGAAGAAGCAGACTCGCACTACAAAGATCTCGAATCCCTGGAACAGCGCTTGACGGCGCTTGAAGAAAAGATGATTGCCATCGCGAGGGCGCAACAGAGCGACGACGACCTGCTGCGGGCGCGGAAAGAACTGGAATCCGAACTTCGCCCTTATCGCAGCAAGATGACGGCGGAGCAACTCACGATGCTGGAGAAGCAGTACCTGGACCGGAAACTGCTGGAATCGGCTGGGTTGCCGCGGTTGAGTCTTTTTTACCTCCGGTAAGGAGATATCACTTCAGCGGCAGCACGACTGCTTTTCCGGATTTAACAGACATCTTCGCGGCTTCAATGATCTCCACGACGTCCACGTTGATGTCGAGCGCGGTGAGGCCTTCAATAGGCTTTTTGTTCCGGAGCGCATCGATCATGAACGCGATCGGTTCAGACTCCGCTGGAGTGAGATCAACGGCGGGCAGTTGCGCCGGTTCGGAGCGGCCTTTCCGGTGCTCCACGCCTTTGCCGGTGACATACAAGCTCCCGGAACGGCCGAAGACTTCAAGGTCCTGGAAACTGCGCGGCAAATCCCAACTGCCTTCGAAAATCCCTACCGCGTCCTTGTAGGAAAGAATCATCGTGGAGTTGTCCTCGACTTTCGGAAACTCCTGTGGACGCAGTTGCTGCACGGTAGCATAGACGGTCTGGGGCTTCCCCAGGTACCACAAGCTCCATAATGCGTTGTAGCAGCCAAAGTCCATCAGCGCGCCGGCGCCGTTTTTCACCGGGTCGGTCAGCCATGCAAAGAAGTACTTGTTGAGGCCCGTGGGACCGCCGGGACCGCCGTGTCCGACAATGCCGTGCAGCCTGTAAACCGGGCCCACTGCGCCGCTTTCGGCGGCTTTCCGGGCGGTGTAGTTGGACGGCCACCATGCCATCTGGTAGTTTGTCATCACCTGAATGCCGTGTTGTTTCGCCAACCGCTGAATTGCCACCGCATCTTTGTAGGTGGAAGCGAGCGGCTTCTCAAACATCACGCTGATTTTGCGCGGCGCGCACGCCTGTACGATCTCCAGGTGGCGGTTGTTTTCGACGAACGCCCACACGATGTCAGGCTTTGCGTCGTCCAGCATCTTCTTGTAGTCGTCGAAAAAAGGAATGTCTGTTGCGCCCCGTTTCTTCGCCTCGGCGACGAGCTCGGGGACGGTCTCGGCAATTCCAACCAGCTTTGCGGGCTGGCCGGAAACCATCTTTCCCAGGTGCCCCCAAACGTGCGAGTGCACCAGGCCCACCACGGCGATCTTGTATTCCTGCGCCATGACAGGAAGCGCAAAGAGACCTAGAAGTGCGAATATCCGCCTCATAAGCATTTAAATTAGCATGCTAACGCGCGGATGCCGGAATCACCGGCAGAATCACGTGCGACGGCCGCGCGGCGTCAAAGTAGACCGTATTGGTTGCCGTCACCATCCGGCGGTGCTGATTCAGGGGTTCGCCGGTGTTGGGGTTCACGTCGAAGCGCGGATAGTTGCTGCTCGAAATATCGAGGCGGATGCGGTGCCCGGCCTTGAAGACGTTCGATGTGGGGTACAGCTTGATCGTGAACTCGTAGACGGTGCCCGGTTTCATCAGTTCCTGCTTTTCGAGCGAATCGCGAAAACGGGCGCGGAGAATGCCATCTTCGATATTCATGTCGATGCCGCCGGGAAAATCGGGCGACGGTGGATGCACATCAATCAGCTTGGCGGTGAAATCCGTATCCGGCGCGGATGAGGACGCCCACAGCTTGACATCGATGGGGCCGGTCACTTCCACGTCTTCCGTCAGCGGAGGGGTTTGGAATACCAGGATGTCGCGGCGCGCCGAAAGCGGCAGCGTGTCTTTGCAATTCCAGACGTGCTCGCCGCATTTCTGGTCCCAGCCACCCTGAAGCATGATGCCGACGCCCGACGAGATATTGCCGCCGATGGTGGGCACGGGATTCCGCGGGTCGAAGTCGTAGGCCGCTGAAGCATTACGCGCAGTGGGCTTTGCCGTCGTAAGTCCGCCGCCGGCCTGAAGGTAATACGGCGTGAAACGGGTGCGGGCCAGCGGCCATTCCTTCTCATCCCGCCAGACACCACCATGCTCGTGCTCGCCTTTCGCGTTCTTCGCTTCCGTGCCGCCACCCATGACGAATATCTTCACTGGAGCGTCGCTTTCCACGCCGTTTGTAGTGCTCTTCAGCCAGCGGTCGAACCAGCGCGCGCGAAATTCGAGCCCATTGATGGCGGCGTCAGATCCGAAGTCCACCTGGCCGTGCGCATGATTATTGTGAGCCCCATGAATCCAGGGGCCGAGAATCATCTTTATCGAACTTTGCTTGGCTTTGTGAAGTGCTTCGTACGTCATCGTTGTCTGGCGCGCCCAGGAGTCGTACCAGCCGCCGATGAGGTAAACCGGGATGTCTTTGTAGGCGGGCACCTGGTCCACTACGTTGAAGCCCGGCTGCTTCCAATAGGAATCGTTTTCGCCGCGGGCCATCGCCTCCACCAGCCAGTCCTCGTATTCGGGCGCCAGGCGCAGCGGTGTCAATCCTTTCCGCAGCGGCAGGTTGTCCAGATATTGACGAACGTTCTTTCCCGCTTCGTCGAGCACTGCCTGGGTTCCGGGATCCCGCGAAGCGCGACTGCCTCGCGGCGCGCCGATCGTAAAGATCCAATTCATGAAGCGCAGCTCGAATGCGCCGCCATTGCGCATACCGAAATAGCCCGCGTTGGCGACCGCATCCACCGGCACCATGGCTTTGAGTCCGGGCGGGTTCGATAGCGCCAGCGCGTGTTGAGTGCCTCCGGCGTAGGAGGTGCCGACCGTGCCGAAGCCGCCATCGCTCCACGGCTGCTTGACGATCCACGAGGCGGTGTCAAAGCCGTCGGGCACGTCATCCGTCATCATGTGCCAGACGCCTTCCGAGCCGTAGCGGCCGCGCGTGTCCTGCACCACAGCCACATAGCCGCGCGCCGCGAACCAGGGTGCCCAACCTTTTCCGGCCCCATCCTTGTTGTAGGGGATGCGTTCGAGGACGGCAGGAAACTTGCCTTCCAGTCGCACGCCGCCGCGCGCCGGAAAGTAGAGATCGGTTGCCAGGCGCACCCCATCGCGCATAGCCACCATTACGTTCTTCTCGACCGAATAGGAACCTTCCGGCGCTTGAGCGAACGCGGCCGGGACAAGCAGCAGCAGTATGTAAGTGAAACGGGTGGCCAGTGTCATTCCAGTGATCTTATCCGGTTTTGACTTCAGTAAAACGCTCCTATAGACTTTTGCTATCAGGGAGAACCAGTTATGGCCGAAGTCATCTCGCAGCTTTCTGCGTTTTCGATTTTTCTCGGCATCGCAGCGGTTGGGTTTTTGTTTCTACTGGTCTCACTGGTATTCGGTGAAGTGTTCGATCATCTTGGCAGTGATTTCGATCACGACCTCGACCACGGTCCGAGCTTTTTCAGCCCCAGAATTTTAAGTGTCTTTGTTACCGCATTCGGTGGGACCGGCGCAGTCGCGTCCCACTACGGCGTGGGCGTTGTCCACGCATCGGGCGCCGGTTTCGTCAGCGGAGTGGTTTTTGCGTCCATCATCTTCCTGTTCGCCAGGTTCCTGTATGGCCAGCAAGCTTCAACGGATGTGCGGCAAATCGATGTCGTCGGACAGAACGCGCGCGTGATTGTGAGCATTCCTTCCGGCGGCGTCGGACAGGTGCGATGCCGCGTCGGAGAGGAACTCGTAGATAAGGTCGCCAAGTCGTTCGACGGCGGCGCAATTCCTGAGAACCGCATCGTCAAGGTAGAAGAGGCGCTGGGCGAAATCGTCATCGTTCGCCCGCAATAAAGGAAGGATTCCATGTTCGAAGCATCCCGGCTTTTAATTCCATTGATTGTCTTGTTCGTACTGCTGGCTCTGTTTATCGCCACGGCTCTTTTCAGCCGCAATTACCTGAAGGTGCCGCCCAATACGGTCGCCGTGCTGAGCGGGCGCAAAAGGAAACTCGCTGAAGGCCGCACCGTGGGGTACCGAATGGTCCGCGGCGGCGCAGCGTTGCGCATCCCGCTGCTCGAGAAAGTCGACTATCTTTCCCTGAATGTTCTTACGATCCCGCTCGAAATCAAGCGCGCCTACACGCTGAAGGGTGTTCCCGTGTCGGTGAAAGCGGTGGCGAACGTGAAGATACGAAGCGATGAGACGTCGCTTCACGCCGCCGCCGAACGCTTCCTCGGCATGACACATGACAACATCCAGCGAGTGATTTTTCAAACGTTGGAAGGTCACCTGCGGTCGATTCTGGGCACGCTCACGGTTGAAGAGGTAAACAGCGACCGGCAGAGCTTTGCACAGAAACTGACCAGCGAAGCGGCGGCGGATCTGGAGAAGATGGGTCTCGGCGTCGATGTCCTCACCATTCAGGAAGTGAGCGATGAAGAGGAATATCTGAACGCTCTCGGCAAGCGGCGTACGGCAGAAGTGAAGCGCGACGCTGTTATTGGCGAGGCGGATGCAACCCGCGACGCGAAGATCCGGTCGGCGCACGCATTGCAGGAAGGCGAGAGGGCCAAACTAAACGCCGATGCCGAAATCGCACAGGCGCAGCGCGATCTCCAGATTCGCCAGGCGCAGTATCAAGCCGAAGTGGAGCGCGAAAAGGCCTCGGCCGATCAATCGGGACCATTGGCGAGCGCCAAGGCCAGACAGGCGGTTATTGCAGAAGAAGTGAGAGTGGAGCGCACGCGCACCCAGGAAATGATATCGGTGCAGCAGCAGGAAGTGCTCCGGAAGCAACAGGAACTGGAGGCCACCGTCATCAAACCGGCGGATGCGGAGAGGCAAGCTGCCGTCGTTCGGGCGGAGGGTGCGAAGACAGCGGCGATTCTCGAGGCGGAAGGAAGACGGGCGGCCCTCATCGCGATGGCCGAGGCCGAACAGGAAAAGCTGCGCAAAGAGGGCGCCGGGCGTGCATCGGCCCTGGAAACCGAGGGACGGGCCGAAGCGGCGAAAATTGAGGCGATCGGTCTGGCGCAGGCGAAGGCCATCGAGGCGCAAGGTATTGCCGAAGCCGCCGCGATTCTGCGCAAAGCGGAAGCGTGGAAGCAATTCAACGAAGCCGCCCGCCTACAGACGATACTCGAGAAACTGCCGGCGATTCTTCAAGCTTCCACCGGCATCTTCAGTTCGGTGGCGGCGCCGCTCGGCAACATCGACAAACTGGTGGTCATCGACCAGGGCAATGGCGCCTCGGAGGCGAACAGCGGCATCTCGCGCTTGGCAAAGGCCGGTCCCGCTGTCGTATTTGGATTACTTCAGCAGCTCGAAGCACTGGGCTTGAATGTCCCAGCGGTATTGAATCAGCTCGGGATTTCGGAGTCCGCGGACGGCAGGAAAGCCACTGCCGCCGGAGTTGGAGACGGGGCGGTGAAGGTGGATTGATGCGCCGGCGGGAATTCCTGCTATCGTGCGCGGCGGCCGGCGCAGCGCCTGATTCCATTCTCGTGCATGAGCACGTGATGGTGGACTTTATCGGAGCCGAGAAGATCAGTCCTGGCCGCTACGATGCGGATGAGGTCTTTCGCACGGCGAAGCCAAAACTCGAAGAGGTGAAACGCCTCGGGTGCAGGCGGCTCCAGGAATGTACGCCCGCCTACATCGGCCGTGATGCAGTATTACTGGCGAGATTGCAAGAAGCCACCGGCGTCGAGATCTGGACCAACATCGGAATCTACGGCGCCGCAAACCACAAGTTTGTTCCCGATTATGCGCGAAGGGAATCCGCCGAGCAACTCGCGAGCCGCTGGATTGCCGAATGGCACAACGGGATTGAAGGCGTAAAGCCGCGATTCATCAAGACCGGAGTGAACCACGGACCACTGGCGGAACTCGACCGGAAGCTGGTGCGCGCTGCGGCGATTACATCGCGCGAGACCGGGCTGACCATCGCCTCTCATACGGGCAACGGCATCGCGGCGATGGAGCAGGCGGAGATCGTGCTTGCGGAGAAGGTCCCGGCATCGCGCTTCGTCTGGGTGCACGCCCAAAGCGAGAAGGACCACTCGTTCCACGAAAAGATGGCTCGTGAAGGCTTCTGGGTGGAGTTCGACGGCATCGGTCCCAAGTCAGCGGACTGGCACCTGGAGTGTGTTCGATACATGGCGGAAAGAAATCTGCTGTCGCGCACTTTGATTTCTCAGGATGCGGGCTGGTATCACGTGGGCGAGCCGGGAGGCGGAAATTACCGGGGCTATACGTATCTCTACACGGATTTTCTGCCGCGCCTCAAAGACTCCTGGCGGCGAACGCTGATGTGGGACAACCCGCGTATGGCATTTGGGTGAGGACGGGGCGCTGGTTGCGGAATAACCGGGGCTTTGCCAAACTCAAGTTTCATGCTTTGCCGCGTGTTTTCAAGGCGCATCGCGGCGCCGCTGGTGCTTGCGTTGTGTCTTCCGACCTATTCGTTTCAAGCGAAGCCGGAGCGAGCGGAGTCATCCGTTGACCGCCAGAAAATTTCCAACGGCGGCGAGACGCTGCACTATTCCGTCGAGTGGCGTCTCATCGAAGCAGGACGCGCGCGCCTGAGCTGGACCCCCACGAAGACCGGCGGCGAGCCCGGCTGGCAAGTGGATCTGCAACTGGAATCGACCGGCCTCGTTTCAAAACTGTACAAGGTGGAAGACCACTATCGCGTGATGTTGACGGAATCCCTTTGCGCCACCAGCAGCCTGTTGAAGGCCAACGAAGGCCGGCGGCAGCGGGAGACCAAAGTCACCTACGACCGGATCAACAAGAAGGCCTACTATCTGGAGTGGGACCTGATCAAGGACGCGGCAGTAAGACAAAACGAAGTCGCGATTCCCGATTGCGTCCATGACGTCGTCGGTGCGCTTGCCGCGCTACGGGCCAAGGACTTCGACCCGCCGGCCTCGATGCAGTTTCCGATCAGCGACGGAAAGAAGTTTGTCCAGGCGAAGGTGGAGGCGCAGGAGAAGGAAACGATCCAGACGCCCGCCGGTTCCTACAAGACTATTCGCTATGAAGCCTTTCTCTACAACGGGGTTTTGTACTCGAAGAAGGGAAGGCTGTTTGTGTGGCTGACGGATGACGAGCGGAGGATGCCGGTGCAGATCCGCATCCGCCTGGGATTCACTGTCGGTACCGTTACGCTGCAATTGGAAAAAGAGGAGTCCGCTTGAGCAGAATTGCACTATGGATTACGCCGTTTCTCCTGTTGTTCGCACAGACCGATGCGTTGCTGCCCTCCCGCGACGCGGTGAAGCTTTGTGAACGCGTGACCCAGTTGATGGAGGCCACGGGCGTCGCGATACCGGAGTTGGCACGCGCAGGCGCGCCCGTAGCGGAAAACGCGAAGCAGGCGCTCACGAACTTGCGGAGCAGCCCGGGGATGTCTCACGCCGGCTATGCCTATACCTTTCTTTCAAACGTGAAAGCCTTCCTGGTGCTTTCCGACGCCGTGCCGAAGCCCTTTCCGCTTCAGGAGACCACCGGCAAGCAGTTGGTGGAGCTTCGCGAGGCCTCTGGCCGCATTGAAGCGCATTTCCGGGCGTTGCTCGAACAGAAAGAGAGGCAGTTGCGAAATCCTGACCGCGATAACCTGATGCGCTATGCCGAGGCGAACGGCAATCTGCCGGCGCCGCAGGCGAATTCGAGAGTCGTGTTTCTCGGAGATTCGATCACCGACGGCTGGCGGCTGAACCAGTATTTTCAGGGGCGGGACTTCGTGAACCGCGGCATCAGCGGACAGATCACGGGTGAAATGCTGGGCCGCTTCAAAGCCGACGTCATCGATCTGAAACCGGCCGCGGTCCTGATTCTCGCGGGGACGAACGACCTGGCGCGCGGGGTACGCGTGAATGTGATCCAGAACAACCTTTCGATGATGGTGGACCTGGCCCTGGCCAACAACATCAAACCGATACTGGCCTCGGTGTTGCCGATCCACGATTACAACAAGGGCGTGAACCCGCAGTTTGAGCAGAGCCCGCGCCGGAGTCCAGAGCTGATTCGCACATTGAATACGTGGATGGAGCGATACGCCTCCGATAAGCACATTGCGTATCTCGATTACTATTCGGCGATGGTCGATGCCTCCGGATTTCTGCAACGCGAGCTGGCCGACGACGGGCTGCATCCGAACAGCGCCGGATATCGGGTGATGGCGCCGCTTGCATTGGCGGCGATCGAGAAGACGCTGGCGCCCGCTCCAGCCGGGAAGAGACGGCGGTAAGCAGGCTTAATTCCAGCAGGGAAATACCAATGCTGCCGAAGTTGTATGACCAGCTTTCGTCCTGGTGGGCACTGTTGTCACCTCCTAGCGACTATGCCGACGAGGCGGAGTTTTACGCCCGCGAGCTTATTGCGGCCGGGAGTGAACCTGCTCATACGTTGCTCGAACTGGGAAGCGGCGGAGGGAACAACGCGTCGTACATGAAGAAGCATTTCCACATGACGCTTGTCGACCTGTCTCCCGGTATGCTGTCCGTGAGCCGGGACTTAAACCCGGAGTGCGAGCACATTCAGGGCGACATGAGAGCCGTTCGGCTCGAACGCCAGTTCGACAGGGTGTTCATCCACGATGCCATCGTGTACATGACGACGATCTCCGATCTGCGAAAAGCTATCGAGACCGCGTTTTTGCACTGCCGGCCGGGAGGAGCCGCCCTTTTCGCTCCGGATCATGTCCAGGAGACGTTTCGATCTTATACTGACCATGGCGGCTGCGATGGAGAGGATCGCGGACTGCGGTACCTGGAATGGACCTGGGATCCGGACCCCACTGACAGCACTTATTTGGTTGACTTTGCGTACCTGCTCCGGGACAAGGATGGAGACGTGCGCGTTGAACACGACCGTCACGTGGAGGGCTTGTTCGGGCGCAATGAATGGTTACAGCTTCTCACCGAAGCCGGATTTCAGCCGCGTAACATGCCGCTGGCGATTCCGGATGTTGAGCCGGGCACATACGAAGTATTTCTGGGTGTGAAGTAGCAGGCGCCGCTTTCCGCCATATAATTTACGCATGCGTCGTATCGTCATCATCATCACGGCTGTACTCAGCCTCATTGCCCTGTGCGGACTGATCTCCGCTCAGAACACTGTGTTTCCCCATCGTTGGGTGCGCATCTCCTCTCAGTTGCGGACCGACGAGGACGTAGAGAAGATCCGGCGGCTCGCGCGCGTCGCATCCGAGAACGGCCTCACTGGCGTTCTCCTGGCCATTGGGCTCGATTCGATCGACCTGAAAGGGCCTGACTACATGACGCGGCTGGAGGCTGTGAAGGACATTCTCAAACAGAACCGCCTCGAGATGATCCCGAACATCTTCTCGGGCGGATATGGCGGCGCCATCCTCGCGCACGACCGCAACCTCGCTGAAGGCTTCGAGGTCCGCGATCTCCTCTACACCGCCAAGGAAGGCCAGGCGCACCTGGTTCCGGAGGTCGTGCTCGACTACAACGGACCGGCGGTCGAGCAGATGTGGACCCGTGAAGTAACTGTCAAACCCTACCGTTGTTACCGCGTGACCTTCCGCGCCAAGACCGAAGGGCTTCCCCAGACACGAGCATTCACGACCGGGTCGTTCCGGCTCACCGTCCAGACGGCGGACGGCCGCAACCTCACGCCCTGGAATGCCAGAATTCCCTCGAGCACGGACTGGCGCGAGGCGCGCTGGGGATTCAACACTCAGGGCTACGACAAGGTAACTATCTCGATCGGCATCCGCGACAACACCCCCGGCAATGCATGGGTCGATCGCGTGCACGTCGAGGAGGTCGGGCTTCTGAACGTCCTCCGCCGTCCGGGCACTCCTGTCGTGGTGCGCGCGGACGAAAGCGACACCGTTTACGAGGAAGGCCGCGACTACGACCGGATTGTCGATCCGCAACTGAACTTTCGTTTTGATCACGACGGCCCGCCCATTCGCCTCTTGCCCGGCAGCCGTATCCGCGAGGGACAGAAACTGCGGGTCAGCTATTATCACGGCTTCTCGATCAACGATGGCCAGACCACCATCTGCATGGGCGAACCGAAGACTTACGAAATCTGGCGCGACATGGCCCGCCGCATGCATGCCGCCGCTGCGCCGCCCCGCTACGTGCTAAGCATGGACGAGATGCGCTCAGGCGGTACCTGCGCTGCCTGCCGGGGACGCGACATCGCACAACTCTTCGGCGAATGCGTCACCCGGCAGTTCCAGATGCTCCGCGAGGTCAACCCGAAGGTCGACGTCTGGATCTGGTCCGACATGCTCGACCCCAACCACAATGCGCGCGACAAATACTACCTGGTGAATGGCGATTACACGGGTTCCTGGAACCACGTCCCGCGCGAGCTCGGCATCGTGGCGTGGTACTACCAACGGCGAGCGCTGAGCCTGCCATTCTTCTCCAAGCTGGGTTTCCGGACGATAGCCGGCGCCTACTACGACGCCGACACGCTCGATAACCCGCGCGGCTGGCTCGAAGAATTGAGAAAGACGCCCAACGCCCAGGGCATCATGTATACGACCTGGCTGAACAAATATGAGTTGCTGGCCGAATTCGGGCAGTTGGTATCGAAGTAAGCTCCAAGCGGTGCGGTGTGGCGTCGCGCCACACCGTCTGCCGCGTCGCCGCGCCCGGAGTGCCGGCACTCAGCACCACCGCACGGCATGATACCTTGATCGTGAGTGGTGGAAGCCGGCAAGCCTCGTTTCCTGGCGAATTCTCTGTTGCATGTGACCGTAGTAATGCCTCTGCGCGACGACTGGCTCTCTGCGGGGGAACTGATCCGGCACCTTGATCGCACGATCCCCTCGAGTTTGTGCCATCTCGAGATCCTGCTTGTGGATGACGGTTCGACCGAGGCGTGCCGTCCGGCGGATTTCCAGCATGACTTCATGAGCGTCAAAATCATCCGGACGCTCCGCCTGCGCCGCAATCTCGGCCATCAAAGAGCCATCGCAATTGGGCTTGCACACATCGAACGGACTGCGTCCTGCGACGCAGTGCTGATCATGGATGCCGACGGAGAGGACACACCGGATGGCGCCTTACAGCTCATCACGGAATTCGTTGCGGGAGAGGGCGTTCACGCCATCTTCGCTGAACGAAGCCGCCGGACAGAGCCCATCGTCTTTCGATTCCTGTACGCTGTGTACAAAATTCTCCATCGCGCTTTGACGGGCCTCAGCGTTCGAGTAGGTAATTTCAGTATTCTCCCGGCGAAGTACCTTAGCACGCTCGTCGTGGTGCCGGAAATGTGGAACCATTACGCCGCTGCGGTGTTTCGTTCGAACCTGCCGTTTACCATGATCCCGATTCCGCGCGGTTACAGAATCGCCGGAACATCCCGGATGAATTTTGTTTCGCTCGT
>DASTMK010000174.1:0-2206 GCA_035714225.1 Bryobacteraceae bacterium | reverse complement strand
ACCTTTACCTCGCCTTCCACCCGCGCCAGCGTGCGCAGGTGCGCCGGAAGCACTACGCGGATCATGACAGCGTCTGGACTTCGACGGAAAGAACCGGCGGAAGGTCCCGGACAATGGGAGCCCAATTGTCGCCGGCGTCGGCCGAAGCATATACCTGCCCGCCGGTGGTGCCGAAGTACACGCCGCAGGAATCGAGCGAATCCACCGCCATGGCATCGCGCAGTATGTTGACGTAGCAGTCGCTTTGCGGAAGTCCCCGGGTGAGCGCCTCCCATTCGTTTCCACCCGTCCGGCTGCGGTACACGCGCAGCTTGCCCTCGGGCGGATAGTGCTCGGAGTCACTCTTGATCGGAACCACGTAGATCGTTTCCGGCTCGTGCGCGTGAACGTCGATCGGAAATCCGAAGTCCGTCGGCAGATTTCCGCTCACCTCGCGCCAGGACTCGCCCGCATCGTCGCTGCGCATGATATCCCAGTGCTTCTGCATGAACAGGACGTTGGGACGCGACCGGTGCATCGCGATGCGGTGAACGCAGTGCCCGACTTCGGCGTCCGGGTCGGGGATGTGTTCCGACTTCAGCCCGCGGTTAATCGGCCGCCAGGTTGTGCCGCCATCGTCGCTCCGGAAGGTGCCCGCCGCCGAAATGGCGATGAACATCCGCCGGCTATCCTCCGGGTCGAGAAGGATGGTATGCAGGCACATCCCGCCGGCGCCCGGCATCCAATGGGGACCCGAACCGTGGCCGCGCAATCCCGAAAGCTCCTGCCAGCTCTGCCCGCCGTCCGTCGAACGGAACAGGGCGGCGTCTTCCACCCCGGCATACACGGTGTCCGGGTCCATCAACGATGGTTCAAGATGCCAGACCCGCTTGAACTCCCAGGGGTGCGGCGTGCCGTCGTACCACTGGTGAGTGCCCGGCACGCCATCGTAGGTGAACTGGTTTCCCACCGCCTCCCACGTCTTGCCGCCGTTGTTGGAACGCTGGATCATCTGTCCGAACCAGCCGCTCGATTGGGAAGCGTACAGGCGATTCGGGTCCGCGGGGGATCCCTTTACGTGGTAGATCTCCCATCCCGCAAAATGCGGACCGCTGATGTCCCATTGTTCGCGCTTTCCATCCGATGTCAGGAGAAAGGCACCTTTGCGCGTACCAACCAGTACTCGTACACCGCTCATCTTGTTATCCCTTTTTAAGTCCCTCTGGCAATGGATCGAACGGCCCTTTCCAGGATCGACAACCCGGCACAAATTATTTGGATCCACAACCCCACCCAGGTACTGGAGCCCTTGAAACGTGGTACCAGGCTGATTCAGTATAGGCAAAGCAGCAAACTGGATTCAAAAACCCGTGACGCCCGTCATAGCAATTTTTACGCAGGAACCTCCTCTCGGCTCTGAACTCCAGTCTTTGCTACGAGATAGCGGGTTGCACAGCGTCTGTTATCCATGCCGCCAGAACGGCCCGGCGTTGCCAAACGGGCGGGCAGACCTGATTCTGATCGAATGCCGCGGTTCGGAGCAGGATTGCGGGTTCGAACTGTTCAAATGCCTCCGGACCGTGGACGCGGTTACGCCGGTCATTTTAGTGGTACGCGGGGGGTCCGAGGCGCTGGCCATTGAAGCGTTGCGCCTGGGCGCGCATGATTATCTGAAAATGCCGGTCGAGGCCCGCGATCTCGTCACCGCGGTAAAACATTGCCTTGGCGCCTGCCCAACGGGAAGTGATCGGGAGACGCCCGGCTTGATTGGCGGAAGCGAGGCGATGCAAAACGTCCGCGAATCCATACGGCGGCTGGCGCCCACGGATACGACGCTTCTGATCACCGGAGAAACGGGCACCGGCAAAGAACTCGTCGCTCAGATGCTGCACCGGATGAGCCGCCGCCGGAACAAGCCGCTGGTGTGCATCAACTGCGCGGCCATTCCGGACACGCTGCTCGAAAGCGAGCTGTTTGGATACGAACGCGGCGCCTTCACCGGCGCGGTCGCGGCGAAACCCGGCAAGTTGAAGATGGCCGATGGCGGTACGGTTTTCTTCGACGAGGTCGGCGATATGAGTCCTTTTGCCCAGGCAAAGATTCTCCGCGCTATCGAAGCGAAGGAGGTCCACAGCCTCGGAAGCTCGCACGGTACCCGGGTGGACATTCGCATCATTTGCGCGACGAACCGGGACCTCGAAAAGCTCATGGGCGAAGACAAATTCCG
>DASTMK010000173.1:0-19436 GCA_035714225.1 Bryobacteraceae bacterium | reverse complement strand
GCTGCGCTGTTGCGCCTGGTCAGCGCCGTACTGATGGAAATCAGCGAGGAGTGGGAAACCGAAAAGATCTACTTACGAATGGAAAACAGTGGCCCGATTACGCGGGAAGAATGAATTTACAGAAAAAGCTTGACTTTGCCTTCAGCCAGGGTACCCTTGTCTACACTGACATATGGGCTGAACAATTGAGTGACGGCGACACAGTTAGGATACGGACAGTCGGGGTAACGGACGACTTGCACCACGGGGTCCAACATGAGGCGATAGTGCAAACAACTCTCTACGGACCAAACGGAACCCCCGTTGCCGAAGGCGTAGGATCTGGATATCACAGCGTATCCGTCAACCTCATTGCGGTTGAGGGAACCTATTCGGCTACTAGTTCACATAGAACCGGGTGTGGGGGGTTCTTAGGAACCTCTGTCTCGTCGGAAATCCGGATCGGATACCGCTTATACACGGGCCGGAATACTGGTTCTCAGGTTGTGCCCGGTGTCTACAACTTGTGCTCCTACGTCCCAGGGTGCATCGGGGGCATGACACCGTCTTGTGGTCCCAACCTCACCTATATCACTGGCTGGCAGACTCCGTGTCCCATGCCATATGCGACGTGGCGGCTCCTGTCCGCCCAAATTGCTGGAGCCAGTTTGCAGTGCTTCAAAATGGGTGGACCAGACTTCACATCTCCTTCACCAGGTCCGTGTCAGTGATTCCTTAAGCTGGTAGCTGCTGCGACCAGATTTTGCACTTTCGAGATGGGTCTTAGGTCGTGTGAATGGAGTCGCCTAAATTGATCACTCTGTCCTATCCTATAGTGTTTGGAGAGACAGGCCGTGGCTAACGCAAACGAGGGATTTCTGGTACTTCCGCGATTAGTTCCCCCCACGACGGCGGTCTTGGATCGTCCGTTCATCGCGGCCTTTCATACGGTTTTCGTCGAAAAGCTTAAGGAACCCCGGCTGGCGTGTGCACAAGGCCGCCAGTACCGAAACTCCGCAGGCATCACCAAGATCGAGCTGCTGCAGCCGAACGCGCCCGAAAAAGGTGTAACTTTCGCGCAACGCTGGAACCCCTCGGATCGGAAGATGGAAGTATATGTTGAGGGCAAGCAGAGTGTATGGCCCCCCAGCATAGAGGAAGTGTGGCTCCCAAGAGGTGGAACCGGCCCGCTTGTACATATGAAGCGAACTGATGAAAGCCGCCTGATTCACGGCCAGGAGTGCCGCCGGATCCAACTATGGCTACCGGAGGAAGATCCAAACTTAATCACAAACGAAGTGTGGATCTGTGAGGAACTCGCCATCGTCGTGAGCGATATGGTCGAAACCCGCACTCAGTTATCGCATTGGGAGTTGAACTGCATAGATCTGCAGGAGCCTGATCCGGAATCGTTGGACCTGCCGGGAGAGAATCGCTAGCAGAACGTTCACTCGTAGCATTGGCGCTGCACGTGCGGAGCCGGTTTCCGGCGTTCCGGCCCAGGCTCGTGTAGTTGAAAGCGGTGGTTCACCGGTCTTTGCTTTCTAAGCCAATATGAGCCTGAATACCTGTTGCATAATCATCTTTCTTTGCCTGGCGCCAAGCGCCATTTGCCAGCATCTGTCCGTCGCAATCGGCGGAGGTGCGGGTCCCGCCTCGGGCAATGCCCGCACGGACCCGGCCGGACGGGATGCGAAACCGGAAACCGGCGGAACTCTCCTGTTGAACGCCGGACTCGAGTTTCTGCACCACAAGAGTGTTTCGATTGGGATTGACGTTCCGGTCGCGCTCCATGGATCCCGCAGTTCGGATGTCTTTGCCAGCGGATTCTATGCCAGCATCTACACTGAGCGGCTGACCGCCGCCCTCACGCCCGGCTTTCGGGTCCGATTTGGCCCCGGGCGGCGTCTTTCCCCCTGGCTATCGTTCGGGGCCGGCCTCGGGACAATTCGCCGCACGGGCACTGACTTTCAGAGTGGCCAGCAAACAGCCTCGCAAAGCGACTCAAATCTCACCGTAGTGCTCACACCGGGGGCAGGCGCCGACATAAGAGTTGCCCGCCGCTGGTTCCTGCGTGGAGAACTGCGTAACTACCTCTACCGGACCCCGGCCACCGGATTTGTTTCCTCGTTTACTTACTGGAACCGGTGGAATTACAACCCTGTCGTCGCGGGAAGCGTAGGGTTTCGATTGCCTTGATTCCGCTCGCGGACTTCGGCGGCTGCGGCCTGGTTGGGCGGTAGTGTACCGTGGTCTCGTGAGCAGGAGAATGGCACTCCCGATTCGATTGCTGGTCTATGGGGGCGTATGCGCCACGGCTCTGCTGGTGCTGGCTTCCTGCCGGTCTGCAAACCAGAAGCGGACGGAAGAGGCGGCGCCGCTTCGCCGGATGAACCTGGTTCTGGTGACCATTGACACGCTCCGCGCGGACCGGCTCGGCTGCTACGGCGCGAATGCCGAAACGCCGCATCTGGACAAGCTGGCGCAGCGGGGAGTCCTGTTCGAAAACGCCATTGCCCAGGCTCCGCTGACGGCGCCGTCGCACGCGAGCATGTTCACCGGTTTGTATCCGACGGCACACAAAGTGCGGGATACCGGCGGCTTCATCCTGCCGTCGCAGCACACGACGCTGGCGGAGGTACTACAAGCGCAGGGCTGGGACACGGCCGCGTTCGTGGGCGCATCCGTGCTGAAACAGCGATTCGGATTCAACCAGGGGTTCGCGGTCTACGACGACGAGATGGACGCCGGCGGCGCAGCATCGGAAGCGCCGGAGCGTCGTGCGGAAGAGGTCGTCCGGCGTGCGATTCAATGGCTCGATGCGCAATCGGGAAAACCGTATTTTCTCTGGGTGCACGTGTTCGATCCACATCTGCCTTATGACCCGCCTTCTCCCTTCCGGGAACAATACCGTGGAAGGCCTTATGACGGCGAGGTGGCTTACACCGACCGGGAACTGGGGCGGTTGCTCGACCGCATCGAAAGCAAGTCTTCGGGCAACACTCTGATCGCGGTGCTTTCCGATCACGGCGAGAGTTTTTCAGAGCACGGCGAGTATGCGCATGGCATTTTTCTGTACGACACCACGCTGCGGATTCCATTTCTGCTAGCGGGACCGGGAGTTCCGCCGGGTGTGCGGAAAAAACAGCAGGCGCGCAGCATCGACCTGCTGCCGACGGTGCTCGAGCTGATGGGCGGCAAGGCACCCGCGGAAGTGCAGGGCGCCAGCCTTGTGCCTGCCTTCAACAGCGAAGAGGCGCCGGCGGCATATGCATATGTGGAAACCCTCTTTCCGAAAATCAACATGGGGTGGACGGAGCTGCGCGGAATCAGAACGAACCAGTGGAAGTACATCCGTGCGCCACGGCCCGAGCTGTACGATCTCGTGCACGACCCCGGCGAGAGCACGAATGTGATTGCGGCTCACGCGGAGAAAGCGAGGGAGCTGGAAGCACAGCTCAAAACGTTGAGCCCGGAGGTGGAGAAGGTCGAGAGTGGAGCCTCGGACCGGCGCACCCTCGAGCAGTTGAGGTCGCTCGGATATCTGGGCGGGTCCTCGCAGCGGGAGTTCACGCTGACCGGCAAAGGAGTCGATCCGAAGGACCGGATCGAGGTTTTGAGGCTGCTGCACTTCGCGGTATATGCGGACTCGAAGATCCCGCCATCGAAGAGCGTGGCGCTGTTACGGCAGGCCGTTGCGTTGGATCCCGCCAACCCGACGCTCTATACGCACCTGGGTGATGTCTACCGCCGGGCCGGGCGCCGGAGCGAGGAGATCCACCTGTACGAGGACGGCATCGCCAAAGGAATTCGCAACGCTTCTCTGTACTCCCGGCTCGGTGCGCTCTATTTGCAGCAGGGGAACAAGGAGAAGGCGATTGCGGACTTTGAACAGGCGGCACAGTTGAACCCGCATGATTATGAAAGCCTGCAAAATCTGGCCGTGGCGTACCGGGGAACCGGACGTGTTGCCGATGCGGAAAGAGTATTGAACGCGATTATCGCTTCGGGCGAGGAATTCGCTCCCGCATACAACGAACTGGGTATGGTCGCATTTCAGAAGGGGGAGATCGCCAAGGCGCGCGAGCACTTCGAAAAGGCTGCCCGGCTGGATGCGGCGTATCAACTCAATCTGGGCCGGCTATACCGGATGGCGGGCGAAGGGGACAAGGCTCGCCATGCCTACGAAGCATTCCTGGCGTCGGCGGACAACCGGCCGGAATATCGCGATCTTGTGCGGGAAGCTCGCAAAGAACTGGCTCTGATCCGCTAAGGTGTCCTCAGTCGCTGCGTCACTTCTGAAGCACACAGCGAATAATGGCGCACGTTCCAGGTGTAGATCGTTTCCGCCTGGGCTTTGATGGCGCAGTGCGCGAGCAAGGCGTCATAAATTCCGCCGCCCACGATGCCGCGGACAGAGGCGGCCTGCAACGCATCGGCATATTCGTCACCGGTGAGCGCGATGATCGAGAGTCGCTCGCGTATGCTGCCAATGAAGAGCATGGCCTGCTCTGCGCCGATGCGATGCTTGCCCGGCATTCGCGTGAGCGTGGAATAGACTTCCGCCAGGCTGTGCGCTCCGCAGCAGCCCGTTGACTTGTCGAATTGAATGAAGAGATCGAGACTCGCCCTGTGGTGGACGTGATTGCCATAGAACACCGGCACCAGCACCGACGTATCGAAAAATCCCTTCATTCACCTTTGCCGAGGTTCGCCAAGTCACGTTCCTCGCGGATCTGTTGCAGCATGTCGCCGGTGACGGAAGCGGCCAGGGGCTCATCGGAATAAAACACCCAGACACCATGCTCTTTGGTGAGCGGACCTGTGCCGCGCACCGGGCGCAGAGTTATTTGCTCGCCGGTACTCTCCATTTCAAGGGAATCACCGGGCTCCAAATGCAGTTCTTCCCTTACTGGCTTAGGGATCACAACGCGACCGGCCCTATCGATCACTAGGCGTTTGCTCATTTTGGCACAATACTGTGGGTCGAACCATCAGTTAATACCATTGTAGACTGGGTAGCCGAGTCGCGAACCGCCGTTTCCCATCGAGCGCAGCGATGGCTGTGGCTAGCTATCCCCCAGCCTGAACACGTATTCGTTGCACCCCAGCGAGCCGCCGCACGTCGTCAGCTTTTCGAGCACAAATCCGCGACCGCGGTAAAACTGGAAGATTTCTTCGGGCTTGGCCACCTCGAAAGGGTAGCCGCCGATCCAATCGACAACATCCCGCCAGGGGGACATGCCGCGCCGGCGCCGGTAGTCTCTCCAGGAGTGCCCTGGCCGGCCCCGCAACACATCCTTCACCAGTGGACGCCACCAGACGTAAACCAGGCACAGGCCAGACAACAGCGGCCTCAACCAGGTCTTTTCGTTGTACAGCTTCTTTGCCGCAAGCCATCGGCGGCTCGCGGTGCCCTGGTCGTTGTAAATGGCGATGTACAACTTGCCCCGGGGCGCCACCAGCGGAACCATATTTTCCAGCGCGGCCCACATCGAGCCTGTATGATGCAGGACGCCCCAGGAATACACCACGTCGAACGTTCCCAGTGAGCGCAAATATTCCGAATCGAGAGCCGACCCCTGTTCGATGGTCCAGGGCAGATCTTCCGAGCCATAGCGCCGCCGCAACTCCAGCGCGCAGGCAACGGAGTGCGGATCGTAGTCGAGCGAATGCACAAGCGCGCCCAGCCGGTGCGCCGCCAGGCTGAACAATCCGCTGCCGCAGCCGACATCGAGGAACGTCAGGCCGCGAAGAGTCTCCACTTCGAGATTGCTCTTGAGTGAAGCGGCCGCCGCCTGAATGCGTTCTTCGGTAAGTTCCCGCAAAAACTGCTGCCAGTTCTTACCAAATTCGAAGCGCTGCCCCTCCCGGACTTCTTTTTGGAATTCTGTCGTAGTTTCTTCGGGCATGGAGCACAAATCGTAGCGTACTGCGAATTTCGCGAGGGAATCAAACCAGAGACAGGGGACGTCTGAGGCGCCTATGTTATGTTGTGAACAAGATATAAACCTACGAAAGTACCGATATGAACGGAACCAACCATGGCGTCAGCAGGCGCGGATTTCTCGGTCGCGCCGGAGCGCTCGCTTCCGTAGCGGGATCGCTCGAGGTCCTTCATGCCGCCAGCAAACCTGGCGCACAGCCGAAGAACATCATTTTCATGGTCGCCGACGGGATGAGCCCCAGCGTCCTGCCGCTGGCGGAGCACTTCTCCCAGCACGTCCGGGGAAAGGGGTTGTTGTGGCGCGCTCTGGTCGACCGTCCGGAAGCCGCAAGGGCCTTGATGGATATGGCGTCGTTGAACTCGGTGACGACGGATTCCTCGGCTGCCTCGTCCAGTTGGGGATCCGGCGTGCGGATTCTCAATGGCTATGTCAACTCATTGCCGGACGGCACCGAGTTGACGCCCCTCGCCGCCATCGCCCGGGATCGGAGAAAACGCGTCGGGCTCGTCACCACAACCACGGTGACGCATGCCACGCCGGCCGGATTCGCCGCAACCGAGAAGAGCCGTGGCAACGAAGACGGCATTGCCGTTCAATATCTGGCAAAAGCAGACGTCATTCTGGGTGGCGGCAGACAGTTTTTCGAAGAGGCCACCCGCAAAGACAAAGCCGATCTGATCGAACGCTACAGACAGGCGTCCTTCTCCTATGTCCGTTCCCGCAGCGAGTTGAAGGCGCTCCCTGCAAAGACATCCGCCCGCGTACTGGGGCTATTCTCCCCCGGTATGATTCCGTACACGCTGGATCGCAACAACAGTGTCGAGTTACAGGAATCCGTGCCTACGCTGGCCGAGATGACTTCCGCCGCATTGGACGCACTGAAATCTTCACCGAAAGGATTTCTGCTGCAAATAGAAGGCGGACGAGTGGACCACGCGGCGCACAACAACGACACGGCGGCGCTGTTATGGGAACAACTCGCCTTCGACGAAGCCATCGAAGTGGCTCTGCGGTTTGCCGAACACAGTCCCCTGCGACAGCAATGTCGGCCTGGAACGCTTGCCGATATCGAAGTGGCTCTGCGGTTTGCCGAACACAGTCCCGAGACCTTGATTGTTATCACGTCCGATCATGGAAATTCGAATCCGGGTCTCGGCGGAAAATGGGCGGAACTGAACGGGGCATCAAACGGCTTCGCCAGGCTCGCGAAGGCGAAGAGCTCCTTTGCTGAACTGATGCCGAAACTGGACGGCAAACAAAAGCTCGCCTCCTCAGCCGTTCACGAGTTAATGAGGGAAGCCTGCGGCTGCGAATTTGCCGAAGATGAAGTGGAAGCGGTGCGGTCCGCGGCGGCTGGCGTGCGGAAACTCAGCCTCAATTCACGCCTCGACAAACTTGCCGGCATTCTGGGACAGGCGGTTGGCAATCACACGGGAATCGGCTGGGTGAGTACGGATCATACATCCGATTTTGTCCTGCTGACAGCACTCGGGCCGGGCAGCAAACTCTTCAACGGGCAGATCCGCAATACGAAGTGCTTCGATAACATCGTGGACCTGATGGGCTCGAAGTTCCGGAACCCAATGATGACTTTCGAGCAGGCCAAGCGGTTTCTGCGTGCGTCGGCAGCCCGGCACGAATCGCGTCACTGGGTATAAGCGCCACTCGTTCTAGTACCTTCGGGTCTGTTTCACTCTAAATTTCTGACGGCACAATACTGATGTGCGCCCCGGAGAAAGAGGCGTTTAGCCTCACCGGAAAAGCCTTCCAGGCCCCTCGGTGAAGTTTTCTCCGATCCGCGCTCACGGGCTTGTTCCTGTAGCCCAGGGGTCAATTTTGCATTGCCCTATCAGCCTATGCGCCGATCGCTCCGTCCCGCTCTGTCATTGCCGCGCCTCTCTTTAATGGGACTTTTCCTCATAGCCGGGTTGCTTTTAAGCATCCCCATCATTCGCGGCGCCAGTAAAACTTTTTCTTTTGTATTAACGGAGCAATACCCTCCGCCTGGAGAAATGATCGATGCCGGAGGCCACCGCCTGCATTTGAATTGCACCGGCAAAGGCAGCCCGGCAGTTCTGATCGAACCGGGTCTGGGAACAGACTGGATATCCTGGCAAGCCGTGCGGCAGAAAATATCGCAATTCACGTGCGTCTGCGTGTACGACCGTGCCGGTTATGGGTGGAGTGATTCGGGGCCGTTCCCGCGTACCAGCGGCCAGATCGCCGCTGAACTCGAACTGCTCCTGAAGAATTCTGGAATAGCGGGTCCGTATATACTGGCCGCCCATTCGTTTGGAGCTTACGACGCGCGTATTTATGCGGCGCGAAACCCCGCGCAGGTAGCGGGGTTGGTGCTGGTCGATCCCAGCCATGAAGACGAAGCGCGCCTGTCTCCGCCTCCGCAGGAGCCCGCGCCGGTTGAACACCCTTTTGGCCTCAGAGATCTATTGCAACTGGTTCCGCCGCTCGGAACGGATCACATAATACGCCTTTGGAAGGGCCGGGCTATTCTGCCGCCGGAATTGAGCGATGCTCCTCCGGATGTTCAGAACCGCTTCGTGATGGGCACGCCGCTCCGTCAACGGGACGCGGAAATAAGTGAACTGGCCTCCCTGTCTGAGAGTGAAGCCCAGGTAGCCCGCGCCAGTCTGCCGCGCAACATGCCTCTACGGGTGCTGACTTCCATGAAGCTGGAAAGCCCCCGAACGCATAAAGAATCGGTACCGGATGTTTCGCGGATCCATATCGAGGTGCAGGCGCGGCTGGCCGCTTCCTCGACCAATGGGGAGCAGATCCGGGCTCACGCCAGCGGACACTTCATTCAACTGGATGAACCGGAGTTGGTTGTCCGCGCCATTCAGGATGTTGTGGAACAGTCGCGCCGCAACAGGACCAACTAAGTTTGTTCAGGCGCCCGCCGGGGCTTCAAACATCGCTGGAGCTCGGCCATTACCGCCTTGGCGAAGATCAGGCCCGCTTCTTCGGAATGCGGGTTGTCGGCAATGTTGATCCGGACGATCGACCCGGCAGTGCGTCCGTCCAGCAGGGCATCGCGCACCAGAAGAACCTTGCCTGTATATTCATTGGCGATCACTCTCGACCTGGACTGGTACCAATACAGCACAAGCATCCGCTGCATCCCTTTCCGGATCGCATAGCGATTGATCGTGACCATCCTGTCCTCGAACGGTACCTCGACGGAATTGCGTTTCCAGATCTCCCATCCCGATCCCGGAAGACAATGCTTGGGGGAATGCATACTCTCGCCGGCGCGCTGCTCGGCATAGTAGGCGATGAACAGGCCCAGCTCATCCTGATCTTTCCGGTAGAGCCTCGATAACAGGCTCGTCGGCCGGAGCTGTCCGAGGACCTTATCATCGACACTCAGTTCCTGCGCCGCCCGCCATCCGGCCAGTTCCGTCCCGATCGAATCGAGCGGCTGCGCGAGATACTCCGGCACGCGGCGTTCACTGAGTCTGGAAGCGGCAAGCGTCGCAGCCAACAGCAGACAGAGTGCGGCCACGGCCCGCGAGGAGGTGGGTTTCATTTCGGCGCTCCGGGTAAGATGGCGTTGGAAATTTTAGCGACCGCGTACAGTCCGGTGAAGCCCACCAGGAAAACCAGCCAGCCGGAGAACAGGTGATAAAAACCAAGCGCCAGCTCGACGCGGTAATCGGCAATCCAGGCGGTGCCCGCGATCCGCAGGATATTCGTGGCGATTGCGACCGGCACGGCGGCAAGAAAAACAAGCCAGCGCGCAGCAGGGCGCGAGCAGAGGATAAAGCCGAGAAGCAGGCTGGCCACCAACAGCGTTGACAGCGAACTGAGGCCGTTGCAGGCCTCCTCGACCCCCAAAGTAATATCCGCCAGATGGATCATGTTTCCGTCGCGGTGTACGGTTACTCCTGTGAGTTCGATGACTCTCGAAGCCGCATCGGAAGCCAGCAGTTGAAGCGGCGCCGAGATCGTGTTGTAGAGAATCGACGGCAGCGGCACCATTGTCGCCAGCAGCAACAGGGGAAACGTGAGCGTGCGCAAGCGTTGTACGCCCCAAAACGTCCACACCAGAGCGGCCAGCAGAATGACAAACGAAATCCGCGGGAGGAAGAATTCCGCTCCGAGTTTTCCGGCCAGATAAAAAAGGCAGGCCACGGACGCCAGCAGCACGCCGCGCCAGTCCGGTACCGCAGGCAGCGCCAGCGTTAATTCGCGCCGGCTCCAGGCGACAAACAGCGCGAGGGGAGGAATCAGGAGTCCCTGCGACAGAGACGGCTCAAACCACCAGTCGCGCCCCAGATCATACAGAACATATCCGTAGAGTGCCGCTATCAGAACGCCAATCAGCAGATACCCGGGCCAGGACGCAGACTGGCTTTGGGGCTGCTGTTGTTCCGTTTGCGCACACTCGGCCGTCGTCGCCATCCGTCAGCTCATCCACGATGCACGCACAGGGCCGACCAGCTCAAACCATTCGTTTTCCATGGCGTTCGAAGCATTTCCAGATCTATTGGGCAAAAGGCTTGTATTCTTTGACAAAAAAGCGCACAGCAGCTCGTATTCCCCCTGTTTTTGCAGCGTTGACGGCGGTAGAGGTTTTGGAAAGGGGATTGCGATGCAAGTGTTTACTGTCTTATGCGTCTTGCATGATGTCGATCTGCCACCACTACGTCTCCGGCAAAAGTATCCTGCTGGCGGGCCTTGAAAGCATCCTGTTTACAGCGGCCCTGCTATGCGGAGTGCAAATCCGCTTTTGGAGAGACCCGGAGGCGGTTCACGCCTACATGCAGAATCCGGCCTTTATTTTCCAGGTTCTGGCGGTTGTCCTTACCTTTCAGATCTGTTTTTATTACGGTGATCTGTATAACGTCAGCGCGTTGCGGCCACCATCCCGCCAGCTCGTTTCACTGGGGAATTCCCTCGGGATTGGCTGCCTGATATTGGGAGTAAGTTATTTCGTATTTCCAAATCTGCTCATCGGCCGGGGCGTGTTTTTCATTTCGCTATTCTTCGCCGGAACATTTGTGTTGCTCACACGGATGGCGGTGGACAAGGCCTGGCCTGTCGCGGCCTCCGGTCAAAAAATCGCCATTCTCGGGACTGGCGGGCTGGCGCAAACGGTGGCCTCGGTCATCGCCGCTCGCGGCGACCTGGGGCTCCGCCTGGTGGGGTTCATAGCGGCCGGAACGGAGCCGTCCCGGAACGGCAATGGCCTGGAAAAGCCGGCTCTGGGCGTGGTGGATGAGTTGGAGCCGATCATCGAACAGTGTGGCATTTCGCGGCTGGTGATCGCGGTGGAAGACCGGCGCGGCATGCTGCCGGTAAACAGCCTGGTGAGGCTGCGCACACGGGGAATCCGCATAGAGGACGCTCATACGGCCGTCTCTTCCCTGACGGGGCGCGTATGGCTGGAACTGGTTCAGCCGAGCTGGTTCATCTTTTCGAACGGCTTCAGCCGGTCTCCCTTTCTTCTCTTCCTGAAGCGGGTTGCCGATGTGTGCTTCGCCGGCGTGGGACTCGCGGTCGGATGGCCCTTGATGCTGCTGATCGCCCTGGCCATCCGGTTGGACTCGCGGGGCCCGGCGATCTTCCGGCAGACGCGAGTAGGCCTGAACGGACGCCATTTTGAAGTATTGAAATTCCGGTCGATGTATGCGGATGCGGAAGCGCATACCGGCGCCCGCTGGGCGGCGGAAGACGACCCGCGCGTCACCCGGGTGGGCTGGATTTTACGAAAATTCCGATTGGATGAAATGCCGCAATTCGTCAATATCCTTCGCGGCGATATGAGTTTTGTCGGACCGCGCCCGGAGCGGCCGGTTTTTGTAGACCAGCTTCGCTCCCAGGTCCCTTATTACGACCAGCGGCATTCGGTACGGCCTGGGTTGACGGGGTGGGCCCAGGTCGAATATTCCTACGGCGCCAGCGTGGAGGATGCGATTCGAAAACTCGAATACGAACTCTTCTACCTCAAGAATATGTCGGCCTTTTTCGATCTGGTGATCGTTTTGAAAACGATCCGCGTGGTGCTGCGCGGCCGGTACGGCAGATGATGCGGCGGAGACTAATCATGAGAGTTTATTTTGCAGGTTTAGTGGCAGTGATTCTTCTTTTCAGCCTGATTGCGTGTTCGCGATCTCCGGAAGAAAAGCAAGCCCGATACCTGGCGTCAGGCCGGGGTTTCGTGGCTCAAAAAGACTATGCCCGGGCGATTCTCGAGTTCAAGAACGCGATCGAGGCAAAGCCGAATGCCCCGGAAGCGTACTACGAAATCGGTCTTGCCTATCTGGCTACGGGCGAATGGCAGCAGGCGGCGGTGAACCTGAAGCGGGCCACCGATCTCAATCCCGGGCATGCCGGAGCGCAGATCAAAATTTCGCAGCTCATGGCGGCCTCCGGCGATCGGGCGCTTCTCGAAGAAGCCCGCAAGCGGCTCGAAGGAGTGTTTCAAACCTCTCCGGACGATGTGGAGGCGATGACTGCCCTGGCCGTCACGGAGTGGAAACTGGCGAAGCCGGAAGAGGCGGAAAAATATCTGCGGCGCGCCTTTGAGAAAGCGCCCCAGAACCTGGGTTCTTCCGTGGCGCTGGCCAGGCTGAAAGCGGAACAGAAGCAGTTCGACGAAGCCGAAAAAATTCTGAAACAGGCGGTGGGAGAACCGCCGTCGGCCGGCATTCTGGTGGCGCTCGGGGAATTTTATTATCAACGCAACCGGCCGTTGGAGGCCGCGGAGCAGTTCGAGCGCGCGCTGCGCGCCGACCCGAAGCACGCACCAGCGCTGCTCGATCTGGCGGCGATGGCGGTCCGCGCGGGCGATACCGCCAAAGCGGAGCAAATCTACAAGCGGATCTCCGAGCTTCCGGATAAGCAATACCGGCCCATGCATGCGGTATATCTGTTCCAGTCGGGAAAGAGGGATCTCGCCATTGCCGAACTCCGCCGCCTGCACCAGAAGGCCCCCGAAGACCGTACGGTGCGCGATCATCTCCTGGCCGCGTTGATTTGGTCGGACCGGACGCCGGACGCGGAGCGGCTGTTATCGGAAGCCCTGAAGAAAAACCCGGACGATGTGGACGCGCTGCTGCAGCGCGCCGGCTTGTATCTCACCCTGCGCCGCTACGGCGAAGCGGAGACCGACTTGAGCAAAGCCCTTCCCGCCCGGCCGGACTCGGCGGAAACGCACTATCTGTTTTCGAAAATTCGCGAGGCGCGCGGCCAGATCCTGACACAGCGCCAGGAGTTGGACGAAGCCTTGCGGCTGAAGCCGGATTTGTTGCCGGCACGGCTGGAACTCGCGGCGCTTTTGATCCGGACCAACCACGCCAAAATCGCCCTCGATGTTCTGGATAGGACTCCGGAGGAACAAAAGAAACTGGCGCCGGTCGCGATCCAGCGCGGTTGGGCGCTGTTTGCGATGAGGAAGACGGACGAGCTTGAACAGGCGCTGAAGGGAGATCTGGGCCGCCTCGATACGCCGGAGGCGCATGTCCTTTCGGCCGCGCTGCGGCTGGCGCAGAACCGCATGGCGGAGGCACGCCGGCTGGCTCAACAGGCGCTGGCGGGAAATCCGGAAGACCTGCGGGCGCTCGAGATTCTGACCCGCGGCTATACCGAAGAAAAGAATCTTCCGGAAGCGGTGCGGCAGGTGGCGGTGTACGCCGGCCAGCGGCCGAAGTCCGCGCCGCTCCAGCAGTTTCTGGGCAGCCTTCTGCTGGCGTCCGGAGATCGCGCCAAAGCCCGGGCTGCTTTTTCCCGGTCCCGCGCGGTGGACCCGGCCTTCCTCCCGGCGCGGCTGGGCCTGGTACAGATCGACGTCGCCGAAGGCAAATGGAATGAAGCAAAAACAAGCCTGGTGCAAATTGTTTCCGAGCACGGCGACAATCTGGTGGCCCGGCTCTGGCTGGGGGACATCGAGGAAAAAGCGGGCAACGCCTCGGCCGCGATCGAACAGTATCAGAGGGTGATTGCGGGGGACCAGGACAATATCATGGCCCTGAACAATCTCGCATTTCTTCTGGCGGACAGCGCCGGCAAACCGGACGAGGCGCTCAAATATGCGGAGAAGGCGGTGGAATTAGCTCCGTCCAATCCCGCCGTAGTGAATACGCTGGGCTGGGTACTGTACCAGAAAGGCCTGTATGAGTTGGCCGTAAAACGGCTTTCCGAAGCGGTAAAGCTCGAAGGAACGGCCCGCCGGAACCTGCATCTGGGTATGGCTTATTTAAAGCATGGCGACCGGAACAATGCCCGTGCGGCGTTGGATACGGCCTTGAAACTGTCGCCCCCCGGCGCACCCGAAGCCCGCCAGGCGAAAGAGTTGATGGCGGTTCTGAACTAAGGGTTTATACGACAAAATCTCCAAACATACGGGCTTTTCGCACTATCCAGGGGTTATGTGGTACGTAACTATAAGCAGCGCAACAGATGCAACTTTGGAGTGCTACGTGCAATTCCTTAATGCGAATTAAGGTGTATTCTCTACAACGATGTCTTTCGGAGGCGACATGCAGTTGAAAAACATAAGCCGGGTACTCTGCCTTTTGGTGTTGGTGACCGGCGTGAGTTTCGCTGAGTTTATCGATTTTACTATTCCGGCGGGCGGGGGCGGCGGTTCGATTTCGTATGCCGGGGGCGCCAATCCCCTGATCGGCACGAATCTGGCCGTCAGCACCATCACGGGGATTAACGGGGTGCCGCTGAATAACGGAGTTGCCCTGTCCTGTGTCGGGTGCGTGATCAATTTTCAAACCGGAGCCTATACGGGTGGATCAGCGCTGAGCTGGACTTTTGCTTCCGGTGGAACCTTTACGCTGACGGGTTCGATCCCCTCTATTGCCGGCGGCGCGCCGACGACGCTGATGAGCGGCTATTTCATGTCGGATTCCATTGTGGGGCAGTTGCCTCTGCCTCAGATCCCCGGCCTGGGCGCATTTACCATCGCCGGCGCTGCGTTCAGCACCATCCTCGACCCGGCGCTCACAAACTTCTACGGAACGCCGGCCGATCCGATGCGGTACGCGAGTAATTTCAATATCTCGTTCTATACCAACGGCAGCCCGGCGGGTGCGTTCTCGAGCAATGCCATCGCGAGCGGGAACCTGACCGCCGCCGCTCCCGAACCGGTCTCGATCGTGCTGCTCGGCACGGCGCTGATCGGATGTGCGGCTATTGGAAGAAGGCGTCTGAAACGATCCTGAGTTGATCTTGAACAGTCGGTAGTTGGCAGGGGCGATGTTCCACTTGGGTGGAGCCCCTGCTTTTTTGTTCCGGTGGTCTTGCTATAGCGCACTCACGCGGTACTACCGGCCACGGGTTCAGCGGCGGGCTCTTCATTTCCATCCCGCGCCTCCGCCAGCGCCACCATTTTGTCCTCAATCCCCAGCTTCTTCATCTTGTACAACAGCGCTTTGTAGTCAATCTTTAACACCAGAGCGGCTTTTTTACGGTTCCAGTGAGTGGAATCGAGCGCTGCCAGAATGGCCGTCTGTTCCGCCTTCTGCTTGGCTTTACTCACCTGTTCGAGAATGGTCGCATCAGCGGTGCGCTGTTCGTCGGGCAAGGTATGGATGGCGTGCACCGATTGCACCGATGCCCTTTGAGCAACTTTGCGCCGAAGATCCGCAGCCAATTTCTCCGGGCTTCGCAAAATAATGAACCGGCGGACGACATTCTCGAGTTCACGCACATTGCCGGGCCAGTCATAAGCGAGGAATGCCTGTTTGAGGCCTGGCGTGATCACGGGAGCGTTTCCCTGCGTGGCGTGTTTTGCCAGCAGGAATTCCGCCAGCGCGATAATATCTTCCTTCCGTTCGCGCAAAGGTGGCACACGGAGGCTGATGACGTTCAACCGGTAATACAGGTCTTCGCGAAACGTCTCTTCCACAATGGATTTCTCCAGGTCGCGATGGGTGGCGGCAATAACCCGAACATCCACCCGCACGGTTTCCTTGCCGCCGAGACGCTGGAACTCCTGGTCCTGCAAGACCTGAAGGAGTTTTGCCTGCAGCTTGAAATCCATGTCGCCGATTTCATCGAGCAGAATCGTACCGCCATCGGCCATTTCAAACATGCCGGGCTTCTTCTGGAACGCACCGGTGAAAGCGCCTCGTTCATAACCGAACAGTTCGCTTTCCACCAGTTCGGAAGGCAGGGCGGCACAATTAAGCTTCAAAAATGGTTTTTTGGAGCGAGGAGACTGCGTATGGAGCGCCCGCGCCAGAACCTCTTTTCCAGAGCCCGTTTCGCCCTGGATCAATACGGGCGCTTCAGACCAGCCGATCTGCGCGACCAGGTCGTGAATCTCTCTCATATGTGGATTGCCGCCAAAAAACACATCTCCCGACGGCAATATCGGGTTCCGCTGCTCGGGCGCTTCGACCGGAGCTGGTGGAGCCTGTCTTTCCAGCACGCCTCGCAGCACTTTCCGCAGGTCTTCGTGGTTGACCGGCTTGCCGATGAAATCGGTGGCCCCGTTCTTCATCGCCTCCACGACATTCAGCGGTGAGGACGCGCCGGATACCATGATGATAGGGAGATCGTCCCGGATACGGCGGATCTCTTTCAGCGTTTCGAGGCCGTCTTTACGCGGCATGACAATGTCCAGCAGGACTGCGGAGATGTGCTCGCCCGAATCCTGAAGACAGGCCAGCACCTCGTCGCCGTTTTCGGCCAGTTCGACCGTGTAGCCCTGGCACCGCAAGGCCATCTCCAGGTAGCTGCGAACTTCAGGCTCGTCTTCACCCACCAGAATCGTGCGGCCGTTTTTTATCGCTTGCATATCTCAACTCACTTGGGTGTAGTACTTGTTCTCGGAAGGCGCCGCATCGGTGGCGAGCAGATGTTCGGCCGCAGGAGAAGGCAGCACCAGCGAGAAAACGGCGCCCCTCGGACTGCTTTCCGCCCAAATGCGTCCATGGTGCCGGTTCATAATCATCTTGCAGATGGCCAGCCCCAGGCCGCCGCCTGACCGGTCCTGCCCTCCCGCATACGAGGTATACTCCTCGAAAATCGTTTCGATGTGGTTCGGAGGAATGCCAGGACCCGAATCGGAAATATCGATCCGGAACGAGTTCGGCGCATGGCCGTTGCTGGTCCGCCGGTCGGCGCGCAACGGCATTTCCGTAATTCCGTCCTTCCTGCGCTCCCAGAAGAACGGATATCCCTTGACGTCGATGGAACCGGATCTCGGAGTAAACTTGCACGCGTTGTCCAGCAGGTTCACCAGTACCTGTTCGAGTTCACTCGGCTCGAAAGCCAAGGGCTCGGCCGGCTGTTGCAGGTCGACGGACACGGAGATGCGCTTTGTCTCGGCAAACGGAGCGATTTCGTGCAGCGCCTGGTCTACGCATTCGTGGATGTCGTGTCTCCGGAGGTTGGGCCGCGTAACAACACGGTGGCAGATACTCAGTTGAAACATTTCGCTGGCCAGACGCGACAGCCGCTTGGCGCTGAACTGCATGCGCTGGATTACCTCCCGCTGGTCGGCGGTCAATGCGCCTAACTGCTCCCCCAGCAGGAGGCCGCAATACCCTGTCAGGGCTGTCAGCGGGGCACGGAAATCGTGAATCGCCCGGGCCAGAAAGTTAGTCCGGTCCTGGTCGTACTCCTGTAATTTGAGATTGGCCTCGATCAAACTTTGCAGTACTTCATCGCGGTCGGCCCGCACGCTGCCGGCCTCGTCCTCGTGTTCTGCCTGCTGGCGCTGCCAGCGGGCGCAAGCTTCGCCGAGAAACGCCTTCAGCGCAGCGGCGGAGACCGGCTTCAGAACAACATTGACATCCGGCAGAGATTCCTCGCGGAACTGTGAAAGTTGTTTGCGCTGCACCAGCACAAAGTGTTTTTGATGCTCGGAAGGATCGATGAAATCGCTCATGCGCAGCCCGGAGTGATAGTCCCAGATATACACATCCGCCTTCCGGGTTAAGTCTTGCTGCGTAGCAATCACCAGCCGCCAGGCCGCACCCAGGCACTCGGCCAATACCGCCCGGATCAGCTTCTGCAGCTCAGCATCGTTTGAAACCAGCAAAACGTTCATAGACATATTTCAAAACCGTGAAACAAAAGAGCACAAAATCCGCTATTTTGCCGTCCCGTTAGCCCTCCCTGTGGCAGGACCGGCACATTCAGGAGACCCGAAAGGTCTAAGTGCGATGAGTCCGGAGTTTTATTAAGTTGCCATCAAGCATAGCGTAGTCCCACTTATTGTCAATGATTTACAAATGGTTGCTGGTACTAGAACACCATCTTGTAAGTTCTAGTCCCAACCTTTAGGACTTGACAACTTCCGATGCCGTTGTTCGACGATTCGCCCCAAAAATTCATCCGTATAGCCCATTCGTACCCCGAACTTTGGGCCTATACTTTCGTACATTCTGCAACGGAGTTGCCCAGTTCCAGCCGGTTGTGCGTGGTAGCAAAAGTGCACATTCACGCGGTGTCCGTTCGGCTTACATGTCTTTCTCCTTGGAATGTTGTTCTGCGTACGGTGCCGTGCTGATGACCTCAGATGACGAAGAGAGGCAGGGACCTCTGACTGAAAGGCGCAGGCGCACGCGCCTGCCGCTGCAGTTGCCGGTCTATCTTTGCCGGAGGTCTGAGACGCATCCAATGGAAAGCCGGACCGTGAATCTGAGCAGCGAGGGTTTCTATTGCATCGTCCAGGAGCCATTGACACCTGGAGAACATATCGACTGCGACATCCTGTTTCCTTCACACAATAAGGAAAAAAAAGATACTTTTTTGTGTCTGCGATGCCAGGCGCTCGTCGTTCGCGTTGAAACCATCGGCCGCTCCGCCCGTTTTGGCCTCGCCTGCCGCATCGAACACTATCGGGTGATCCAGCGGGAAGAGACTCCGATAACCTCCTCGCGGGTCTGAGGACCGGCGAACCTTCGTGCTCACCGGCCGCCCTTTGCGCGATCCCCCGTACACACGCCCGGCACAACTTCCCGCAGTTACTGCACAGTGATACTACTTTCGCCCAGGCTGTTACGCAGTACGACAGTTTGCGGAGTAACTGCCGCGGCGTCTCCACTTACGGTGAAAGTTTGTGTGAACGTGAACTGGCTGCCGAACGGCGCGGATGCGGCGTCTTCAAACCACGCGGTAAACAGGTTTCTCACATCCATCGTGATTTCCGGCTGTTCCAGTCTCTGGCCGGGAGCGGCTCCAAAACGAAATACCGCCTGCGTCACTTCACGCGCCGTCGAATAGCCGGTAATTTCGATGCTGAAACCCGTTGCAGTCCGCGTAAGGCGGGCACTGGTGAGCATTGGCCGAGACTGCTCGATACGTATGGCGTGTGTGGGTGGCGAGGAAGGCGTGATCTCCACACCGGCGGAAGCCAGGCGGGCGGCTACGGTGATGGTTCCCGCCACGGTGCCCGTCTGAAGAGCCACCTGCGGTGAGGAGAAAACAGCCGCCGTGCTGCCCGCGGGAATGCTGAAATCCACCGTGCGGCCCCCCGTGGAGAACTGGATCGTATCATCTCCGGCGCCGGTGCCGGGCGCGAAG
>DASTMK010000172.1:0-3161 GCA_035714225.1 Bryobacteraceae bacterium | reverse complement strand
GTTCTCTGTACGCGGCGGGATCCCGCTGAAAGGCGAAATCGCGGTCAGCGGATCGAAAAATTCCGGTTTACCCGCTCTCGCGGCCTGTCTGCTCACCGATCAACCGGTAGTTCTGCACCGTGTGCCGAGAGTGCGCGATATCCGAACCATGAAAAGCCTGCTTGCTTCCACCGGCGCGAAGGTCGATCGGAGAGGAAGCGGCCCGCTGTCGGTGCATGCGGAAAGGATCGTCCGCCCCGAGGCGCCCTACGATCTCGTGAAGACGATGCGCGCCTCCAGCCTGGTGCTCGGGCCCCTGGTGGCACGCACCGGCAGGGCCAGGGTTTCGCTTCCCGGAGGCTGCGCCATCGGCGCGCGGCCCATCAATCTGCATATGAGGGCTCTCGAACAACTGGGAGCACGAATCCGGCAGGAACACGGCTATGTGGAAGCGGAAGCGCCGGAAGGGCTTCACGGAGCAGCCATTCATTTCGACCGTATTACGGTTACCGGCACCGAAGACCTGATGATGGCTGCGGTTTTGGCCAAAGGCGAAACGATTCTTGAGAATGCCGCCCGGGAACCGGAAGTCTCCGACCTGGCAGAACTGCTCGCCAAGATGGGCGCGCAAATACAGGGGGCAGGCACCTCCACCATTCGTATTCAAGGTGTCGACCACCTTGGGGGCGCTGAGCACACCATCATCCCGGACCGCATTGAAGCAGGAACCTTTCTGATAGCGGGTGCGATTACGGGCGGCGATATCACGGTGACGGGTGCTATCGCCGAGCACCTGACAGCGCTGCTGTTGAAATTGGGAGAAGCCGGAGTGGAAGTAAACACCGACGGCGGCCTGATCCATGTGCAATCCTCCGGCAGCCTCCGAGCGGTGGACGCCACTACCGAAGAATACCCTGGTTTTCCGACCGATCTCCAGGCGCAATTCATGGCGCTGATGACGCAGGCCGAGGGGATTTCGTTCATCACGGAAACGATCTTCGAAAATCGCTTCATGCACGTGCCGGAACTGGTCCGGATGGGTGCCAATATCCGTATAGAGGGGCGGCAGGCCATCGTGGCCGGCAAGCGGGATTTGAGCGGCGCGGGTGTCATTGCGTCCGATCTTCGCGCCAGCGCCTCGCTGGTGCTCGCCGGACTCGTTGCCAAAGGCGAAACCGTCGTGGACCGCGTGTATCACATTGATCGCGGATACGAGAAAATTGAAGGTAAATTGATGCGCGCTGGCGCACAGATCCGGCGTTTCGATTGAAGACTATGCCACATAACCCTGGTTTTCTGTCTCTAGTGAAGGACGCGAAGTCGCGCGTGAAAGAGATCAATATTGAGGAGTACCGGGCTCTGAAGGAAGCAGGCACTCCCCACGTCCTTGTCGACACTCGTGAAGACAGCGAGTGGGCGGCCGGGCACGCAACGGACGCCGTCCACTTGGGCAAAGGCGTGATCGAGCGCGATATTGAAACAAAGATTCCAGACAAGAACACCAAATTGATTTTGTATTGCGGCGGCGGGTTCCGCTCCGCGCTGGCCGCGGACGCGCTTCAAAAGATGGGGTACACGGATGCCATTTCGCTCGATGGTGGTTGGCGGGCATGGCAGACGGTGGGTCTTCCGGTCACCAAGTAGCAGGTGGCCTCAGAACGACCACAGCAGGCTCGTGTAGCCGGTGTGCGCCCTGTAGTTCTGCGGGAACTGGAATTTCTCACCATAGTCATAGAACTGGTAGCCGGCATTCCAGCGCAGCTTGCTATGGATGCGGAATGAGATACGCGCCATAGGTGAGTGGTAGGTGAGCGGGAACGTCTGCGCCGGATAGAATGTGTCGAAGGCCGGGCCGGTCTGCTGGAGCGCCTGCGCTGCCGGCGCCGGTTGCAGGAGGCCCGCACGCCCATCTCCGGTGTCTTGCACTTTTACGTATCCCGCATAAAAATCGGCGCGGCGTCCGAGGCTCAACCGCAGGCCCGCATTCGCGGAATGGATGTTGCTGATGTAGATGGAACTGGTTCCTTCGATCAGGGTGGAGTCCGCGAAATAAGCCAGTCCGGAAGTAGTGTCCAGATGCGCCTTCGAATAGCCGCCGTCTACAGAAAACCACGTAGCCGGAGTCCAGGCCGCATCGAAAGAATAAGTCCGCGACTGTGCGCTGTGCGCGGAAAGAGAGACCGAATTTGTGTTGTAGAAGAGCTTTGCCGACGCGGAAAGCGAAATCTGCCCAGCCCGGTATTGCACCCGCCCCGAAGCGGTGTGGTAGTTTCGATCCGAAATAGGAAAGAAGGGCCTGTTTGCGCGTCCGATTTCGCCTTCGAGATTCACGCGCACGCCTTTGGCGGGTAAAAGCCGGATTCCAGCCGCGCCCGCATGCAGGTTGTTGGTCTGCTTCGCCGCGAGGCTCTCCACGCCGAAACCGAAATCCGATTGCTGGATGGACTCGATCTTCCTGCTGGAAAAGCGGTAACCCGTAAACAAACCCAACCACCGTGACGCACGGACATTGAGATCCGTGGAGTTCGTAATTGTCCGGATAGCAAGCAGGCTGAAGTTCAGGGACCGCAACAGCGCCTGCGAATTTGAAAATTCCCGGTAAGTGTTGTCGCCTTCCATCCTTGTGTTGTGAAAGGCAGTGTGATTGGTAAGGCTGACTCTTTCACGAGGGAAGACGCTTACGGTGATGCTGCCGGCGCTGACGGGACGGCGCCCTGTCCCGAACACGAGAATCGCGCGGTTGCGCTCCGCGCCAAACGCCATTCCGGAGGCCAGTTCATCCAAAACGAAGTTGCGGCGCCCTTCCGAGTAAGTGTAGCGCATGTTCACTCCGAGCCAACCGCTCGCTTCCTTGAGCAGCGCAAAGCGCCAATACGGGGTGTTGCCGTGGTACGGCTCCACGCGTCCAAACCTCGAGAGAACAACGGGGTCGACAGCATTGTTGCCGGCGGGTTGATCGAGATCGTACGTGCTATCCTCCTTGAAGTTGTCCCAACCTCGGAGCCACAGCAGCGTGGCGCCGAATACTCGTATCTCACCGCCGACCCGGTATTCGTTCCTCAACCGCCGCACGCGCGAGAACAGCACAAACTCATCCTGAAGAGGCCCGAACTGCTGCACGGTAGATAACGCGGGGCCGTCCTGTGCATTCCGGGTATATCCGAAAACGAACCTTACGGCGG
>DASTMK010000171.1:0-7100 GCA_035714225.1 Bryobacteraceae bacterium | reverse complement strand
GAGAACGACCAACGCACCATTCGCTTCGGCCTGCGCCTCCAGTTCTGAAACCGCAGGTGAAGAGCAGCGGCAAATTTCGCGTAGGTATTACGCCAGACTTCGAGACCGAGGCAAACGGAGCACTCTCTCCCGCGTTAAGGGAGGTGCTGGAGCCCGTCGCCGGTGTTCAGTACGAGATCATGCCGGACACCGGCGGCATCGGCGATCCGGCGGTGCTCGACCGCTACGATGGCGTCATCGCATATAGCTACGGCTTTCCAGCCAGCAGTTTTCGCGGCATCGGGCGTCTGTCGGTGCTGGCGCTTTGGGGCGTCGGCTTCGATCGCGTCGACGTCGCCGCATGCACCGAAGCCGGCGTCATTCTGGCCCTGACGCGTGATTCGGTCGCCCGTCCTGTAGCGGAAGGGATTTTTGCGCTGATCTTTTCGCTTGCCAAGAATCTGCGCGCGCTCGATATCCAGTGCCGCTTCGGCCGTTGGCGGCAGAACCCTCCGACGCTGATGGATCTCGCCGCACGAACGCTCGGGTGCATCGGATTCGGCGGCATCGCGCGCGAGATGTTTCGCATGGCGGGCAGCCTGGGGTTTGAGCGGCTGCTCGCTTATGCTCCCCGAGCGACGGCTGCCGAGGCGGACGCTGCCGGAGTACAACTCGCCAGCCTCGAGACTGTCCTGCGCGACAGCGATTTCGTCACCATCAATTGCCCGCTGACAGACGAGACCCGCCACATGATTGGCGCACGAGAACTCGGCCTTATGAAATCGACGGCATATCTGATCAACACTGCCCGAGGAGCGGTGGTGGACGAATCGGCGCTAGCCGATGCTCTGCGGTGGAAGAAGATTGCGGGCGCGGGTCTCGATGTCTTCGAAACCGAACCGGCGGCAGCCGGCAATCCGCTATTCGAGCTCGATAACGTAATCGTCACGCCGCATTTGATCGCAAGAACCGAGGCGTGCATCCGTAATACGAGCCTCTCCGCCTGCCGCAATGTACTGGCGGTCGCATCCGGAACGCCGCCGCCCTATGTCGCCAATCCGGAGGTTCTGCAACAACCCCGAGTACGTGCCCGGCTGGAGGACCGGCGCTTCCAACGGAAATAGGATCAGGCTCTACTGTAAAAACTCCGCCAGCAGCGCTTCTTCTGTTTGCCCCGGCTCGCGATAGCGGAATCCCGAGCCCAAGCCACGACGCGTGCGCAGCATCCAGTCCGGCGGATCGGTCCACATCACTTGCCGCTTACCCATCGCGCGCACCAGGTCCTCGAAGTCCCAGTACAGCAGGAACCCCGGAATGACGCTATCGAACAGCCGTGTATGGATCGGGCCGTCCATTGCGGCGCTTAAACTGTGAGGTGTGCGGTCGAGCCAGATCTTCGCAATGCGTGGGTCCGCAGCCGCTGCGAGCAGCAGCCAGACACCCTCGACATTGCGTGCCGCCGCACGAATTCGTGAGCGATCCACATCGTTACGTGCGTGCAGGTGGTCCACGCCACGCAGAATGTCGTAGGCCCTCATCGCCGGCAGATTGCGGCCAATTGAATCCGCGCGTTTGTTGGTCAGCCAGTTCCCCAGAAACGGGCGGTTGTCGTTTGCGGCCGGAGAGTCGCGAGGCTCCAGTTCCAACACCACATTTCCCCTTGCAGCCGCTGTTTCGGCGAGCTGCGCGGTCGCAGCGTCCTTCACCAGCAGCAGCGCCGGTTTGCGCCCTTCGGCGCCGGGGAGATAAAGCGTTGCTCCGATCTCGATACCAGGCTCGCTCTCCAACGTCAGGCGTGTGCGGCCCTGCCTCCGTTCCATCGTGGTGAACGCCGGCGGCTGGCCTTCGGAAGGAATGCCGAGCCGTCGAAGTTCAGCCAGAAGCTGCGGAACGCCGCGTGGACGTTTGCGTAACTGAAAGCGGTCTCGAATCACCTGGTAGAGCCAACGGCTTCCCTCCTCGAACTCCACCTGGCCGGCTTGGGTTACCTGCAACTCCTGGTCCGGGTACAACGTGATATTCCCTTCGCGATAATCAACACCGCTTCCCGGTTGCAGCCAGCGAATCATAAACTCATACAACTTTTCGCGCGTTTCGAGAGGCGTACCATGTTTCCCCGGACCCATGAACATCTGCATCTTGTCTTCGGCGCCGAAGAGGCGATACCACCGCCGCGCCTCTTCGTAAACCGGCAGAACACCGGCAGGGGTAAAGAAGTCTTCCTCCGTCGCCAGAATGAGCCAGGGTATTCCGTTCGATACGGCGAGGAAATCCGCGTGGTCCAGCCCGGATGCAAGAAATCTCGGCAGGCTCATTTCCGAATCCGGGAACCGGCCTGCGAAGAGCACACGGAGACTGTTGAGGAAACACGCCGGAGCGGCTGCCTTGACGCGAGGGTCGAGCGCCGCTACGTAGGTGGTGACGCACCCGCCGCCCGAGCAGCCGGCAGCTCCAATACGCTCGGGGTCTACATCGGGGCGGCTCACCAGATAGTCGATACCTCGCATCGCGTCATGAATAAAATACCGGGCGACACTCTCACCGATAAGCAGGCTCTGCGCCCCGGCGTGAAGGTGTTCGTCCGCGCAGCAGCCCGCGATTCTCTTGTGCGCATTCCGGTCATAGGACTGTACGCGCTCTCCCAAACCCACCGGATCATAGGCCAGAGCCACAAAGCCTTTCGCCGCCAGATGCGCCGACATGATGTGGTTCTCGGTTTTTCCAAGCGTTGTATGCCCAGCGGACATGAGCACTGCCGGATAGCGGCCTGGCTGATTCGGCCGGTACAAGTTGGCCGTCACGTAATATTTCGGAAGGCTCTCGAAGATGACTTTTTCGATTGTGTAGTGCGGGTTTTCAAGACGGCCAAGCACACGCGCGTTCAACGGTCCGCGATATTCCGGCAAGCCGCCGAGGATGTCGAGCAGCGTCGAGCGAATCCATTGCCGCCGCTGTTCGGCGTCAGACGGCGTCTGGATCTTCGCGACAGCAGCATCCCGTTTCGCAAGCTGCTCCTGTGCGATGCGATTCATCCATGCGAGCAGGGGGTCCTGGGCGAACGCAGCGGAGAGCGTGGTCGTGCACAATAGTATGAGTCTCGTCAATCGCATCGTTACCTTGCCAGCAACCGGCGTGCATGGCCCTCGAAGATCGCCGCCCGTTGAGTTTCCGCCAGCTCTGCTTCCTGCATCTTCAGCAACGCCGACTCGAAAACGAAAAAAGGGTAGTTCGAGCCGAAGAGGACGCGACCGGGCGAGACGTACTCGCTGAGCCGCGTCACGCCGCCCACACGCTCCACCATGGAGAGATCGAAATAGACCTGGCCCGCGGAACTCAGCGGCCGTAATCTCTCGAGCGGCAGTTGTGGATAAGAGTTCAAGATCACCAGCTTCAACTGACGCTCGCGGGCGACGGCGTTCGCCAAAGGCCCAATGTCTACCGGCGGCACTCTCATCAACGGATGCTGCGTGCGCTCGTCTTCCATGCACAGAGCGAGTTGCACCACCAGCTTGCGAGCGGCAGCCAGCTTCAACAACTCCTGAAACTCCGGGTCGTCGAGCGTATATCCGTGATAGTTGGGATGCAGCCGGATGCCGGGCATCTTGTGCTCTTCCACACAGCGGCGCAGGTCTTCCCGCCAGTCCGGCAGCTTGGGGTTCACCGAGCCGAAGGGCAGCAGCAGTCCGGCGCCGAATTCGCGACAATCGGCAGCGAGCCGGGCATTGACGCCCGCAATGTCCTTGTGGAATACGCCATCGAAGCTGCCGGCCCAAGCCTGCGTAACGCCCAGCTTCCGTAGCTTGGCGGCAAGCACCTGCGGCTCGTCGCCCGGCAGGCGGCGAAAAGGCCAGCGCGACAGATTCACATTGACGTCGACAATCATACTGGCCGCCCCTTCTCCCGCAGGATCGGAGTTAGTATGCGGCGCAGGTTTTCTCCCAAAATGAGGCGGCGGGACCGTTCCGGAATCTCAGCTCCCATCACCTTGCCGAGTTGCGAGGCGAAACTCCGCCCGGCGGCATCACTTCCGAACATCACGCGCTCCGCTCCGAGTTCGCGGACCGCCATTTCTACGATGCCGGCTGTCGGATCGAAACCGGCGACACACGTCGCGACATTCTTGGCCGGCCGGAGAGCGAGAATCCCACGTTCCCAATCGCCGCCGGTGTGCGCATCGATAAACACAGCCTTCGGATGCCGCATGGCTAATTCGGCGAGATCGTTCGGCGTCGATTCACCCGGCAAGTTGCCCTTCAGGTTGAACCACGCGTGTTGCAGTATGGGCGCCTGCATGGCCGCGGCGCGCTCGACAATGGAGTCGAGCTCGGGCGCGTTGCAGCGTTTCGCAACCCACAGCTTCACCCCCACCATGGGGCCGTCCCGCACGCACCGGTCGAACTCCCCCAGGCTGAACGCGAGCTGATTCGGATTGAGATACACAAAGCCCAGCGCGCGGTCCGGCCAGCGGGCGACCGCCTTCAGCACCTGATCGTTCGCCTCCCGAAGCTGCTCTGGAGATGGATCGGCAAGCAAAGGATAGCCGAGAGAGAGCATTACACGCTCGATTCCCAGGCGGTCCATAAACCGGATGAGATAAGCCATCCGTTCTTCCGGCGTAGATCCTTCCGCCGAAGTGAGGTGGCAATGCACATCCCAGATGGACGGTTTCGGTTCGGCGCCTTGGGCAAGCACCAGGGGCGTCGCGATCAACTCCCTCCGACTTAATATAGACACAGAATATATTCTACGTCGGCTAAGCCGAGCCTACTATACCGTCCCGGTTTAGGCTACACTATCCGGCGTGAGCGAGAAAAAGCCGCTGAATCCACGAAATCCTACTCAGACCGAAAGAGCTTATGCGGCGCTGAAAGACGCCATCCTACAAGGTGAGATCCATGAAGGCGTTTTTCTGTCCGAGCGCGAAATCATGCGCCGTTACCGAATCGGCCGGACCCCATTTCGCGAGGCTTGCAACAGGCTTCATCACGAAGGGCTCCTGGAAGTAGTGCCGCGCCGCGGCTACCTGGTGCCGGAGTTAAGCTTCCATGCGGTGCGTGACCTGTTTGAGCTACGGCTCATCCTGGAGGGCGCAATTGCCGAACTCGCTACGATTCGTGGAACGGACTCCGAAATTGACGAGCTGGAGGACTCGACCAGGCATGCGGCGCTCAAGCTCAAAAAAGGAGTGGACTCCCTGGAGTTCGTTCGCCTCAATTCGGATTTCCATCTGAAACTCGCCAGAATGACTCGCAACCGCGAGTTGGAGAGACTGCTCGTCGAGGTACTCGAGAAAACACAGCGTCTGATGTACATCGAATTGCGTTGGAGCCGTCTGCCGCAAGGCCAAGGCAAAATGCTCCACGAGCCCATCGTGGCAGCATTGCGGCGGAGGACCCCCGGTGCCGTGCGGGAAGCCCTGCTCGAAGATATCCGGCAAGCCCAGTCGGAGACGCTCGGGAAAGGACTCTGAGCGTCCGGTTCAGTCCGATATCCTCTTGATCTTTATCGTCACTTCCTCCCGCGGTGGCAACGGAAGTTCAATCTTTTGTGCACTCCGGTTGAATTCGAATTCACGCCGCATGGACGGCCCTCGCCCGACGGGACTGCTTTCCCATTCGTACTTGCCGCGTTGAAGGCGCCAGAGCCGCACCGGTATATGCACAGTCTGCGGTTCGAAGCTGTAGAGCCTCAATTCCGCACTGGTCCCGGTCGTATTCAGAACTGCTCTCGCGAAACTCGCCTTTGTAGCAGGCCAGGTAACGGCAAATGTCGGGTAGCGTTCACCGCGAGGCGCATCGCCTCCAAAGAGGTACGACTTGTATTCGGCCGATAGCAGGCCGTACGGAATGCGATCCGTCCACATGGGCTCGGATGTGTATAGGTCGAAGTTGTAGCCGATGCGTTCCACGGCTTTTTGTGCCTCGGCTTCCATCAGCGCCAGGGCTCGCGTCGCATCGGTGTCCGGCAGGTTGGGGAACTGAGCGTCGTAGCGAGTCGAACCTGTCAAACGCCGCCACTCATAGAAAGCCTCCGGCCGCTGCCGGATCTCTGAGCAGATTCGCGGATAGGTCCTGCAGTGCTCCAAGACCTGGAAAGTCTCGCCTACCGCATCCAGCCATTTCTTCTCGCCGGTAAGATCGTACACGGCCAACAGAAGGTTGGTGAGACCTTCTTGCGAATATCCCGACCAGTGGAAATAGTCCCAGAACGCGTTGGGCTTATCCCAGTGTTGCGACCGGACCAGATAAGAGCCGTTGGAGGAAATCAGCACGGGAGGAATCACTCCCGCCGGCTTGCCGTGGTCCGTCGAGCGAAGTGCGCGAACCCAACTCTCCGCCCACCGCACCACCCGTTCAATGACCGTCGGATCGCGGGTCAAAGAAGCATACCAGAGAGCCGGGCCCATCGCACGGACGTTGTAGTGAACGTCGATTGCATGATCCGGATTCGGGCTGAATTCAGAACAGTTGAACCAGGAACCGCGGAAACGCCAAAAACCGTCCGGCTGACGAATCAGCCAGTTTTCGGAACACGCGGTTGTCTGTTTCAGGCGTGCGATAATTTCCGGATCCTCCGGAAACGTGGCCGCCAATAGAGGCTGCGTATCCGCGATATCCTCCGCCGAGTGTTCGGAATCGGAGATCTCTTTCGCATAGCCATTGACGATGTTCCCGTTGCGCCACAAGCCTTCCGCCAGTTTCCGCAGCCCTTGCGCGGCGACTTGCGAGCCAAAGCCCAATGCTTGTGGACCCCAACTTCGCAGGATCTCGACGTCGTCGCCCCAGCCTCCGCCGAGTTCTCCGTTCTCTTGCTGACGTTCTTCAATCCACCAGGCGGTCAACTTCTCCAGACGCGTAGCGAGCATTCGTTGTGCAACCGCCCAGGCAGGAGCGCCGGAAGGCATAGGCGGTAAATCTACCGACCAGGGAACAGGGTTCACCTGCTCGCAGGGGAACATCGCCGGAATCCGTTCCGCCATGCGCGGCTGATTCTGACCGCGGCAAGCTCCAGAGGCCATTTGCCGGAAAACCGTGTTCTCCGGCATTTGTTTCAGACCTTTGGCCAACAGTTCGGACAGAAGAATGAAGTCGCTTTCCTGGGCGGCCTCGGCCAGCCGCCAG
>DASTMK010000170.1:0-2158 GCA_035714225.1 Bryobacteraceae bacterium | reverse complement strand
CATGTTGCCGGTCGCGGTGACGGTAGGTCTTCTTCTCGAAGTGCTGAAGTACCTGACGCTGATCCTATGGCCGTGGCTAGAACAGAAACTAAAAATCGAGTACGGCCCGTTTATCTACTCGGTCACCATCGTATTGTGGAGCTTTTTCGCCAGCATGCTGCTCCTGGCCGGCGCGGAATGGGCCACACGCAATGCAGGAATCAAGCCCGAAGCTGCTTCTTTGACACAGAGTTCCTCAACGTGAGACACGCCCCGGCGCGGCCCGGTTTCACCCGATGCGTTATGATAGCCACGTGCAGAAGTTCCGGCGGATAACAATGGATCCGGAGGTCATGGGCGGAAAACCGTGCATTCGAGGCATGCGTGTAACGGTCGGCATGATCGTGGAAGCGCTTGCTGCGGGACGCACGATCGAGCAGTTGCTCGCCGATTTCCCCTACCTGGAAGAAGCGGACATCCGGGAGGCGCTTGCCTTCGCCGCCAAGCTGGCGCAAGGACATGAAGTTCGCCTCGCGAGCTGATGCGCATTCTGGTCGACATGAACCTGACGCCGCGTTGGGTTGAATATCTCAACGGTGCGGGACATGAAACGTACCATTGGTCATTGATAGGCGCTGCGTCGGCAAAAGATCGCGAAATCTGCGAGTACGCCCGCACAAACAGACTCGTGCTCCTGACGAACGATCTTGATTTTCCACAGATTCTTGCTCACACGCGTGATACAGGACCGAGCGTCGTCCTCCTGCGTGGCGAGCCACTGGTACCCGAGTCCCGGGGCCGGGCGCTCCTTGAGGCTCTTGTCAAATGTCAAAGAGAAATAGCCCAGGGTGCTGTCATATCGCTCGACTGGTCGGACCAACCGCGCGCCCGAGTGCTACCGCTGCATTAGGTTCCCACAACTCTGTCACCCTATCGCTGATCCTGCATCCTGTATCGTGGAACAGCCATGCCAATGTACGAGTACCGCTGCCAGGACTGCGGAAAAATGTTTGAACAACTGCGGCGGATGCAGGATGCCGACCGCGATTTGAACTGTTCGGAGTGCGGCTCCCGCCAGGTCGAACGGCAGCTATCGTCTTTTGCTACCGGCGGCTGCGGACCATCCGGAGGAGGAGGCCGTTTCACTTGAGCGCGATGATAACCGGCGGTCGCCGGTCCCTCTCGAAATCAAGCATTAACTAAAAAATTGATATCATGCGGCGTGTACATCCTCCGCCACGCCGCTATTTTTCTGGCCGTTGCGCCGCTCTTTGCGCAGACGGTTGAACAGCCCGTACGTTCCGTAACCGATCCCGGTATGGTGACCACCCGCCAGGCTATTACGCCGGCAGGTGTTCCGACGGTGTTTCAGGGACGCGTTTACGGAGTGGTTTTCGGCAAATCGGAATCCGAGCTTTGGGTCCTTCACGCCAACCGCATCTACCGTTTGGATTGGCTTCGAAATACGGTGCTGAATTCAGTGCCGTTCAAGGGACGCCCGGGTTTGCAGGGCATCGCCTTCGACAGCCATTCGGAAAGAGCGATCGCCGCGGTGGCACCGCCGTCCGGGGTGGAACTGCATTCAACCGATGGCACTACGTCCCGGCTCCTTGCCGGCAAGCTGGGAGACGCGCTCGCCGGTTCGCTCGAAATCGCCTCTTCGGCGAATGCGGACGGCCAGCGTCTGGCGGCAATCCCCATAGTAAAAGACAACAAGCTGGCACTCGTCGATCTGGCGTCCCAACGCGTTCTAGGCACGGCCGCGACAGGCATCGCCCCGTTTGGGTGCGTGCTCAGCCGGGATGGCAGAACGGCGTACGTCTCGAACTGGGGCGGGCGAATTCCCCAAGAAAAAGACCTGACGGCTCCTACCGGGCTCGCTAAGGATGCCGACCAGGTGGTGATCGACAAGCGGGGCATAGCCTCTACAGGAACGGTTACGCGGATCGATTTACAGAGCCTGAAAACCACTCACACCGTTGCAGTGGGTCTGCACCCGACAGCGATGGTTTGGGATGAAGAGTCCGCCAGGCTGTACGTAGTCAATTCGAACTCCGATTCAATCTCTGTCATCGACACTCGCAAGCATGCCGTGGTCGAGACGATCTCCCTCAAACCTTTCCACACGGAAGTGAAGGGAATTGCTCCGACGGCGATCCGCCTGTCCAGCGACAAGCGC
>DASTMK010000169.1:0-3742 GCA_035714225.1 Bryobacteraceae bacterium | reverse complement strand
AACACCGGGCCAGGAAGTGATCCATCCACTTTCCAATCCGATTAAGAAAAGCGGCGGCCTGGTTATCCTCAAAGGCTCGCTGGCTCCCGAAGGTTGCGTCATCAAGGTAACCGGAATCGAGCGCAAGGGGCACACGGGACCGGCTCGCGTCTTTAACTGTGAGGAAGATGCGATGGCCGCGGTGACGCGTGGAGAAATCAAATCCGGCGACGTAATCGTGATCCGCTATGAAGGCCCGCGCGGCGGCCCGGGAATGCGGGAGATGCTCGGTGTTACTGGAGCCATCGTAGGGGCGGGCCTGGGCGAATCGGTGGCGCTTCTCACCGATGGACGCTTCAGTGGAGCTACGCGCGGATTCATGATCGGCCACGTGGCGCCCGAAGCGGCGGCAGGAGGACCCATCGCCGCAGTGCACGAAAGCGACACCATCGCCATTGACATCGAGAACAGGACCATCGATCTCGAAGTCTCACAGGACGTGCTGAAGGAGCGGCTCAGCCGGTGGACGCCCCCCGAGCCACGCTACACAACCGGCGTTTTCGCGAAGTATTGCGCGCTGGTATCCTCGGCCTCGGAAGGCGCCATCACTTCCCCGGTCTACGTGGCACGCGCGCTTCAGGTCCAATAGTTCCGGTCGAGACTGCGGTATTGTACGGCTTCGGCCAGGTGCTTGGCGGCGATGTTTTCGGCGCCTTCCAGATCGGCTATGGTGCGTGCGACCTTCAGAATGCGGTCGTGCGCCCTCGCCGACAGGCCCAGGCGGCGGACCGCCATTTCGAGCGTTCTCTCGCCGGATTCGTCCAGTGCGCAAAGCTTGCGCAACAGGCGCGATGGGATCTGCGCGTTGTTGAAACCGCGTGCCTGTTGCGTGCGGCGAGCCCGCTCGACCCGTTCCCGCATTTCGGCGGACGAAGTTCCGTTCCCGTTACCGCGGAGCTCTTTATAGGCGACTGCCGGAACTTCGATGTGCAGATCGATGCGGTCCAGCAATGGCCCGCTGATCTTCGCCAGGTATCGTTGGATGATTCCACCCGTGCAACGGCATTCGCGGGTGGAGTCGCCGTAGAACCCGCAAGGGCAGGGATTCATCGCCGCCACCAGCATCAGGTTCGCGGGAAACGTGAGGGTCATGTTCGCGCGCGCCACGGTCACCGAACGTTCTTCGAGCGGTTGCCGCAACAATTCGAGGACGTTGCGGGGAAACTCCGGAAGCTCATCCAGAAAGAGCACTCCGTGATGCGCCAGGCTGACCTCGCCCGGTCTCGGCGTTCCCGCTCCGCCGCCGATCATGCCCGCATCGGAGATGGTGTGATGCGGCGCCCGGAAGGGCCGTTCCACCAGCACGCCCGCACCCTTCGGCAAAACACCCGCCACGCTATGAACCTTCGTGCTTTCCAACGCTTCTTCGAACGTGAGCGGCGGCAGGACGCCGGCGATGCGCTTGGCGAGCATCGTCTTTCCCGAGCCCGGCGGGCCAATCATCAAGACATTGTGTGCACCGGCAGCAGCCACCTCCAGAGCGCGCTTTGATGTGGTCTGGCCACGAACCTCGGCAAAGTCCGGCGCAAGTACATCTTGTGACGGTGTCGCTGCTGTTTCCCGCCGCCGGGCGGTAAACTGTTCTGGCTGGTTCAACAGCGACACGACTTCGGCGAGGTGCCGGACGCCGTAGACGCTGACTCCCTCCACCACCGCCGCCTCAGCTCCATTCTCGAAAGGGACGATGACGTTCGGGATATCCGCTTTGCGTGCACAGATGGCGATGGACAGCGCTCCCCTGACCGCGCGCACGGACCCGTCCAGCGACAACTCTCCCACCAGGAGATAGCCGCCGGCGCCGCCGATAACTCCCATAGCGCCCAGGATTCCCGCGGCCATCGGCAGATCGAACCCGGCGCCTTCCTTCCGCACGTTCGCCGGAGCCAGATTGATTGTTACGGATTTGCTCGGGTACCCGAATCCCGAATTGATCAGTGCCGATTTAATACGCTCCCGGCTCTCCCGTACCGCCGTGTCCGGCATTCCCACGGTGACAAAGTCGCGCGCCGTTCCGGAGGGATACATGTCGACTTCAACGTCGATCAGGTGGGCATCGATGCCGTACACTGCCGCGCTTCGAGTGCGGAATAGTGCCATGGTACAGACAGGAATAGTGCGTGTCTGAAGGTATTTTTCGCAACGAATTACCCGATGAGCCGCCTCATTTTCTGCGAACTGCCACCATCTCAACTCCGTTGGGTGTGATGATGCTGACATGTCCAGTCCAGATGGCGCCTGCGCCGGCAAACGCGCGTACCAGCGGCCCGAGTTGTTCGGAAGTCGCGGGATGAACCCGGAACAGAACAACGCCGGATTGTTCCAATGGCCTTCGGCGCTGAACGGCAATCTGCCAGAAGTCCTTGTCGAGCGTGAGGATGGTGCGAGTTTCGGATTCAGCCAGATCCAGCAGGGCAAGGTCTTTCCATCCGGCGAGATCCGTGCGGGCCCAGAGCACATCGTGACCTTCGGCCCGTAGCGAATCCACGATGGGCCTCGGAAAATTCTCGTCGGCAAGGAGGCGCATTTACGCTGGAATCGGGAACGCCTTGTATTCGCGGGCCAGATAGCTTGCGTACGCCAAGCAGGCGAGAATGTCCTCGTGTGTCAGCCCAGGGTAGTTTGCGAGAATCTCGTTCTCAGACTGCCCGGCTGCCAGGAGTTCCAGAATGAACTCGACGGCGAGACGCGTTCCCCGAATCACTGGTTTGCCGGCCAGAATCTCCGGGTCCACGATGATACGCTCGGAAAGCGACATACCAACAGTCTACCGTGCCATGTTCGACCGGGCCAAGCCGGAACTCTCAGGCGGTATCGCACGTGCAATGGAATTGGGCGGAGGTTGTCTTTGTTGAGTGTAAATGCAATGTGGGCAAACCGGACGCCGGCGCTGGCCGAGGTGATGCGTGCGGCAACTCAAGGAATCACATCGGGTTCAAGTGAAGAAGAGTTCGCGAACGTGCTGGCGGACGGGCTGAAGCAGGCTGGGGTTAACCCTGCGGAGGTCGACGTACGCGAAGTAGAGGGGAGTCAGGTTTCTGGCGCACGGCAATTTTTGGTCACCGTGAAAGATGCTGTAGAGCCCGCGGAGAACACGCCGGAACCGCTGGATCTCACCGATCCCGTCGCGGTGTTGAAAAATGCTCTGAAAGGGGCCGGGGTGGACCCGGAATCACTTGGCTTGACGATGTCGGACGATCTGATTCACTATCCCGGTGGGGCCTATCGCAGCCGGCAGATCTCGCTTGGCGACCGGGGTGGAGACCGCTACGACGGAGACGCCGTGTTGCGAACTCCCGATGTCGCCGTGATCGAAATCATGAACCGCTTGGGAATACGCGCGTAAGGCGGCACGGAGCTACCGTACCGCCTTACGCAACATGCCTACGGTTCGATCGGGATGGCCGATCCGTTACCGAACACGAGATTGCCGTCTGAGCCGACCGCCGCTAAAGCGAATGGACGATCCGGCCCTCCCGCTGCATTAGCCTGCACTTCAAACGTGACGATGTAGATGCCGATCATGTTTGGCGCGTACTCCGCCGAGACAACACGAACCCCCTCGTTGTTCACGCCGACGATCACGGGTGCGACGACTTCCTGACCCGGCACGCCAGCCCGGCCGGTTACTCCGGACGGAGTGACTGCGCCGAGCCCGGTGGCAAACACTTGCAGGATCTCGCCGCGCCGCGCCGGATTCTGAGGC
>DASTMK010000168.1:0-5551 GCA_035714225.1 Bryobacteraceae bacterium | reverse complement strand
CTGATCGACAAAGTCCCGCTGCCCAACCAGGCGGGAGCCGGACCCGCCGGCACACTGACCAATTACGTAGTGAATCTTCCGAATATCTCCGACGTCAACCGCTGGGGTGTTCGGGTGGACCATCGCTTCTCGGAAAAGGATTCCATCTGGGTGAATCTGAACTATTCGAAGGGAAATCCCTACTTTGTCGCCCAGGCTTATCCCGAAGGCTATGGATCCTGGCAGAATGGCGGCTACAGCACGCAAAGCGCGAACATCACCCACAGCCACTCGTTCTCACCAAATACGCTGAACGAGTTCCGTTTCGGCTATCTCCGGCATGCGTCCGTCCGGCAGGGCATGAACCGCGATTTCGATCCGCTCTCCCTGTTCCCGGATCTGTATCCGGTTTCATACGGCGGGCTGCCCAACATCAACATCAATGGACACGTCGCAATTGGAGATTACGGCGGGAGCGATCTCACGCCGCAACTGACACCCCAGTTTATCAACAACCTCACGCACATCCGCGGCCGTCACACGATCAAAACGGGCTTCGATATCGCGAATAACCGGGCGGCATCTTTCCCGGCCACCGCGGGCATGCTATCGGGGCTGGCCAATAACGCGGGGCTCGGCCGGTTCGATTTCAATGGCCGGTTCACGAACAACAACCCCACCGGAGCGGCGCAACCCGCGCACGGCTTCGCGGATTTTCTGCTGGGCTATCCGAACGTCACGTACCGCTCCACCACCAGCCCTGTCGGCTTGTTCTACTCGACGCGTTACAGCGCCTTCGTGCAGGATGACTGGCAGGTGACGCCGCGGTTCACGCTGAACTTCGGGGTGCGCTTCATGGTGCAGACCGTTTGGAAAGAGCGCGACCGCACACAGGCGCAGTTCGATTTTGCCTCCAACCAGCTTGTGGTTCCGGGCGACCGGTTTCCATCGCAAGCGCTGCCCCGGTTGATTGAAGCCTATCCCATCACCACTACGGCCGCGGCCGGCCTGTCTGAGAACCTTCTCGAGACCGACAAGAACAATTGGGCGCCGCGTGTAGGCTTCGCTTTCCGGCCGTTCGGAGGGAACAAGACCGTTATACGCGGTGGGGCTGGCGTTTACTACAACACCCTGCCCGTCTACATCGGCTTCCGCCAACTCGGGTTCAACAATCCACCTTTCCTGCTCGGGGAGACGTTCGAATCCGATCCCGGCCGGACTCCGTCGCTCACGCTCGCCTCTCCGTTCCCGGGCGCGGGCGCGCTCTCTCCGAATCCGAGTGCAACCGCCGTCCAGCGGGACATCCGCAACAGCGAATCCTACCAGTGGAATTTCACGGTGGAGCGGGAGTTGAAGAGTAACCTCGGTGTGCGGGCCTCTTACGTCGGCAACAAGTCCACGCACCTGCCCTGGTATAACTACCCGGTCAATGAGCCGCGTCAGGCGCCAGGGGCCATTCAAGCGAGGCGGCCCTATCAGCCCTGGGCCGGCATTTTGTTACTCGCAAGCGGGGGTGACTCCAATCTGCACCAGCTTCAGTTGGAGGCCATTCAGCGCTACTCCAACGGCCTCAGCTTCCAGGCCGAGTATTCCTGGACCCGCTCACTCGATAACGTTCCCGTCGTAGGCGGCCCGCAAGATCCTTACAATGCCCGCGCCGACCGCGGCAACTCCGACCAGATCCGCCGGCACATCTTCACCGTCGCTTACTCTTATGAGCTGCCGTTCGGCCCCAACAAACCCTTTCTGAAGAGCAACGGTCCGTTGAAGTATGTAGTCGGAGGTTGGCAGATCGGAGGAATTACCTATTTGCGCACGGGGCCTCCCTTCGGGGTTTCGTTTACCGCTTCGCAACCGGGCTGGCTGAGCAGCCGTGCGGACCAGGTGGGCGATCCCAGGCTCTCGCGATCCGAGCGGTCCATCAGCAAATGGTTTGACGCCTCGGCGTTCGCTGTGCCCGCGCCTTTCACCTTCGGCAACTCGGCCCGGAATATGCTGTTCGCACCGGGTGATATCGTCTTCGATGTGAGCCTGCTGAAGGACTTCTCCATCCGGGAACGCGCCAGCATCCAGTTCCGGGCGGAGTTCTTCAACATGCCGAATCACGCTAATTTCGGCGGCCCGGGTGCGAATATCTCCGTGCCATCCACCGTTGGCCGTATCTTCGGCGCCGGAGACCCGAGACAGATCCAGTTCGGATTGAAGGTGCTGTTCTGATGAAGTTGTTTTTCGCGCTGCTCGCCACGCTTATGCTGGCGGGCAGCGCCACTCCCCAAAAGCCCTGGTGGGAGCAGGGCCCCCTTCGAATCATCGACCTCACCACAAGCATCAGCCGCATCGATTACCGCGATCCGGCTCTCCTCGCAAGACAAAAAGCCGAGCAGGGCTACGATACCGAACACCTGGATATCATGCAGATGCCCGGCGGCCTGGACGACCAGGGCTTCTTCTTTGTCTCAAAAGTAGCCGGTAAATCGAATCCCGACTATCTCAGGAAATACATCGCCGAAGCGAAGAAGCAGGGCATTCGTGTCTTTATCTATTTCAATGTTCACTGGTATACAACCAAATTCGGCCAGCAGCATCCGGACTGGCGGCAGATTCGTGAAAATGGCAAACCGCTGGACGGCGTTTACGACACGGGCACGGATTTTTGCGTCAACACACCCTGGAGGAAATGGTGTTTCCAGGTACTGCGCGATCTGGCCGCTTATCCTATCGACGGCATTTTCTACGACGGGCCGGTCTACCGGCCGGACACCTGCTACTGCAAGTATTGCCGCGAGAAGTTCCGTGCGAAGTACGGCGCCGATATGCCGTCCAAGCAGGTCCGCCGCGGCCGGGAGTTCAAGAACCTTGTCGATTTCCAGGCGGCGAGCCTCGCCGATTTTTTGCGTGACTCCAACGCCATTCTTAAATCCATCAGCCCGCACCTGGCACTCTACATGAACGGCGGTGTACGCGGATCGAACTGGGCCACCGGACGACTGAATCGCGTGCTGGTTCCCGAGCAGGACCTGCTGGGCAGCGAAGGCGGCTTCATTTCGGGCGACCTCACGAGAGTACCGCTGTGGAAACCCGGCCTGACCGCGCGTCTGTTGGAGACACAGGCGGGTGGAAAACCGACGGTGATCTTCGCGGCCGCCAGCCACAAGCCCTGGACCTTTTCGCTGCTGCCTGCGGCCGAACTGCGCCTTATGTACGCCGACAGTATCGCCAATGGAGCCAGCGTCTGGTTCGGTATCACTCCTTTTGAATTCGACCAGCCGGACATGGATGCGATCGCGGCGATGAACCGCTTTGTAGCCGGCAACGCCGATTACTACCGGGGCACGCGGTCGGAAGCGCGCGTGGCGCTGGTGTGGTCGGAAACCACCGCGAACTTCTATGCGGGTGCGGGAGCCCAGTTGATCGACATCGATCAGATTGCGGTCTCCGGCGCCGGCAACCTCGAAACCGAATTTTCCGGGTTCGCCGCGGCGCTCGCCCGGGCGCATATCCCGTTTGACGTAATTGACGACACCACTCTCGAAAGCGAACCGCTGGACCGGTATTCCGCCATTGTTCTGCCCAACGCGGCTTGCATGAGCAACGGCGTCGCCGCCCGCCTGCGCGAGTATGTTCGCAACGGCGGCAATCTCGCCGCGAGTTTTGAAACATCCATGTACGACGACACCGGCATCCGGCGCTCCGATTATGCGCTCGCGGAGGTTTTCGGCGCGAAGTTTGCGGGAAAAATTGCCGGCCCGATGCGATGGGATTTCATCAAGCCGATGGGCAAGCACGCCCTGCTGGCCGGGGCGGAACGGGAGATGATTCCCGCTCCGATTTATCACCTCCAAGCCAAGGCGACCACCGCCGCGCCGCTTGCCAACTTTACGGTGCCGCTGGCCGGGCGCTATGAAGGCGTTCCCGCGGTATCCGACGATCCCGCATTGCTGCTGAACCGGTTCGGGCGTGGAACGGTAGTCTATTCGAGCGGCGACATCGGCGCAACTATCGCCGGTTTTCACACGCCGGAGTTGTTGCAGTTCGTAAGCAACGTGGCGCGTGAGTTCGCACCGCCCCAGGTAGAGTTGGAAAACCTGCCCGGATCGGTGGAACTTGTGGTGCGTTCGCAGAACAAGGGTGACCGGCTGCTGGTCCACCTGGTGAATTTCACCGGCGAAATGACGCGGCCGATACGCAACGTGGTTCCGCTTTCCGGAGGCGTGCTGAAGTTGAAGCAGGGCGCCGGATTCGGCAGCGCCTCGGCGCTGATGTCCCGCAGCCAGTTGCCGGTGGAGAAACAAGGAGACGGCGGGCTCCGTGTAAAATTACCTCAGTTGAACGAATATGAAGTCGTCGTGCTGGAACGCAGCACACCATGAGGAATCTGTATGTTCCGCCTGTTACTGATTAGCCTCTTTATGTTTTCCACTTTCAGTCAAGCCGCCCCCGAAACCATCTGGAAAGCGGGCACGGCCAAAATTTCGATTGCTCCCGGTGAACCGGTTTGGATGGCGGGCTATGCGGCGCGTACCAGGCCATCCGAAGGCGTAGCGTTGCCGGTGCGCGCCAAGGCGCTCGCGCTCGAAGACACTTCGGGGAAGAAGTCCGTCCTGGTCACCGCCGACCTTCTTGGTTTTACGGCGCGATTGAGCCAGGCGGTTGCGAAGAGAGCGCAGGCGAAATACGGGCTGCCCCGGGAACGCATTCTGTTTAACGCGTCCCACACGCATTCCGGTCCCGTCATTGACCGGCAGCTCGCGGTGGCGTATCTCATCGACGATAAGCAGTGGGCGGCCGTCGATCATTACACCAAGGCCCTCGAAGACAAATTGGTGGACGTCATCGGGCAGGCGCTGAAAAATATGCAGCCCGCGAGCCTGAGTTTCGGGCGCACGAAAGCCGGTTTCGCGGCGAATCGGCGCAAGGCGTTCGGACCTGGGCCCGTACAGCACGAAGTTCCGGTGTTGCGCATCAGTGGAAAAGACGGGAAGCTTCTGGCGGTGGTGTTTACCTATGCGTGTCACAACACGACGCTGGGCGCCGACTTTTGCAAACTCCACGGTGATTATGCCGGCGTGGCGCAGAAAGAGATCGAGGACCGGCATTCCGGCGCGGTGGCCTACTTCGTGACCGGGTGCGGCGCCGATGCGAACCCGAACCCTCGCGGTACTCTCGACCATGTGAACCGCTACGGCAGCGAGCTTGCCACAGCGGTCACGGAGAAAATATCCGGCGATCTGCGCGCCATCTCCGGTCCGTTGCGCACGGCCTTTCATACGGAAGAGCTGGACTTCGCGACGCCTCCCACGCGCGACGATCTGAAGAAGAAACTGTCGCACGAGAACGTGTACGAACGCCGGCACGCGGAAGAGATGCTGAAAATCATGGACCGCGACGGACGGCTCCCTACGAAATACTCCTACCCGCTGCAGGTCTGGCAGTTTGGTCCGGACCTCACGCTGATCGCGATGGCGGGCGAAGTGGTGGTCGATTACAACCTGCGGCTAAGGAAGGAACTCGGCGCGGAAAACACCTGGGTGGCCGGATACAGCAATGACGTTTCCGCTTACATCCCATCCCT
>DASTMK010000167.1:0-8462 GCA_035714225.1 Bryobacteraceae bacterium | reverse complement strand
AACCCGTCCGAACAGATGTACGATATCCGGAAGGATCCAGGCTGTCTCCACAACCTGGCGGACACACCGTCCCACGCGACGATCCGGACCAGGCTACGCGAGCAGCTCGACCGGCGCCTGCTGGCGGAAAAGGATCCCCGTGCCACCGGAAGCGGCGACATTTGGGAAAGCTATCCCCGATATTCGCCGATGCGTCCGCAACTCGGCGGGTTCGCGGAAATGGGGAAATACAACCCTAAATATCAGCAGGCACGGCGTCCGCCTGTATGAGGCGTGGCGGACCCCCGGCACTGCACCCGGCGCGAATTATTGCCGTAAGTTTCGCCGCCGTGGTCGCGATGGGAACTGCTTTGCTTTCGCTTCCGGCCGCGACCGTCAGCGGCACCCGAATTCCATTCATCGACGCGTTTTTCACGGCGGTTTCCGCGACATGTGTCACCGGCCTTCTCGCACTTGATACGAGCACGGTGTTTTCGCCTTTTGGCCAGATCGTCATTCTTGCCTGCATTCAGATCGGCGGCCTGGGCCTGATGACACTCACTACGATTTTCATGGTCGCCTTTGGGCGGAGACTGGCGATCGCGGATCGCACCGCCATTCAGGACAGCTTCCACCACAGCCGCAGTCCGCGCCTGGGCACGCTCATCAAATACATCGTGGCCGGCACCTTTGCGACGGAGGCGGCAGGCGCCGCCATCCTGTCGGCATACTGGCTGGCGACCCATCGTTTCGATTCGGCCGGCACGGCGATCTATCACGCCGTTTTTCATTCGATCTCGGCATTCTGCAATGCCGGGTTTGCTCTGTACACCGACAATCTGGTTGGGTTCCGTGACGATCCGGTGGTCTTGGCCGTCATCAGCGGCCTTGTCATTGCGGGCGGCCTGGGTTTCCTGGTCGGCCTCGATCTGAAGGATTATCTGCAACAAAAGTATTTGCTGCGTGGGGTATCGCCCGGTACTCGCCCGGTAGCAAGGTTGAGCCTGCATACGAAACTGGTGCTCATCGGGTCCTCAGCTCTGCTAGCGGCCGGCACGGTTTCCTATTACCTGCTGGAACGCAAAGCGTTGTTCGCGGAAATGAGCGGATTCGAAGCGGCCCTCAACGCGTTCTTTTGTTCCGTGACACGAACCGCCGGGTTCAATACGGTCGATTACGCCCGGATGAGCAGCCCTTCCCTGCTCTGCACGATGGTTCTCATGATGATCGGCGCGAGCCCCGGTTCCACCGGCGGCGGCATCAAGACGAGTACCTTCGTGCTGCTGGTTGCTTACGCGTACTCGCGATGGCGCGGCAACGAAGATCTGCATATTTTTCGCCGTCGTGTTCCGCAGGAAGTTCTCGACAAGGCGCAGTCGGTTGTTTTCGTCATGCTCGCCGCCTTCGTTCTGGCGCTTTCGGCTCTGATCGGAGTGGAAGCCCAGGGGATTGCACCCGCGGAGAGTCACAAGCAGTTTTTACAGCTCTCCTTTGAAACCGCATCGGCTCTTGGAACGGCCGGGCTCTCCATGGGGCAGACACCTCTGCTGAGCATGCCGGGAAAACTCATTCTGATGTTATTGATGTTCATGGGACGGGTCGGCCCTCTGACACTGGCGCTGGCGATCAGTATTCGCCGTTCTCGAAGCCGTTTCCGTTACGCCGACGAGAACGTGATGGTAGGTTGATGGCGGACGCCACGGATAGACGTCTCGCAATCCGCAAGATACATCCGGCACGGATTATAGCGGGAGGTTTTGCCGGCGTTATCGCAATGGGGACCGCGCTGCTTTCTCTCCCCACCGCTACGGTGAACGGAACGCGTATTCCTCTCATCGACGCGATGTTTACGGCGGTTTCCGCCACCTGTGTAACCGGACTGGCCGTCGTCGACACGGGCACAGTCTTCTCGCGCTTCGGCCAGGCCGTCATTCTCGCCTGTATTCAGATCGGCGGGCTGGGCCTGATGACAATGACTACCGTTTTCCTGGTGGCATTCGGGCGCAGGCTGGCCATCACGGACCGCATCGCCATGCAGGACAGCTTCCACCATACCCGCGATCCGCAACTGGGTGCGCTCATTAAATACATCGCGGCCGCCACCTTTGCGACGGAAGGTTTGGGAGCTGCGATTCTATCCATCTATTGGATTGCAACGGGCCGTTTTGAATCGCCCTGGACGGCCGTTTATCACGCCGTCTTTCACGCTGTTTCCGCGTTCTGTAATGCCGGCTTCGCACTCTACAGCGATAATCTGACCGGTTTTCAGAGCGACCCGGTGGTATTGATGGTGATCTGCGGTCTGATCATTACGGGCGGCCTGGGCTTTCTCGTGGGGCTCGACGTCACCACCTGCCTGCGACAGAGTTTTCTCCTTCGCTTTTCGCCGCCTGGGAGGCGGGAACACGCGATGCCAAGGCTCAGCCTGCACTCGAAACTGGTGTTGACTGGAACCGCGGCGTTGCTCGCGGCCGGGATGGTTTCCTATTATCTGTTGGAACGCAGAGCCCTGTTTGCGCGGATGGGTGAATTCGAAGCCTGGCTCAATGCGTTTTTCTGTTCGGTCACGGCGCGGACGGCCGGCTTCAACACCATCGACTATTCGGACATGAGCAGCCCCGCTCTGCTCTGCACCATCGTGCTGATGTTTATCGGGGCCAGCCCGGGCTCAACCGGCGGAGGCATCAAGACAAGCACCTTTGTATTGCTGATCGCCTATGCCTACTCGCGATGGCGTGGCAATGAAGATCTGCATGTGTTCAATCGCCGCGTTCCACAAGAGACGCTCGATAAGGCCCAGTCGGTCGTTTTCGCCGCCCTGGCAACCTTTGTTCTGGGGGGTTCGGCACTGGTTGGGATCGAGGCCGGCGCGATGTCTCCCGCGGCAAGCCACGACCAGTTCCTGAGTCTGATCTTTGAGACCACATCGGCAATGGGCACCGTCGGCCTCTCGATGGGACAGACGCCGCTGCTAAGCGCGCCGGGAAAACTTATTCTGATGTTATTGATGTTCATGGGCCGGATCGGGCCTTTGACGATGGCGCTGGCGATCAGTATTCGCCGGACCCGAAGCCGGTTCCGCTATGCCGACGAGAACGTGATGGTGGGTTGATGGCAGACGACACGGAAAGAAAACGATTCGCGGTGATTGGACTGGGGCATTTCGGCGCCTATGTCGCACGATCGCTCTATGAGTCCGGCAAGGAGGTTCTTGCCGTCGACTCGAGTGCCGAGGTAGTAAAAGATGCTACCGAATGGTCGACGGAAGCGGTGGTGGCGGACGCCACCGACCGGGAAACGCTGGAGGCCATCGGCCTCGCCGAGGTCGATGCCGCCATCATCAGCCTCGGAGAGCGCATGGACGTGAGTACGCTGGCGGCGCTGCACGTCAAAGAACTGGGTGTAAGTTACATTGTCGTCAAGGCGCTCTCGGAAGATCATGGCAAGATTCTCACCGCTCTTGGAGTGCACGAGGTGATCCATCCGGAAAAGGACATGGCGCTTCGCCTGGCCAGCCGCCTGGCCAGAACCGACGTGATCGAAGTGCTTCCCATTCTGCCTGGCTATTCGATTCGCGAGATCAGAGCGCCTTCCGAATTTGTGGGACGGTCGCTTCGCGACCTGGCGATCCGGAACACTCTGCACGTGCAGTTGATCGCCATACAGAGCGGGGATGGAGAACACCGGCGGATGAACATCGTTCCGCGCGCCGACGACGTGATCCAGGAAGGTGACCTCATGGTGCTTCTCGGCGAAGATCGCGACCTGGATCGTATCCGGGAAATTCTGGCCAGGTGAAAGCGCTGTCTGGCAGTCCGGTCTCTCTTCTGTTGTAATAGGTCCGATGCGAAACATATTTCTTGTATTCTGTGCGGGCCTCTTCGCCCTGGGAATCACCGTCCTGTCCGCTCAAAAGAGTGGCGATTATCGCGATCCGGACTACCAATATTCCGAGGATTGGAAAGTCCTGTTCAACGGGAAAGATTTCACAGGCTGGGTTCCGATTCTAAGGACGCCCGAGGGCAAAGCCAGGCGATACCGCGAGAATGAAACCGGTGATCAAAATACGTTTTACATCAAGGACGGACTTCTCATGACGACCGGCACGCCGAACGGGTACGTGCGCACCACGGACGTGTACGACAATTTCGTTTTTCACGTCGAAGTGCGGTTTCCGCAAAGCGGCAACAGCGGGGTGCTGATTTACGTACCGCGGGACGATGTCTGGCCCAAAGGCGTCGAATGCCAGTTGTACCAGACCCACATGGGCCGCATCTTTCCTATTCAAGGAGCCACGCTCGATGGCGGCGAAATGATCCACGCCGCCGCCAAGCCGATCGGCGAATGGAACACCTACGAGGTTTACTCCGAGGAAGGACGCGTAGCGACGGTGGTGAACGGCGTCCTGGTCGGCCTGGCGTCGAACGCGAATCCGCGGGTCGGATATATTTGCCTGCAATCGGAAGGGGTGCCGGCGGAGTTCCGCAATATCAAGGTGAAGCGTTACACACCGGCTTACCACCTGCGTTCGGATAAGTGATCCGTCTGATAGAATTTCTGGCACGGGAGGACTGGATGAAAATACGAACAGGTGTGTACCGCTTTGCCGTCCTGGCGGCCGGCATGTTGCTGTTTTCCGGGCTGCTTGTGGCCGGCGAGAAGAAACTGATGCACTGTTTCTACTTCACCGCAATCGAGAGCGCCACCCAAGCCGATTGGGACGCTTTCCACAAAGCTACCGATCAGCTTACGAAGCAGATTCCCGGGCTTACTCGTGTCTGGCATGGGAAACTGATCCGTCCCATGGCGCAGTTCAATCCGGACGCCGAAACCCGCAAGAAGTTCGACGACCAGACGAACAGCGCCACCGGACAATTTTCGCGGCGCATTCGCGGTCATGGCGTCTGCATGGAGATGAACGACCAGCAGACACTGAAGACCTACGCCAACCACCCGGCCCACAAAGAGTGGGAGCAGGTCTACGCCAAAGTGCGGCAGCCGGGCACAATGACTTTTGATCTCATCGGCGAGTAGCCGCGGTAAGCGGCTACAGCTTTTCCCAGTTCAGAATCTTTAGCGCATTGCTTCGATAGAGGCTTTCGAGAACCTGTGGTGTGAGTTCAAGGCCGTAGATCCGCCACCAGACACGGCCTGGCAGATATTCGTCGGCTGTTTCAAGCAGACGCCACCAGCCCTGGTACATCTCCTTGCCTCGACCCATGTCCGTCCCGAACATGACGCGATTCCGGTACCGTGTCAGGAATTTCGCGGCTGCCCTCGGCTGCCGGCCAATCTCGTAGTCGCGCGCCGAAATATCGAGAAACAGGTTTGGATAACGCTCCATCGCCTTGCTGAGTTCCCCAAGGTTGTTGCCCTGGTTCCGCAAATGGCACGCGATGAACGTCGTTTTCGGGTTCTTCTCCAGCATCTTGTCGCTCATTGCGATCAGCTCTTCATACGAAGGCACATCCTTATCCAACAGATTGAAGTGCTGAAAATCGGGTGTCCGCTCCTGATTCGGGCCAAGGGGCTGCCAGCAGGATGGGTGGTCCGCCACGTGGAAATTCACGGGTATCTTCAGCTCGGCGCATTTCTTCCAGAGCAGATCGAGCCGCGGATCGTCATAATGGAGCCGTTTACCTCGAGGGCGCTTCTCACTCTGTAGTCCCGAGCCCTTGTCCGACAACTCTCCGATACCGCGCGCGCCCATGCGGTAGCACCGCTCCAACTCCGCCGCCGCGCGTTCCGGGTAGTCCGGCGCATCGATGTTAGTGGTATCCAGATCGCACCAGAGCTGAAAGCGGCTGGCGTACGGCTTGAACAGTTCCACCTGCTTGTCGAAATCCGCACCGGTGGCTCCCGTGAAAACAATCGATTTCTCGATTCCGACCTCGTCCATGGTTCGCACCCAGGCCGCAACGTCCTCGGAAGTTTTAATGCCGTTCATGAACGTGTGGCTGTGGATGTCGATCACCGGATACTTCGCCTTCGGCACCATCGTTTCCGGAACAACAAGCGAGGAAGCGGGCTTGTAGTCCTTCAGCAGGATGGAATCCATCGGTCCGGATTGCACCCGGATGCCGTATTTGAGCTCCTCCGCGCCTCCTTTGGCCTTTCCGGTTTCCTCTTTGCTCGCAGCGTCCGGAGCCTGGCTGCAGGAAACTCCCATCAGCAGAAGAGCGGTCATGGGAATAATTGCTGATCGATACATGTCATCCTTCCAGGTTTGTAGTTACAGCTTGACTAGACTATCAATTTTGACAGGCACTCCGCCGCGCTCGATACTGCGGTAGGCCGCGATTCCGATCAGGCTTGACAAAGCGCCCGCGCGGAGATCCGCCCGCAAGTTGAGCGGATCCGGACCGTCCTGGTTGCGAAACATCAGGTCCCGGATGCCCGTGTCGGCCCCGCCGTGTCCACCCCGCTGCCGGGCTTCGAGGTCGCGGACGACTTCGGATTTTCCGAAGCTCCGGGTCAGGCGGATTTCATTTGTCTTGAATCCGCCGCCTCGAAATTCGTTCAGGTCCAGGCGTCCATCGGTCCCGTTGAACGCGATGGCCTGCCCCTCGTAAGGCAGATAAGTATTGGCTGTGTAGGTGAGCAGGACTCCGTTCTCATACTTCACAATCACGGACATGGTGTCATAGATATTTGTGTTTTCACGCCACAGGCACGCATCACGCAGATAGCCATCCTCGGACTCGCAATCGACGTACAGCCGGACGGCGTTTGCATTCCTGGTGATGTCCCAATAGAACTTGCATTCCTGCTTGTAGGGACACGCGCGGCAGTGCGTGCCACGAAACGAATTGTTCTTGCCGTAGAACTTTAGCTCGCCGGTAGCCGTCACTTCCACCGGCTGTGAATCGAGCCACCAGTTTGCCTGGTCGAAATGATGCGACGCTTTGTGAACCAGCAGCGTGCCCGAATTTTCTTTCAGATGGTGCCAGCGCCGGAAGTAGTCCGCGCCGTGCGAAGTATCGAGGTATTCGTGGAAATCCACGGACACGATCTCCCCGACGGCTTTCTCCATCAGCAGCGACTTCAGCTTCTTTGCCTCCGGCGAATGACGGGCATTGAAGGTGACCCGCACTTTTCGCCCGGTCCGTTTTTGGGTGTCCAGGATAGCCTGGCACTGCTCCTCGTCGGTGCACATGGGCTTTTCGGTGATGACATCGCACCCGAGTTCCAGCGCGCGTACCGTATAGCGGTAGTGTGTGGCGTCCACTGTGGTCACAATCACCGCGTTGGGTTTCGTCTCCCTGACCATGCGATCGAAATCGGAAAAAATCGGCGCGTCTGTTCCAATCTGGCTCTGCGCAACCTTCGCCCGTTTGCTGTTGATGTCGCACAGGCCGACGATTTCGACAACGTCCGCATACTCGGAGGCGACGGGTCTGCCCCACGTACCAATCCCCCGCCCTCCCGTTCCGACAATCGCAACTCTCAGCCGCTTCGTGGTCTGTCCCTGGGCACTCGTGGTGGAGATCGCCGCGCCGGCAGCCGACAGCGCAGCGATACTGATGAAGTCCCGCCGGGTTGCTCTCTCATCTCTCTGCATGAAGGTATTCTCCTGGTGAATGAGTCCGCGTCGCACGGCTCATCCCCTTCAAGGATACAAGAGAAACAGGTCTGTAAGTGACTTAAAAGTGGCGTCAGAAATGATTGCGCAACCGCTCCCTGGCGGGCGCATGCCGCTGCATGAAAGATACCCGCGGGAGCATGAAACACATCCCCCGGCGGCCGAGTCCAATGACAGGAACTTACAAACGGGAGGTGACTTTTATGAGCTCTGTGTTTTTACTTGGGCGGCTCTTGTTTGGCGGCTACTTCCTCTACAATGGAATCAATCACTTCCGAAACCATGAGAGCCTGACCCAATACGCCGCGGCAAAGGACGTCCCCAACCCCGATGCCGCGGTGAGCGGAACAGGCGCCCTCCTGCTGCTGGGCGGCGCGAGTATCGTCCTCGGCTTGAAGCCGAAGCTCGGCGCAGCGGCTCTTACGATGTTCCTGGCCGGCGTTTCGTCCATGATGCACGACTTCTGGCGCGTGGAAGATTCCGGCCAACGAATGAACGAGACTATTAATTTCACCAAGAACGTGGCTCTACTCGGCGCCGCCCTGGCATTGATGGGCACGGAAGAGCCCTGGCCCGCAAGCCTGCCCCATTGTCCAAGGCACGCCGGCCGGCTGACCGGTGAGTCTCGTCCGCCGTCGTCACCGGTGCCGGTGTAGGATGCTCAGCCCTGGCCGCCAAGGGCTTGTTCGAAGTCCGCGATAATATCCTCCACCGCCTCGATTCCCACCGACAGGCGCAAAAGATTATCGTGGATGCCGATCCTTTCCCGCTGCTTGGGCGACAAGTCGCGGTGAGAGCTCATCGCCGGATAGAGAATCATCGTATGCACATCGCCCAGAGAGGTGGCGCGCACTACCAGCCGCAACCGGTCCATAAAGGCAAAGACCTCTTCGCGCCCCGC
>DASTMK010000166.1:0-8758 GCA_035714225.1 Bryobacteraceae bacterium | reverse complement strand
AGGATTACGCGGCCGTGCAAAAGAACGCCACGTTTCTGAAAGGAAGGAAGGCGCTCGATTTCAACCTGACTCGTCTGGATCTGCCGGTAAGGGCCGGCTATGCTGCATTCGAAATGGCGCTATACGACATTGTGGGCAAGGCTTTCGGCTGGCCCGTATACAAGCTGCTGGGCGGTCTGGCACAGCGCAAGGTGCTGGTCGGCTATTGGACAGGCCGGCGTACGCCGAGGGGGATGATCCGCGTCGCCGAACGCGCCGTCGCCGGCAAGTTCACCTCTGTAAAGACAAAGTGTGCGCAGGGCGATCCGGTGGTGGAAACGGCAGAGATCCTGGCCAAGCATGCGCCCGGCATCAAGTACATCGTCGACCCTAACACCCGGTACAAAAGTTACGCCGATTTTCTCCACGTTGCGAAAGCGCTGGATGCCATCGGCAATGCGCTGGTCTTTGAAGACCCGTTCGACAAGAACGATTTCGAAGGTTACCGCAAGCTGCGCCGCGAAGTGAAAACACATGTGGCGTTGCACCTGGGAGACCCGAAGGCGATGATTCGAGCGATCAAGGAAGATGCCTGCTCCATTTTTAACACGGGCGGGAACCCGGGGATGAGCGGCTTCGTCGCGAACTGCTATCTCGCGGGCGCGGCCGGCATTCCGGTATGGCACGGTTCGGGCAACGATTGCGGCATCGTGGATGCATCGTACCTTCACTCCTGCGCGGCATCGCCGAACTGCACCATGCCCAGCGACATCCTGAGTTTCCTGCGCGAGGACGACCTCATTGTTGAACCCATCGACATTCGGGACAGCTACGCAACGGTATCGGACCGCCCTGGCCTGGGCGTGGATCTGGATAAAGACGCAATCGAGCGGTACCGCGTGAAGGCTTAGTAACTTGCCTCCTAACTGATTCTCCTTACTACATTTCAAGTAGAAAATGTACTATTGAGGACATATTTGGCCGCGCGAGCCGGGCGAGTTTCACTTGCGAATATTATGCCCGGATAGCTTGACAGTCCGCTAATCTTCGGTTACTTTCTACCTATCCAGTCTGGGTGCAACTTATCTGGCTAGAGGGGGAGATAATGAGGTTTGCCGTTCTGTCAGTTTCCCTTTGTGTAGCGGCCGCTGGGGTCCTCGCACAAACTACGTCAACCGAAATTCTGGGCACGGTCATGGATCCGGCGGGAGCTTCCGTTCCCAGCGCGAGAGTCACGCTCTTGCGCACCGCCACCGGACAGGCTCGTGAAACCTTGACGAACGACGACGGGAACTACGTGTTCCCGTTGATCGAAGTCGGCGACTACACAGTCAAGGTGGAACGGGAGGGATTCAAAACGCAGGAGCAAAGAGGCATCACCGTTCAGCTTCAACAGAAGGCGCGTATCGATTTCCGGATGGAGATCGGCGCCACAACGGAAACCATCGAAGTTGTCGCCAGCGGAGTCGCGTTAAAGACGGAAGATGCGGCGGTGGGCGGCAACATCGATAACAAGCGCGTCGTGGAGCTTCCGCTGAATGGACGCAATGTGGCCACACTTGCCGTGTTGGTGCCAGGCGTTCAGTACGGCATCCGAATGGGGCTGGATGGAACGGGCGGCTTCCCGATTCCGGGCAACGGCGTCGCCATCAGCGCGAATGGGCAACGCGAGGTGAACCAGCAGGTGACGCTCGATGGTGTGATCGCAACCGAACCGCGCGTGAACACCGCCGCGTTTTCTCCTTCCATCGATGCACTTGAAGAGTTCAAGGTGCAAACGTCGTCCTACTCCGCCGAATACGGGCAGAACAATGGAGCAATCCTGCAGATGGTGGTGAAGGCGGGAACCAATAACCTGCACGGCACCTTCTGGGAGTTTCTGCGCAATGACAAACTCGCGGCGAAGGACTACTTCCTGAACTTCCAGTTACCCGCAGGCGCTCGCGAAGGTTCGAAAAGCGTTCTGCGGCGCAACCAGTTCGGTACGTTCGTCAGCGGTCCGGTAATACTGCCGAAAATTTACAACGGCAAAGACAGGACGTTCTGGAGCTTCAACTATGAAGGCCGGCGCGAGACGCGCGAGACCGTCGAAGAAGCGGCCTGGTTTCCGGAGGCATTTCGCCGCGGCGATTTCTCGGCACTCCTGACGCCGCCTATTGGGCCGAACGGGGCGCCGATCCGGTCGCCTACCATCATTTTCGATCCCGCCACAGGCGAGCCCTTTCGCGACAGCTCCGGGCGGATTACGAATATCATCCCGGCCAGCCGGATCAACAAGGCCACGCAGGATTTTATCAACACGTACCAGCCTTTGCCGATGTTCCAGCCAGCCGATGTGTTGGATATTAATGCCCGTGGGTCAGTGCCCAACATCATCAACACGAACCAGTACATGTTTCGCATCGATCATAACTTCTCGTCGAGCGATAAGGTTTTTGTGCGATACATTACGGACCGGGGAAAGTGGACGAACGGCGCTCTGAACCCGAATTTCACCTACTTTGTCCAGACGCTGAACTGGAATCTGGCGACGCAATACGTGAAGATCCTCTCGCCAACCACATTGAATGAATTCCGTTACGGAATCAACAAGGCCGACGACGACACATTCAATCCGCGCACTAACACCGGTTTCGACCTCGATTCGCTGGGCCTGGGTTCGTTCCGCGTCACCAGCGGGCGCAAGCTGACGGATCGGGAAGTGGGTATACCCTCGACGATCATAGCCGGTGACCGCGACGGTGGAAACGGATGGGATCGCAACACGGTGCACCAGTTCGCCGACAACCTGTCGTTTACACGCGGGCCGCACAACTTCAAAGCCGGGTTCGAGTACCGGCGACTGATCCTGGACCGCGCGGCGGCCAATGTGCCGCGCGGCAGCATCGCGTGCTGCCCCGGTGGGAACAGTCTTGCCGGCTGGCTGATGGGGTACTTCAGCAACACGGAGACCGGCGAGGGTTTTCCGTTCACAGCGCCGCGGCAGAACCGCTGGTCCGCCTATTTCCTCGACGACTGGAAAGCGACGCGCAAGCTGACCATCAACCTCGGCATGCGCTGGGACTTCTTTCAAACCCCGCGCGACAGCGCCGGCGCCTGGCGTTCTCTCCGGCTCGATATCCTGAGCCGGGCGGCGGACGGGCGGCAACTTCCGACCGTCATCCCCGAAGTGGGTCTGAAGAACTGGACGCCCTACAACAGGGAAAACCGCTATTACATGCCGCGCGTCGGTATCGCCTATCGCGCCACCGACAAGTGGGTAATGCGCGCCGGAGCGGGTTGGTTCGCCAACGCACAGCAACTGAACAACTACACGATTCTGAACCTGGTGCCTCCGGTATCCGGCACCATCGCTTATCAGATTCAGCAGGACATCCTGACGCCGTTCAGCTATGAGTATGCCGGGCGGACGTACCAGATCCAGACCAACCGTCTGCGTCCGGGCTTTGCCAACCAGGTGGGCAACATCTATGGCGCGGGTAGCGGCAGCGTCTCCTCTGTTCGCAACACCGTGCTTGTGCCGCCGGATAACAGGTCGTCGAATCACTGGCAGTGGAGTCTCGATCTGCAACGCAACCTTCCGTGGAACACAGTGCTGACGGTCGGCTACATCGGCAGCAAAACAAACCACCTGGATAACACGATCACGGCCAATAATCCCGACCCGGCATATCTGGACACAAATATCCAGGCGCGACGGCCCTATCCGTTCCATATCTCCGAAGGCGAGGTGGACGCGAACGGCAACCCGGCGGTGTTCGGCACCGGCAACATCCGTTACCTCGACAGCTACGGCAACGGGAACTACAACGCGCTGCAGGTGAGCGTAGATAAGCGTTACGACAGCGCCGGCCTGGTTCTCGGCCTGGCATACACGTACGGCAAAGCGCTTGGAGAGGGCTATGGGCGTAACGAAGGCGGCGCGGGCGTCAGCAACGGTTACCAGAACCCCCGCGACCGGCGGCAGGCGCGGGCGCGCTACGGCTTCGACGTCACACAAAACGCGGTGGTAAACTTCGTTTACGAGATGCCTTTCCTCAGGAATATTCGCGGCGTACCGGGAGCATTCATCGGCGGCTGGCAGATGAACGGCGTAGTCACCCTTCGGACGGGATTTCCGTTCACCGTCACCGGCGGCAGCGACTTGAACACCGGTGGGTTTACATTGCCGGACCGGGTAGAGGACGGCCGTTTGGGAGACGCAGCCACCCGCCAGATGTGGTACGACATCACTGCATTCCGGCGCACCGCCTGCAACATCAACGGCCGTCCCGACCTTTGCCATTACGGCAATGCGGCGATGGACGCCATGGTCAGCCCCGGCGGGCAGAACGTCGATTTCTCCGTGTACAAGAACTGGCGGCTGCCGCTGGGAGAGCAGGGCCGGCTGCAATTCCGGGCCGAGTTTTTCAACCTGTTCAACCATCCAAACTTCGGACAGCCGGGCGGCATCAGTTACACGTCACTCAATTCGGTGATCCCCGACGGCCCGCGCAACGGAGAAATCCGCAGCCTGCGCAACCCGATGCGAATCATCCAATTCGGCGCGAAGATTTACTTCTGATTGACCCCTCCCTGGCGGTCGTGGCTCTGAAACGAATGCTGAGCCGCGACCGCCGGTGAGCATGTTCAGACCACTCGCGGACCGAAGAGAATGACGGCCGCGCCAGCCAGGCAAATCGACGCACCAAGAAGGTCCCACCGGTCCGGGCGGACGCTCTCAACGGCCCAAAGCCAAAGCAATGAGGACAGAATGTAGACGCCTCCGTAGGCCGCGTACGCGCGGCCGGCGTTCGCTGTCTCGATGCGGGTCAGGGCGGTGGCGAAGACGATCAGGGCAACAAGTCCGGGAAGGAGCCAGAGCGGGCTCTTATTCAGCCGCAGCCATGCCCAGAAGGTAAAGCAGCCGGCGATCTCCCCCGCGGCCGCCAACAGGTACCAGAACACGGAAGTCATCCACGACGATAGCAACTTCCCTCGCTGGTTTGCCTGGTTTTGATGTGCCGTTTTACAGCCGGCGCCTATACAATTCGAGGGATGGAACGGCGGAACTTTCTATCTCTCCCGATGGTTGCCATGCAGGCGCGCAGTCCGTATGTCTCCTGGAGTTGGGAGCGCTGGCGGGAGATCACCGGCGAGAATCGTCCGGTACTACGAACGGAGCAGACCGGCCAGGCGGCCCTCGCTGACTTGCTCCAGTTTCAAGGCGGAAAGGCGGTTGCGCGCGGCGATTGGCCCGAACGCCGCGTCTCCATCGAACAGACGGTTCTCGCCATTCTCGGTGCGCCGCCGGAAAACAAGCCGCCTCTGGCGCCGCGAATCCTGGAGGAGGTGAAGCTTCCCACGCATATACGCCGGAAGCTGGTCTATCAGGCGGAGCCTGGTGAGTTCGTGCCCGCCTATTTGCTGGTGCCACACAAACTCGAAAGCCGCAAACCGGCCGTGGTCTGCCCGCATCAGACGGTGCAGTTTGGCAAAGACGAACCGGCCGGGCTGGCCGGCAATCCGCGGCTGCATATGGCGTTGGAGCTTGTAAACCGTGGATACGTCACCTTCACCTACGATGCCGCGTGTTTCGGAGAAAGGCACGATCCCTCCACAGGCCACTACGGCGAGGCGATTCCGTTCTATCGCAAACATCCGCGCTGGTCGATGATGGGCAAGATGGCCTGGGACCTGAGCCGGGCTGTGGACTATCTTCAGACGCTCGATTTTGTCGACTCCGCGCGCATCGCCTCCATTGGTCATTCGCACGGCGGCTACACCACTCTGTTCGCGATGGCACTGGACCCGCGCATCACGGTGGGAGTAAGCAGTTGCGGGTTCGACACGTTCCGCCATGACGGCAATACATGGCGCTGGTCGCACGCCACGGCGTTGATGCCGCGGCTCGGTTTCTACCTCTCGAGCCCGTATCTCAAGAATGGGTTCTATGCCGGTGTGCCGGATTCGGAAACCGTGCAGACTCCACTCGATCTGCATTATGTTCTGGCGATGATCGCGCCGCGTCCGCTGTTTCTGTCCACTTCGGACGAAGATTCGATCTTTCCGAACGCCGGTTGGAGCGCCCGCCAGGCTTTGGCAAGGCTCGATCCGGTGTATCAGCTTCTGGGCGCGGGCGACCGGCTGGACAGCTATTTCTTTCGCGGCGGCCACGGGTTTCCGCCGGAAGCGTCGGAACGGGCCTATGCGTTTATCGACCGATGGCTGAGGCCGTAAGGATAACTTTGCCGCTGGCGTCGCGGCGTTCCAGTGTGACGCCTGCGGCATTTGAAAGGAGCCGGTCGCGGGTACCGCCGCTGAGTTCCACTTCCACCTGCACGGCCGCGTCATCCCGGTCGAGGCGCGTAATGCGCTTCAACTGCGGCTGGCCTTCATAAGGGTCGAGCAAGCCCACAAAAGTAGATGTCAAATCGCCGCTATCCGAGCGCCGGCGCACAATCGCGGTGGGAATCCAGTATTCGGTGGTCGAAGTGGCGCTGGCGACGGTCCAGCTCTCGGCCGTATATGCTTCCGCATCGCGAGTGAGGTCGGTATAGCGAAGATGAAGATCGCGCGGCGGCTGGACATAGCCGTGCTTGTCTTCGATCTTCCAATCCACGCCCCAGGATGGTCCGGCGCGGCCGGTCTGAAACGCGCGCATCAATGTGCCCGAATCGTAGAGCGGCGGTGACGGTGTGAGCCGGACGCCGAACACGGTGGGCGCGGCGAACGTCGTGTGAGTGTGCTTGGCATGTTCCTTGCCGCCCTGAACGCGGAACACATCGAAAACGTAATAGCCGGTGGGGCCGGTTTCGATCATGGCGATGGTGCGCTCATAGACGGAGCCTTTGATCTGCGAAGGCGAGGACGCGCGAATCGCTTGCAGCGGACCTCCCGCGTTCCACAGAGTGCATTCGGCAGGTCCACCAGCCTGGTCGCGTCCGTCGACAACAACGGTGTTGTGGGCTGCCGTCTTCCTGTGCCAGAGCGCCTGCGGAGTGTGCCAGTCGCCGAACTGCACCGCGGGATAGCCGAACTCCGGAAGCAGATTCAGGCCGCCGAAGTAGAGCCCCAGGTTCATGGCATCGAAGTGATAGTGGCTCTTGAGATCCCCTTCGGGAACCGAATCGTAGTCGAGCCATACGGCGGAGGCGGGATCGGTGCGGTGGCGAAGGATGGCAATGCGCCAGTCCTTTTTGTTGACGCTGGCGGCCGCCGGCCACGGGCCATGGCGGCTGACGGCCGCTTTCACCTCTGCGGCAAAACCAGCCGGATCTTCGGCGAAGATGTCGTGCGGCAGGCCTTCGGCGCGTCCCCCGTTGCCCATCCACGCCAACTGCATGTAGAGCGGATCGCGCGTGACTCGTGCGAGGCGGCCGAGCAGACTGTACACCGGGCCATTGAACGTGAGTGCCGGATATTCGAGGGACTTCCGCGCGAACGAACCCGCATCACCGGAGTTGGGATAGTACTCGCGGTTGATCCACGTATCGAAATGGAAGCGGTAGGTATCCCGGAATTTTGGATTGCGTTCCAGCAGGTAAGGAAGCAGGCCGGGGTCGAGATGCGAGTACTCCGCAAGAATTTCGGCGAGCTCGCGCGGAGCGATGGCAGCGTAAGAGGACAGGCCTTTTTCGCCGGAGAGTCCATCGGCGGCTACGCCCTTGCGCACGATCTCATCCAGATCGCTGCGGAGCTGCGAGCGATTGGCAGGCCATTCGAGTACGGTGCGCGTGAGAGCGAGCGTGCGTTCCGCGCCGGGATAATTGGTACGGATCTGGCGGGGGTTCGCGAGAACATGGCGAAGAATGTTGTTCTCGATGTTCTGCTGAATCTCCGCGAAGCTGTTTTTGCGCGGATCTTTACCGCGCAGGAACTCGACCAGGGCCGTGTCGTCGCGAATGCCGTCGAAGATCTTGTCGTAGGTGGAAACCAGGCGCATCACGGTGTAGGCGGAGGTGATGGCGTAGTAGACATAGCCGGCGACGCCGCCACCATAGCGGGCGCGTTCGTATACCAGGCCTTGCGTGGCGTAGTCGAAAGAAGGCCAGAGGTCGGCGATGCGGTCCAGGAGAACGCCGGCTTTGTGCGCATAGGCACGGTCGCCCGTCACGGTATAGGCGGTGGCAAGATGGCGCAAACCAGCCTCGATGCGCTGGGACCAATGCCCATACAAAAGGTAGGCACCGATGAAGCGCCAGCGCTTGTCGCCTTCCACGTAGCCTTCACCATCGTCGACACCGAAGCGATGAAGCGGGTCCGATGGATTAGGATGCTCTGCGTTGAAGAGGAGGGCGCGGTCCGCGCGTTTGGGATCGAAGACGCCGCGCTCGTCCAGGCCGCTGCGGTAGAACGCTTCGAAGTCGTTTTTCGGAAACAGCCCGTTGCAGTGCGGGCAGCGGACTTTCCAGGGCTGCGCCCAGGCATCGATCTTCCAGTCATACATGGGCACGGGGCGGTGACCTCGATTCCGCATTTCGGCAGAATCCGGCGCCTGGCGCTGAGCGGCGTGACGTGCCTGTCGGCGGAGGAACGGCGTTCGCTCGCGCGCTTCCTCGAAGCCGGGGGGACGGTGATCGCGACGGGTCCGACGGGTCATCACGACGAGCGTGCGCGTCCGCTGGCAAAAGGCTGGCTCGCCCGGTTCGGGATTCCCGCGGCTTTGGAGGAACCGGTTCGAGGCGGCGCGTTTCCGCCCAATAGTACGTTGGGGAAGACGCCGGAGACCGCGCGGTGCCGCGTGCCGGACGAGTTTCGGACGAAGATGAGCGGCGGATGGTTCCGTACAACGGTGGGC
>DASTMK010000165.1:0-2479 GCA_035714225.1 Bryobacteraceae bacterium | reverse complement strand
TACATCCTGACAGTAGGCGACCTGCAGCCGCGCAAGAACCAGACCGGACTCATCCGGGCTTATGAGCAGCTTGTTCGCAACCATCCGGAAATTCGGCATTCGCTGGTGCTGGTAGGAAAGCAGACGTGGCATGCGCCACAGGTTCTGGAGGCAGCCCGGCGCTCTGACCTGGCCAACCGCATTGTTTTTACCGGATGGGTGAGCGACGAAGAATTGCTGCAGATTTACGGCGGGTGCGACCTGTTCGTGTTTCCGTCTTTCTACGAAGGTTTTGGACTGCCGATTCTGGAAGCGATGGCCTGCGGGCGCGCGGTGGCTTGTTCCGGCACGTCGGCCATGCCGGAGGTCGCGGATTCAGCGGCCATTCTTTTTGATCCGCGCTCGGTGGAGGAAATGGTTCGAGCCATGCGTGACGTGCTGCTCGATGCAGGGCTGCGAGGCCGCCTCGAGCGGCTCGGCCTGCAGCGTGCCTCTCTATTCAGTTGGGACCGGGCGGCGCGCCGGACGCTCGATGTTTATTACGATGTGGCAGGACGGTCGATGCGCGAACGCTCTGAACGCGCCAGGTCCGTTCCCGTGACGATTCATGATTGAGCTTGCACTCCTATCTCTATGGCTCCTCGCCACCCCCGAACAAAAACCCGCGGAATCGGGGAATGAGGTGCTCGAATACAACATCAACTGGCCCAGCGGACTCAGTCTGGGTGAGGCAAAGTTAACGGCGTCTTCTGTCTCCGAAGAGGGAAAGAAACTGCTCTCGTTTGAGTTCAACATCGACGCCGCTGTCCCGGGGTTTGCGGTGCGCGATGAGATTCGCTCCACGGCTACGTCTGAATTCTGTTCCGCTAGCCTGGAAAAACACCTGTCGCACGGAAACAGAAAGCCGCGGGAGCGGACCGATTTCAACCAGCAGGCGAGAGTTGCGACACGAGCTACCGAAGGCGGCGGGAAATCGGAACTACCGCTTCCCGCGTGTGCAAAAGACGCCCTTACCTTTCTCCACTATTTGCGGTCGGAGTTGAAGCAAGGCCGGCTGCCGCCCCCTCAAACCGTATTTTTCGGAGCACCCTACCAGTTGCGGCTGGAGTACGGAGGCACACGTAGCATGCAACTGGGCGATTCCATGGTGCAGGCCGACAGGCTCACGGGAACTGTGAAAGGCGCCGTCTCGGAGAACCGCTTCGAGATCGTAGTTGCCCGCGATGCATCGCGTACGCCGTTGCTTGTCAGTCTTCCGTTGGCGCTAGGCACGTTTTCGATGGAACTGGTTCAGTAGATGCGCCTGGCGTTTTTCTCGCCGCTCCCACCGTCGAGGAGCGGGATCGCCGATTACTCAGCGGCTCTTCTCGAACGCCTCCGGCACTCCATGCAGGTGGACGTTTTCGATTCTGAGCCACGCGACTTTTCCCCTGAAGGCTACGACGCGATTCTTTACCAGATCGGAAACAACCCGGATCATACGTTTGTCTACGATGCCGCTTTAAAGTATCCGGGAATCGTGGTGATGCATGAAGCGAACCTGCATCATCTTGTAGCCGAGATGACGATCCGGCTCGGGGATTGGGATAGTTATCTCAGTGAGCTCGAACTCAATGGAGGCGCGCAGGCGGTGGAATATGGCCGCCGTGTTCAGGCACTCGAAGCGGGCCCCGATTACGACGGCGTACCCATGTTGCGGCGGCTCCTCAGTTCTGCCAGGGCGCTGGTCGCTCACAGCCACACGGTGGAAGCATCCATGCGCGCAGCCGGCTTCACAGGACCGGCCGCGGTCATACCTCACGGAGCATGGTTGCTCGAGACAGACCGGATGGGTTATCGCGGCCGGTTGGGTATCGATAACTCCACGCCGCTGATCGGCGTTTTCGGGCATCTCAAGCCGTATAAACGCATTCCGGAATCTCTACGTGCGTTCCGCAGGCTGCTGCGCGTTCAACCCGACGCTAGAATGATACTGGTGGGGCAGCCGCATCCGGATCTGCCGCTCCAGCCGTTGATTACCAGCCTGGGGCTTGCCGGTGCCGTTCGCGTGCTGGGCCGTGTGCAGATGGAGGATTTCTCGGGTTACCTGGGTGCGTGCGACATCGTATTGAACCTCCGATACCCGACGGTAGGAGAAACGTCCGGCACGTTGCTGCGCGCCCTTGGGCTGGGGAAAGCGGTATTGGTCTCCGGTGTCGGCGCGTTTTGCGAATTTCCAGCCGAGGTTTGTCTGCACGTTCCCGTGGACGCCACCGAGGAGGATGTGATATTCGAGTACCTCAACCTTCTGGTGTCGCGGCCCGATCTCGCCGCTCACCTTGGCACGAAGGCGAGGACATGGGTGGAGCGCGAGTGCAGTTGGGATCTGGTGGCCTCGCGTTACGCTTCGTTTCTGGAGGCGGTCGCCAAGGGAACATCCTGGCAGGACGAAAGAGCGCCCGAGGCACACGAGGACGGCGAACCGTCTGCCGCTTCCGCGCCCGTGGAGCCGGAGTATCTG
>DASTMK010000164.1:0-2923 GCA_035714225.1 Bryobacteraceae bacterium | reverse complement strand
GCCCAGGCTTTTGCCGCGTCCGCAAAACGGTTTTCGGCTTCGAGCAATTCGGCAAGTTCCTTCCACAGTTTCGAATTGCGCGGATCAATCGCCGTGGCTTTTGTCAGATGGTCGATTTTTTGGGCTGGTTCCGGTGTGTCGCGGGCCAGGCGGATGTGAGGTTCGGCCCACTTCGGATTCAATTCCGCGGCCTGCCGGGCGTTGCCGGCCTCCAGTTGTGCCTGGGCGCTTCTGCTTCCCGCTTCCACAGCGGCTGCGAAATGCCGCCGCGCTTCCTCCGGCTGCTTCTCCCGCAGCGCTATGAGCCCTAGCCCTTCGTGCGCGGCCGCGGCGCCCGGCTCCAATTTCAGAATGGCTTCGTACGCCGCCCTGCCTGGCGTAAGATCCGCCAGAGCGATTTTCGCCGCGAGATCGCTGTAGGGCTTCTCCACGAAATCGCGCTGAGGATTGAGCGGGAGACCCGAAAGTGGGATCGTACCGGAATTCTCCCCTCGCGCATAGGTATCCACTTCGCGTTCGATCTGCTGTGGCAGCTTGCCGAACGCGTTTCGGTAAGCTACGTCCTCGGGAACGCCGCGCTGCAGGTTCCCGAGCAGCACTCGCAGCTTGCCGCTATACTCCGGCGTCACCGCCAGCATGTGCACGCGCGCCCAATCCCGGTCACGCTCCGGCGCGGGCGGAGGAGCGCCCAATGTTACGCGCGTGCCATCAATCTGTAAGGTGGTGAAAAGCGTCTCCAGTCCCTTCTCGATATTGGCGGGCATGCGGCCCGTGTTATCGTCCATCAGAATGCGCGTAAGATCCCGCCGGAATAATGCCGGCAGATCCGATTCCGCGATAACGCCTCCGATATAGGCATCGCGCGCCAGGCGGAGCGATGGCGGAACCGTAAGGTCCCGGCTGCGTTTCAGCACCAGGACGCGAATCGGCCACCTCGAACCGGCATCCTGGACGCCGAGCATGGTGCCCACCGCGTTGCGGAATTGCTCGATTTCGTTCAATGTCCGGCGTGCCGCGCGGTTGCTTGCATTGGAGATGACCTCAATGCCGCGAGAGCTATAGATGGTCCACTCGCCTTGTGCCAACAGCGTGAGCGGCAGCATAAAGACGAAAAGCTTGCTGGGCAACACCGTATCTACATTCTCGCAGACGGGTCCGCCATCCTGACCCAGACCTTCTCCGCCGCGGCGCGGCCCAGCGGCACATCGCGGCCGTTGATCTTCAACGTGAGCGTCTGATCGTAGTTCTGATTCAGGACACCGAAGCGCGCCCCCGGACGGACCCCAAGGGTATCGAGGTATTCGAGCAACTGGCGGTCACGTTCGAAGACGGAGACGACGGTAGCATCGGTGCCCCCAGGCGCTTCGGCCAGGGGAATCAGCCCTTTCTGCCGGCGGTCCTCAGGGCGGTCCAATCCCACGAGGTTGCCGTGGGGACAGGCCTGGCTGGTCCCCAGGCGCTCCGCCAGGCGGCGTTCGAAATCCTCGGAAACCGCATGCTCCAGTTGCTCGGCTTCGTCATGAACCTTGTACCACTCCATGCCGAAGATCTCGGTGAGCATGCGTTCGATCAGGTGATGGCGGTTCAGCAGGCGGGTCGCAATATCCCTCCCGGCCCGCGTCAGCGTAATCTCGCCCTGGGCCGCCACCTGGATGAGTCCATCCCGTTTCAGGCGCCGGACGGCCATTGCAACGGCGGGCGCAGATACATTCAGCCAGCGCGCCAGCGTCGCTGCAATTACCGTCTCTCCTTCGGATTCAGCTTCGGCGATCGCCTTGAGATAGTTCTCTTTGGAGATCGTGATCTTCACTTTACTCAGAATTGTAGCGTGATACGCGTGCCGGATTTCCTCATCCGCGCGTTCGAGGATGATAAATTGGTTCGAGGAAACCCACAAGTAAGTATCTGATTCGGTGGAATCGGCTTCTTTTGCGGGTCTGCTTTTATGCTCCTCCGGAATCTTTGCTCGCTCGCGCTCGGGTTGTCTCTTGCTTTCGCGCAGGATGTCCCCGTTGCCTTCACCGGCGGCCGTGTCATTCCCATCGCCGGCCCGGAAATTCCCGACGGTGTGGTCGTTATCGAGAAGGGAAAAATCGTGGCGGTAGGCCCGTCCGCTTCCACACGAATTCCGCCCAATGCGCGCCGCCAGGATATCCGGGGCAAGACGGTCATGCCCGGCCTGATCGACTCGCACAGCCATATCGGCGGCATCGACGGAGGCGATTCGAGCGTTCCCATTCAGCCGGAGGTGCGCGTTCTGGACTCCCTCGACGTGCGGGACGCCCGGATTCAGAAGGCGCAGGCCGGGGGCATCACCGTCGTCAACGTGATGCCGGGTTCCGGCCATCTGCTCAGCGGCCAGACGCTGTATCTGAAGTTGCGGGACGGCCGCACAGTGTACGACCTGCTCATTCCCGGCGCGGACGGCAAGCCACTGGGCGGAATCAAGATGGCGAACGGCACCAATTCCCGGCGCAACGCCCCGTTCCCCGGCACACGAGCGAAATCCGCAGCACTGGTCCGCGAAGAGTATGTCAAAGCGCAGGAGTATCGCGAGAAAATCCGCAAGACGAACGGTGATGCGAGCAAGCTGCCGGTGCGGGATTTGCGTATGGAAGCTTTGGCGGAGGTGCTGGACGGGAAGCGGGTCGTCCACCATCACACGCATCGGCACGACGACATCCTGACGGTGCTCCGCGTAGCGAAAGAGTTCAATATCCGCGTCGTCCTGCATCATGTCAGCGATGGCTGGAAAGTAGCGGAGGAACTCGGCGCGGCGAAGGCAATGTGCTCCATCATCGTCCTCGATAGTCCCGGCGGAAAGGAAGAAGCCAAAGATGTGAGCCTCGTAACCGGAGGCGCACTCGAAAAAGCGGGCGCGCTGGTTGGGTTTCACACCGACGATGGCATCACCGACTCGCGC
>DASTMK010000163.1:0-3554 GCA_035714225.1 Bryobacteraceae bacterium | reverse complement strand
GACTGATAAGACCGTCCTCCGCACCGGCTACGGTATCAGCATCGACCCGTACTCGCTCTCGCGGCCACTGCGTACCAACCACCCGATTTTGATCGAACTGGTAGAACCGTCTCCCAACAATATGCTTCCGGCCAGCCGGCTGGCCGATGGAATTCCGCCGATTCAGCCCGTAGACCTCGACAACGGGATCATCGATGTGCCCGCGAATGTTTCCACGCAAACCGTTCCGCTCAATTTCCGGCGCGGTTACATCCAATCGTGGAACTTTACCGTGCAGCAGGATTTGAAGTGGGGCTTCGTAGGAGAAGTGGGATATGTGGCGACCCGGCAAATCCGGCAACTCGGCTACCAGCAGTTGAATTGGGCGCCGGTGGGCGGAGGAAACAACGGACGGCAACTGTTCCAGAAGTTCGGACGGACGGCGAATACGCGCGAGGTATCGCCGATCGGCGGAAGCCACTACGATTCGCTGCAAGCGCAGCTCCAACGCCGCTTCGCGCAGGGTATATCGATGAACGTGGCATATACGTTTGCCAAGTCGATCACCAACTCCGGTTCGGACGTAAGCGACGGCACGCCGCCTGTCGCCATTCCCGATTTGTATTATCTGAACCGCTCCGTCAGTGCCTTCGACCGTACGCACAATCTTCAGATCACAAACATCACGGACCTGCCTTTCGGCCGCGGGCGCCGCTGGCTCAAGGATAACGGCGTACTCACCACAATCGCCGGCGGCTGGCAACTCAACAGCATCGTCAGCCTGATGTCCGGACGGCCGTTCTCGGTAACCGCATCGGGAACCTCGCTCAACGCACCGTTCAGTACGCAACGTGCCGACCAGATCAAGCCGGAAGTGGAAATTCTGGGAGGCGTCGGCCGCGGCACGCCGTATTTCGATCCCTTTGCTTATGCGGCGGTGAACGACGCCCGTTTCGGCACGGCCGGCTTTAATTCGCTGCGCGGCCCCGGCCGCGTGAACTGGGATTTAAGCATGTTCCGCGATTTCCGCATCACGGAGAAAGTGAACCTGCAATTCCGGGCGGAAGGTTTCAACATCACCAACACACCGAAGTTTGGCAATCCGGGAGCCAATGTGAGCAATATCCAGTACAACGCTGACGGCTCCGTTCGCAACCTGAACGGGTTCGGTGAAATCACCAGCGCGTCGGAAGAGCGCGAGTTCAGCCTTGGCTTGCGGCTCAGCTTTTAGGGACTGTCACAGACAACCGCTCACTCACGTTCGCGGCTCAGAAGCGATTACGGAGCCGCGCGCGCCAGCAAGCGGTCTTGGCGAGCAGGCGGAGTGAGCGAACCTCACTCCGCCCATTCAACGTCCGCCTTTTTTCTCACCTGGGCAAGCTCCGCGTAGGCCGCTTTTGCACTGACCGCATCACCTGCTTTCCGCGCGGCCCGGGCGATCCCCAGCAGCGACAGGGAGCGCCGGGGCGCGCGCTCCAAAGCAAGCGCGAAATGTTTTTGCGCTTCACGCGGACGGTTGGCCGCCAGCAACATCTCTCCCAGCAGCTCGTGCGCCGGTTTCGGAGGCACGGGCGGTCCGAATTCAAAAGGCAGTTTATCTTCGATCGCGGCGGCATCCGAAAGCAGTTGCAAGCCGCGATCTGTCTCGCGGCCTGCCATGGCGATGACTCCTTCGAGCTGCTTCTCTACGATCCCGGCGACCTGGAGGTCCGGTGGATAGAAGTGGTGCTCATGCCCGCCGGCGGGCTCGTGCGTCCTGCCCGCGTCGCGGCGCTCCCGTATCCGAGTGAGAGCAGCAGCGGCCGGTTCGGCATCGCCCTGTACGGCCGCGAGAAACCCGTGCGCGAACAGGTAGCTGACGGCTGCCGGGATGTCGAGGTCCGATAGATCCAAGGCTTTTTGATATACCTCCTGCTGGCCTGTTTCCACGGCATAGGCGGAGCGCATGTGCGCGGCGTGGAACCGGATGAACGGAGAGGGACTGCGCACAGCATCTTCCTCTACGATGCTCAACAGCCCGCGTGCTTCTTTATACCGTCCCTGCTGCAGGTAAGCGTACCCAAGCCACCAGAGCGCGTGATAGCCGCGGTCTTCAAGCGGCAGGTTCTTTCGCTTGTAACGGGCCTCCGAGGCGGCCCAGGAATCCTCGTTCGAGGAAACCACATCATCCCACATGCCCATCGCGATGAAGATGTGCGAGGGCGTGTGCAGAGCGTGAGCGGCAGCAGGAGCCACCTTGGCATAGATGCGAGCGGCCCGGAGCCCGAGCGGCGCGTGGAGAGGATCGTCGTAGCAATGAATCAGGTAGTGGAGCGCGCCCGGGTGCTCCCGGTTCCGCGCAAACACCTCTTCGGCGGCAGCGGCGGCTTGCATGTAGATGCGCGTGTCCCTTCCGTGGTGGCTTGTGCCGAGCAGCGACAAGGCGTAGAAAGACGCGGCCTCCAGGTCGTCGGGATACGCGCTCCAGAGTTGCCGCATGGCGTCGGAGTACGCAAAATCGCGCTGCTCTTTCGATCCGGAGCCATAGAGCACCTCGACGGCGCCAAGCCAGGCCCGTTCGCGTTCGGTCGCCGCGCGTTTCAGGCGCTCATCGCGTGCAGGCGCCAGGCGAGCGAGCGCTTTGCGGGCACTCTCCGCGTCCTGCCGGTACCACAGCGGCTCGTTGTACGTCATGGCTTCGCCCCAGTACGCCATGACGAAAGCGGGATCGGCCTGCCGGGCGGCGGCGAACTCCTCGCGCGCGTCGTCGTATTCGAAGCTGTGCAAATACATTACGCCGCGGAGGAATCGCTCCCGGGCCTGGGGAGAACCGGACGCGGGAAAATCAATCTTCCCCAATTTTGTTTCATTGCGCTGGAAGGCAGCGGCGGGCGCAACCAGGCTGAGAACGGCACGCCGAGTCAATATGGGGGCACGATCAAGGTACGAGGCCATTGCGCATTATCTTCGCGGGCGCTCGCCAGCCGCTCCCGCAGTTCTTCCTCTGTAGGCTGGATGGCGCCGCGCGTGTCGATTGCTCTCGATACCAGTGTATGCGGCCCGGGCTTTGCGTCTTTCCACAGACACGACCAGAACAGCCACGCAGCATCCGATTCACGGCGGTCCACGCGCGCTTCCACCCATGGGCCGGAATCCACACGTATTTCAACGGTACGGACAGGAGACTCTCCGCTCCATGCCGCCCCATGGATGACGTGTTCCACCTGTGTCCCGGAGCGTTTGCGTATAACCCGCGCCACAACGGATTTCAAGTTCATTCTGGAAATGGACGTGTCGAGCCAGATGCCGCTACCCGCCGTGCCGGCTTTTCGCAGGCTGTGATAATTGCGGGCCATGTGGCGGCCTTCATAGCGGCGGTCAATCACCTCGATGGCGCGCAGCCACTTCACATTGGCCATGCCGTACCATCCAGGAAGAATCAGGCGCAAGGGATAGCCGTGTTCGGCAGCGAGTGGTTCGCCGTTCATCTCGAAAGCCAGAATCGGGCCGTCCGCAAGAGCGTCCTGAACGAAGATACTGCGACCGTGCGGTGTGGTGAACTCCTTATCGCCGGCCTGCCACTTGCGTTCTTTCTC
>DASTMK010000162.1:0-13182 GCA_035714225.1 Bryobacteraceae bacterium | reverse complement strand
AGGCGGATGGGTGAACGGCACAAAGGAAAGCATGGTTCGAAACTTCTGTCTGCCGTACCTTGAAAAAGGATTCGTCGTCGCGAACGTGGAGTACCGGCTGGCGAAAGCCGCGCCCGCCCCGGCAGCAGTGGAAGATGTCCTGAAGGCAGCCAACTGGTTTCGCGACAACGCACGCCGCTATAACGTCGACCGGGACCGTATTGTGGTCACCGGCGGTTCGGCGGGCGGGCACCTGGCCTTGATGGTGGGCATGGTACCGAAATCGGCCCGGCTGGGCAAACCGGCGAAAGTTGCGGCAGTCGTGAATTTTTATGGCATCACGGATGTTGGCGATCAACTCGAAGGCCCTAACATGCGCAAATATGCGGTGACATGGGTTCCGGAGCAGGAAGCCCGCCTGGTGCTTGCCAGGCGCGTCTCACCTGCCAGCTACGTCCGGAAAGACCTGCCTGCGATTCTCACCATACACGGCGATGCCGATGAGACCGTTCCCTATGAACACGGTGTGAACCTTACCAGGGAGCTGCGCGACGAGGGCGCCGATGCGGAGCTGATTCCCATCGCCGGCGGCAAGCACGGCTTTTCGCAAGAGCAGTTGGCAGAGATATACCCGAGGATATTCGCCTTTCTGGAGCGCCGGGGCATCTTGAAATAGTCGATTGACACGACCAATAGAAAATGACTGAAACGGAAGTAACCAGACATCCCCAGGAACGCAGGCAGGGCCGCGCGAAGATGCTGCGCATCTTCCTGGGCGAAGCAGACCAATGGCAGGGTGAACCCCTATACGAAGCCATCGTGAAGAAGTTGCAGACGTTGCAGGTGGCCGGTGCAACCGTCTACCGCGGCATTCTCGGATATGGGGCAAAGACAGGCCCTGACAGCGAGCAGTCTCGCCGGCTTTCCAAAGATCGCCCGATCATGATATCCACCATCGATACGGCGCTCCGCATCGCGGAGGCGGCCACGGCCATCGAAGAGATGCTGGAGGACGGCCTCATAGTTGTCTCGGACGTGGATATCATCCGCATTATCCACAACCATCCGGAGATCTCCAATGTCGATCGGTGAACCCTCGAAATTGCTTCGGATCCATATCGGTGAACAGGACGTGTTCGACGGCAAGCCGCTGTACGAAGCCATCGTGGCCAAGTGCCAGGAAACAGGGATCGCTGGTGCGACGGTGATTCCCGGCATTGAAGGCTACGGCGACAGCCCGCCAGGTGGGGGGCACCCCCTCCGCGAAGAGCGCCCGGTGCTGATCAGCATCGTGGATACAGCCGAAAACCTGGCCCTCCTGGTACCGGAAGTGGAGCAGATGATCGGCAAAGGGCTGATCGCGATGTCGGATGTCAAGGTAATCCGGGTGGAGAAAAGCCGGCGGAAATAGGCGTAACGTCCTATTACGCCGTTCGTTTGCGGCTGCGCTTGGGTTGGTTTGCGTTCGTGGTTCCAAGGCTCTCGCGAATTTTTTTCGGTAGTCCCGCCAGGACGATCTCATAAGCCTCGCGCAGGAGTTCGAGCAACTCTGCGTGCCCGGCCGCATCCTCGCGTTCCAACGCGATCCAATACGCTCGCGCGAGGTATGGAGCGGGCACTATTCCGGGACGCTCCACCAGTTCGTGAAACCGTTCGGGAGAACATTTCAGCGAGGCGAAGTGGCCTCCCGGCTCCAGTGACGTAATTGCGAACAGCTTGCCGCCCACCTTGAACACCAGGTTGTCGCCCCATTGCACCTGCTCGGTCGCGTGTGGAAAAGAGAGGCAGTGCCGGCGGAACGTTTCCGTGCTCATAGGTTCTATTCTAAGAACGATGAGATTCAGCATCCTACTGCTGCTCGCGGCTATGCCCGGACTTTCGGCGGAGCGGCCGACGGAAGACGGTTACCGCGGCATCTGGTATTACAACCAACCTTCAAACGACAAGTACGTTTACAAATATAGCGGCGGCTTCGTCACTTATCCGCAGCAACACGCTCCCATCGCGATTTATTCGAAAGAGGCGAACAAAACCTTCTTCTGCTACGGAGGGACGGCCAAAGGGACGCATAACCGGCTGCTGCACATGGTCTCCTACTTCGATCATGCGACCGGCGAGGTCCCCCGGCCCGTTTTGCTGCTGGACAAGAAAACCGATGACGCCCACGACAACCCCACGATCTCCATCGACGGCGAGGGTTACATCTGGATCTTTTCGAGCGCGCACGGCACCTCCCGGCCGTCTTACATCCATAAGAGCGCCAAGCCGTATTCCATCATCGATTTCGAGCTGATTCAGGAGACGAATTTCTCCTATCCGCAACCTTGGTATGTGCCGGGCCGGGGATTCCTGTTCCTTCACACGCGGTATCAGAAGGCGGAGAAGGGCCGGTCCCCGGGCCGTGCCTTGTACTGGATGGTCAGTCCCGATGGCCGGGAATGGAGTTCGCCACGGCGGCTTGCCTTTGCGCTACAGGGCCATTACCAGGTGAGTTGGTCCGGCGGCGCGCGCGTTGGAACCGCGTTTAACATTCATCCTCCGCCATTGGGCCTGAACCAGCGCACGAACCTCTATTACCTTGAAACCCGCGACTTCGGCGATACGTGGGTCACGGCGGGCGGCGAGACCGTCGACATTCCGGTCACTACAGAACAGAACCCGGCTCTTGTCCGCGATTACCGGAGCCAGGGACTGCTTGTGTATTTGAAGGACGTGCAGTATGACAGCAGGGGCCGGCCGGTTATTCTTTACATGACAAGCAAGGGATACGAGTCTGGTCCGGAAAACGGCCCGCGCATGTTCCGGACCGCCCGCTGGACCAGTAAGAATTGGGATTTTCAACCCGTCGCAGCCAGCGATCACAACTACGATTACGGCTCGATCTATCTCGAGAGCGACGGGACCTGGCGCCTCATCGCCCCAACCGGCGCCGGACCTCAGCCGCATGGCACCGGCGGCGAGATCGAGATGTGGACCAGCGGCGACGAAGGCAAAAGCTGGAAAATGGTAAGAAAATTGACGCAGGGCAGCAGATACAACCATACCTACGTGCGCCGCCCTCTTCATGCGCATCCGGACTTTTATGCAATTTGGGCGGACGGCAACGCCCTGGCGCCTTCCGATTCCAGCCTTTACTTTGCGGACAGAAACGGCGGCGTCTGGCAGTTGCCCACACAAATGAAGGGAGCTTTCGCGAAGCCGGAGAAGGTGCGCTGAGGAGCCGGAGAGTGCCGGGCGTGCGACATGACCGCTCCGTTGCCGTCGCGGCTCAGCTACGAGTTTTTCTGCCACCCGGTGAATCTCGGAGAATGCCCTGGCCTTGACTTTTGTCCTTCTTTCGTAATAAGTTAACGGGTTCGACCGGGCCACGCCACGGCCGCCCTCGAAATTATGCCATCAAACCGCAGCGGCGAGAACAGGAGCGTGGAAACGGTGCTGGATTCGACCCTGGACAGCGTGGATACCGCCGAGCAGATTGTCCTGCGTGCGGCCACGGATGTCGGCTTCGGCGAGGACGAACTGCATAAGATCGGCGTCGCCATTCGCGAAGCAATGGTGAATGCGGTTGTTCACGGAAATCGATACAGCGCGCATAAGAAGGTACGCCTGGCGGTGTCTGAAGCGCCGGACCGGCTGACGATACGTATTCAGGACGAAGGCGAGGGGTTTGACGTGGCATCGCTTCCCGATCCGCTGGCGGCGGAAAACCTGCTTCGTCAATCCGGCCGCGGTATCCTGCTCATCAGGGCATTCGTGGACGAGTTTCATGTCAGGCATCTCGAAAGCGGCGGAACAGAACTGAGCCTGGTGCTCTACCGTACGCGCAGTTCGTGAGGGTTCATTTGAGGAGGTTCCATCATTGAGCGTTAAGTTGAGTAGTCGACAAGTGGGCGATGTGACCGTGATAGACGCGGCCGGCAGGATCACGCTGGGCGAGGGTTCGAGTACGTTCCGCGATACCGTCCGCGATCACATTGCAAAGGGCAATAAGAAGTTGCTGATTAACCTGGCCGAAGTGTCGTATATCGACAGTTCCGGTATCGGGGAATTGGTTACTGCATTCACGACTGTCACCAATAATGGCGGACAGTTGAAGCTGCTGAATCTCACGCACCGTGTTCAGGATCTGCTCCAGATCACGAAGTTGTACACGGTGTTTGAAGTTTTCTCGGATGAAGCCGCGGGGGTGCGCAGCTTCGTATGATCGGGGTGCGGCGGAGGCCCGGGCAGGGCTATCCGCCGTTGCCTCCCGCCGAGGATGCTTGGAGAGTGGAGTCTTCGGACGTATCAACCGCCGCCGCAACTTGCGGGTGTGATCGCAGTTGGGCAAATTGAGGCCATACGTAGATGCGGGGATACCAGATCGATCTCGATTGAATCGCTTTGAGAAGTGAATTGAGGGCTTTCTGAACATCTCCCAGCGCCAGGTACACAAAGCTCCGTTCAAACCAGCATTCCGCAGCGCGTTCTTCGAGCGCGTGCAGCAACTCGAATGCGCGGGATGGCTGGCCGTCCATAGCGAGTGCGTGCGCAAGTCCGGCTCCCGCATAGCCGGCGCCGTCCGAAAGCTCCCACGCCACTTCCAGATGACGTAGGGCAAGCACGTGATCCTGTGTTCCTGATGCCGCGAGACCGAGTGCCCAGTGGAGGGGAGCGCAGCCGGGTTCGATTTCGATGCTCTCCCGCAAGTGTGAGATCGCCATGCCCGGGAAGCCCGTGGCCCAGAGGAGTTCTCCGAGCACGGCATTCGCATACGGCTCTACGGGGTCGAAGTCATTCGCCGCGTGCGCGGTTCGTATGGCTTCCTCCAGACGTCCGGCGCAGGCCAGCGACTGCGCGCAAACCGCCAGTGTCCGGGCGCTTGCGCGGCCGCTTTGCGAAAGGCAGATCTTAAGATGGCGATCCCTGCCGGAGGCGCCGGACGGCGGCAAACCCGATAGTACGGACAGAACCGCATTGGCAGCCGGATCGAGCGAATCGGATTCGAGCGCCATTGCGGCGAAGGAGCCGGCTTTCGCGGCAGCATTGGCGGAAGCCGTCCGGCCGAAGAGGGCTAACAGTAGCCAGCATTCGGCAATACCGGAGTTCAACCGCCCGTCCGCCGGCGCTCCGGCGGCCGCTGCCTCATAGCAGGCGAGCGCGCTTCGCAACGCTTTCTCCGTAAGGTGCCGGCCCATGTAGGCTGCAATTCTCTCCTGCCGCAAGATCGCCGGGGATGTGGTAGTCTGTGCGGCCGACAATTCCCGGCTCACCGTTGCCGCGATGGAACGGACGATATAAGCGGCGATTTTTTCCTGAACGCGCAGCAGGTCGTCTGACTGGGCTTCGAAAGAATCCGACCATAGCACCTGGCCGGCGCGAACAGAAGTGAGCGTGGCGCTGGTATGGATCGATCCGGGCTGCACGCTGATAGTACCATCCAGTATCATGTCGGCCCCGAGTTCCTCGCCCGCTCGCACGGCGTCCCGTTCCTCGCCGCCAAAGCGCGATAGAGAGGTTCTGGCAGCGACGCGCAGGTTATCGATCTTCGTCAGGGCGCTAACGAGTTCCTGAACCACGCCCTCTGAAAGATAATCGTTGCCGGGCGCGCCGCTGAGATTCCTGAAGGGCAACACCGCGATCGACTTCCAGGTTCTGACCGTCTCGAAGCCGGTGCCTCGACGGTCCTGTACCAGCGATTCCCTGAGGCGGATGACCGGCCAATAACGGCCCTTCCGGAACAGAATCACAATGGGGTCCCTGCTCCCGATGGAAGTGTAGTAGCGTTCCAGTTTCGACCGCAGACGCCGTGCCTCCACCCTGACGATGGAGTCGGTTCTTGGATCGAAATCCATGGTCCGGTCGAAAACGTGAACCCCGATGGTGTGTTCTTTCAGATGTTCCCTGCGCCCCTCCAGGGCCTCGGCAACCGTGAATCGCAGGAACCGGCTCAGTCGCATGGAGTGTGCGAACATGTCGCTTTCCAGAATGCGCTCCAGTTGCTCTCGCACAGCTTCGGCGGTGACACCAACCGGCAGAACCGAACTGTGCTCCTGCATGTATAAATCCTCTCATAAGTCGCCGTCTTTACAAGGGTGATTCGCGCAAGAGCGATAGAATAACAGAATGCCTGTTCCCAAGCGCATTCTCTCGATTCACGCACACCCGGACGATGCGGAGATTCTGGCAGGGGGCACTCTCGCCCTCCTGTCCCAACGCGGTCATCACCTCACCATCGTGACTATGACTCCCGGCGACTGCGGCTCGCACGACTATTCTTCCGAGGAGATTGCGCGAATCCGCCGCGTGGAAGCGGCGAATGCGGCTTCCCTGATTGGAGCAAACTATATTTGTGCGGAATTCCGCGATCTTTCGATTTTTATCGACGACCCCTCGCGCCGCAGGGTGGTTGAGTTGCTGCGGAAAACGCAGCCGGACCTGGTACTGACCGCTTCCCCCACGGACTACATGTGCGACCACGAAGCCACCAGCAAGCTGGTGACGGATGCCTGCTTCGCGGCGCCTGCTCCCAACTACCTGACGGGCGATCCGAATCCCGCTCCGCCGCTGGCCGCTATTCCGCACCTGTATTTTATGAATCCCATCAGCGGCCTGGACCGCGACGAAGTTCCCGTTATCCCCGATTTCGTAGTAGACGTCGCCTCAACGTTTCAATTAAAGCGGGACATGCTGGCCCGGCACGAAAGCCAGCGGAAATGGCTGCTGGAGCATCATGGCATGGACGACTACCTGATGACCATGGAAATGTGGACTCGCGACACCGGAGCCGGCGTAGGCATCGAGTACGGAGAGGGATTCAGACGTTACAAAGGACACCCCTATCCGCAGACGCCCCTTCTCGAAGAGCTAGCCGGCGCCGGCGTTATCTTCTACCGCCACAGCGATGAGTATGTTCCATAACATCTCGGTGCCCAGTCTCATGTTCCAAAGCGAGATTCGCTCGTCGTTTCCGTGAGCGCGGCTTTCTCCGGGTTCTTTCAGGAAGAGCGGCGCTCCGTAGACGGCCATACCCTTCTCCCGCAGAAAGGCTGCATCGGTGGCTCCACGGCTCATGAAGGGTGCTACGGCAGCCTTGGGATGCGAGTTCAAGAACACGAAATGCATGGCCCGGTACAGCGCGGTTGACAGGGAACTCGGCTCGGCCGCGGGTGCCTCCGGTTCTCCGGCCGATGAAATGCTCACCGTGCGGTCGTTGATGATGCGCGAAAACCGGCTGATCACTTCTTCACGCGTTTCATTCGGCAATCGCCGTACATCCAGCCCGGCCTGGGCGGTGTTGGGAATGACGTTGATCTTCACGCCGGACGTCAGCATGGTCGGGCTGATGGTGGTACGCAGCATTGCGTCGAGTTCCGGGGCGCGCGGACGGATCTCTGCCGCGGCGTTTACCGGATCGGTTTCGAGCCGTCCCAACAGCTTCTCCAGCCAGCGGTACCCCGGCAATTCGGCGATCTGCCGGAAGTACCGGCGCGTTGTAGAATTCCATCGTACCGGCTGTTCTTCGTCCATCAGACGCGTGATGGCCCGGCTTAAGCGGACGATGGCGTTGTCCGGGCGGGGCATGGAACCGTGTCCGGCCGTTCCCTGCGCGGTCAACAACAGGCGTGTGGGAATCTTCTCCGCCGTTTGAATCTGGAACAGGCGCACGCCGGAAGACATGTCCACGGCGCTTCCGCCCTCATTGATCGCAAACTCGGCATCGAGCTTCGGATAGGCGTTTTCGATCAGCCACCGGATTCCGGACGCCCCTGCCTCCTCGTCCGCTTCCGCCAGCAGAATGATATCGCGCTTCAACTTCACCGAGCGGCGCTTCAATTCCACCAATACGGCAAAATGGGCGGCCAGCAGGTTCTTGGCATCCAAGGCGCCGCGTCCGTAAATGAAGCCGTCCCGAACCTCGCCGGAAAAGGGCGGCGCATTCCATTGCTCGGTTTCCGCGGGCACGACATCCATGTGAGCCATCAGCAGCAGCGGCCTCTCCCTGCCGGTGCCGCGCAAGCGCGCGATGAAATTCAGCCGCTCCGGATCGCCGCCGAGAAGCTCGTTCTCAATGCCGTGTTCATTTGCCAGGGTTTGGAGATATTCGGCGACCCGGCTTTCGTTACCCGGTGGATTACTGGAATCGATTCGGATCAGGGCCTGCAGATATTCCACGGCGCGATCGGCCAACGGCGAGCCGGTTTGTGCTCCCAGAGAGACGGCGAAAAGGATCGCCGTAGCGAGTGCCCTAACCACTTTCCATGAATAGTAGCAGTTACCGCGACCGCGTGGATGGGGAAATCAAAAGAAAAACCGGAGCTTCACACCGGCCGTTCGAGGTTGCACCAGGCGAGTGCCTACGAAAATCGACTGGAAATTATACAGAGCGGTGGCGTTCGTGATATTCGATAGCTGGACCGAAACGTCCCAGATGGTGCGTTCGTTGCTGCGCTTCTCGTATCCCACGGCGGCATCCACAATGGTCCGGGGTCTCACGCGCGGAATGTTCGAATCCAGGTTCACATAGGGTAACAGGTCGAAATAGTCCGGATCGGCCGCCACTTTTGCCGGATCGGAAGGATTCGATACCAGCCCGCTGTCGTAACGAATCGACGTACTGGCCCAGAAACCGCGTGCAAAGCTATATTGCACCATGCCGTGGGCGGCGAGCGTCTGGTCGTGATCGATCACGAAGGGTCCCGAGTTGAGCAGATCCACGGCCGTGCTGCCCAGAAACAGGCCGCCCGTAAACGGAGGCGTAACCACCACATGGTAGTGAGTGAGACTGACCGACGCAGTGAATCCACGTGTAGGGATCAAGGCGACGCGCGCCTCAGCGCCGTTCACGCGCGATTGGAGCAGCGACGTCGGAAAGATGATGCCCGTGTTGAAAAAGTTGTCGTTGTCTTGAAGGTCGCGCGAATTCTTGTGGTAGAAAGACCCGTTGAAGCTCACCTTCCGTCCGACGGCCTGCTGGAGGCCTAATTCATACACGTTTTGCCTCTCCGGCCGGATGCGGGCATAGGCCCCGCCCAAGGCATCCCGCACTCCCGCCGGTACCAGGACGGCAGCTTGATCGGAGCTTGAAAGCAGCAGATTCTCATTCGGCGGCGTCTGGTAGGTCCGGTTGTACGAGGCCCGGAATACAGTGCCGGTTTCGGGAACGTGAAAGGCAACGCCGATTCTCGGCTGCAACTGGTTCCCATCCACCAGGAAGCGATAAGCGTCATATCGGAACCCAAGTGAGAAGGCGAACCTTCTCCAGCGGATGTTGTCCTGCACGAATCCGGAATACATGTTCCCCGCCGCACGTTCGGAAAAGTAAAACAGCGATCCGCCACGGCTCAGATCGTGGCGCAGAAGCGTAGGGATGAATGCTTGCGATGCGGGGTGGTTGAAGTTGCCATCCGTGATACCGAAACTGAAATTCTCACTGATGGGGAAGTGTTGTACGTCGACGCCGGCCCGTAACGTGTGCGGCCCCGCCAGAAGGCTGATACGGTTCGCGACGACAAGGGTGGAAAGGTGCCGGGCCTGTGCGGCTGTCACCGGTGTATCGCCCGCACTCGGAAACAGTTGTGCAATGGACGTTCGGTAGGACACCGTAGAATCGAAAGTCGCACGCGCGTTGAGGGTATGCAGCCATCCCAGGGAGGCTGAAAAATCCCGGAGTAACTGGCGCTGGTCCTGGCGGGCCGCGTGCTGCGAACGTAGATTCGCCAGTTCGAAGGAAGAACGGCCCGCCAGCAGGTTCATTCGAAACTGATGGCGCGGAGAGGCGTGATAGTCGAATCGCGCGAAGCCGCGTTCGGAGTTGCCGCCGTTGTGCAGGTTATCCAGCGAAACCTGGTCCAGAAACCGGTTGCTTTTGACGGCGCTGAAAGATGCGAAGTAGCCGAAGCGGTCTGTCCCACCCGCGAACTGCGACACTTGCGACAGCGTGCCGAATTGCGCGGCGCCGATCTGTGCGCTTCCCGAAAAGCTGCGGCCGGTCCCGGAACCGGAGCGTGTGGTAATGACCGCCACACCCGAGATCTTATTGCCATACTCCGCCGGGATGTTGCCCGTGAACAGTTCGATGTTCTGCACAATGCTCGGATCGACCGCATTCGCGAACGATCCGGTGAGTTGATCGCTCACCGGCATTCCGTCGATAACGTAGGTCATCTGGTTGTGGGCTCCGCGTGGGTGGATGGCGCCGTTGGCGTTCGCGGCGAACCCCGGAAAACTCAGAAGCACGGACTCTAAACCGCGATTTCCGGCGGGCAAGGGCATTCTGGAAAAACTGGTTGCGCTCAGTTCGGTCCTGGTTCCCGTCGCTTCCGGTTCGATCAGAGCGCCCGGATCGGTTCCGCTCACTTCCACTTGAGTCACCTGTTGCTCTAACGCGAGCCGTACTTCCACCGGCACGGGAACATTGGTACGTAAGCTCACCTTCTGCCGCTCCATTGCGAAGCCCGGTTTCCGGACCGTCAACACATAACTCTGAAACGGCAGATTGGCGATGGTGAACCGGCCTTCGGCATCGGTGTTCGCCTCTTTCTGGAAGCCGGCAAGAGCATTTTCAACGATGGCCGTCGCTGACTCGACGGGCGCTCCGGCCGGATCAAGAACACGGCCCGTGAGGGTGGCGGTCGCCTGTGCATGAAGAAGGGCAGGGACCAGTAACAACAATAGCAGAGGATATTCCCAGCGCATAAACTAGGATTATCTTACACGATTAAACTACGGTTAACAAGCTATTTTTGAGCTGCGCGGTTGAGCCGGTCCAGGATACCAGCCCATTCCGGGGTATCTGGCGGACATTCCACGGCAATCCAGTCCCATTTGCCGTTATCAGCCTCATGGAGTATTTGATAGAGCTCTGCTGCGTAAGCCGCCGGTTCAAGCGGCAGGATCATCGTTCGGGCGGCCTTCGAGCGCGCCTCAAAGCCGATATACATCCCGTTGCCTCGCTTCGGGACACGTCCCTGGACTACCAGGAGAAGGGGTGTGCGCGGGCTGTAATGGCGGGGATGAAGTCCTGGCGACGGATGTGCTCCGGACGTCACAATTCCCAGCATTGCTTCGATAGGGCCGATCACCGCTTCAATATCCGGCTGCGAGATCATTCCGGGCCGTAGCAGCACAGGCGTGTCGTCACATAGCGACAACACAGTGGATTCGATTCCGACGGTGGACGGCCCTCCGTCCACGATCATCTCGATGGAGTTGCCGAGCGCCTGGCGGACGTGCTCGGCGGTGGTTGGCGAGAGTTCCGAGAAACGGTTGGCGCTGGGGGCAGCGATCGGCACGCCGGAAATGCGAAGCAATTCGAGAGCAACCGGGTGAGCTGGCACGCGCAGTCCTACGGTATCCAATCCCCCCGTAACCACATCCGGAAGCTTCGCGTGTTTGCGGAGCACGAGGGTGAGCGGCCCGGGCCAGAACTTCTTCGCCAGGCGTTCGGCGGAATCCGGCCATCGTTCGACCAGATTTCTCGCCATGTCGACGGATTGGACGTGGACGATGATCGGGCTGGTGAAGGGCCGGCCCTTCACCTCGAAGATGCGCGCCACCGCTTCGGGATCGAGGGCGTTCGCGCCAAGCCCGTAAACGGTTTCGGTGGGAAATGCAACCAGCTTGCCTTCGCGGATCAGTGAGGCTGCGGCTCCCAGCACCTCCTCATCCACCATGCCCTGCTACTCCGGCAACTCGTCGCGGCCATCTCCGGACACTCTGCCGGTCTTCCGGTACACAAGGAAGGCGTGGATAAGCTCGTCGATGTCTCCATCCAGAACGCGATCGACATCTCCGATAGACAGTTTGGTGCGGTGGTCCTTGATCAGGCGGTACGGTGCGAGCACATAGCTGCGGATCTGGCTGCCGAAATCGATGTCGAGCTTGGTATCTTCGAGTTTCCGGTCCTCGGCACGCTTCTTTTCCATCTCGTGTTCGTAAAGGCGCGCCTTGAGCTGCTTCATCGCACTCGCGCGGTTCTTGTGCTGCGAGCGTTCGTTCTGGCATTGCACGACGATGCCCGTGGGCAGGTGCGTCATCCGGATGGCCGAGTCTGTGCGATTGACGTGTTGACCGCCCGCGCCGCTTGCCCGGAACGTGTCCACGCGGAGATCTTCCGGACGGATCTCGATCTTGATTTCATCGTCAATCTGCGGGTAAACAAAAACGGAGGCAAACGAAGTGTGCCGCCGCGCATTGGTATCGAACGGTGAAATTCGCACCAACCGGTGTACTCCGACCTCACCCTGAAGCAGACCGTAAATATTTTCACCGTTCACTTCGAAGGTGACTGATTTGATGCCCGCCCCTTCGCCCTCCAGCCGGTCCGTTACCACCGCTTCGAAATTGTGTCGCTCTGCCCAGCGCAGATACATGCGCAGGAGCATCTCCGCCCAGTCCTGACTTTCGGTGCCGCCGGCTCCGGGATGAATCGTCACGATGGCGCTGCGCGAATCGTTGTCCCCGCTCAGCAGCATGCCGGTTTCGAGCTCTTCCAACCGCTTCCGGAATGCGCTCAGCTCCCGGGAAATTTCCGCGGCTACATCTTCGCCTTCGGTCGACAACTCGAACAACGTTTCGAGGTCGGAGGTCGCCGTTCCAATCAGGCTGTCGCTTGAAAGCACTTCTTCCAGGCGCTTCCTTTCCTGCATGATCTTCTGGCTCTTCTCGGGCTGAGACCAGAATTCAGGATGGTTCAATTGTTCTTCGATTTTCTGTAACTGGGACCTTTTGGCGGGAGCGTCAAAGCCAGCTCCGCACAGCTTCACCCTGCTGGCGGAGCGATTCAAACTCCCTTTCAAGTTCTTCTATTGTCATAGGCTTACTTCTTTAATCTTATCAAAATCAAGTAAAAATCCACGCTTTCCCACGTTGATTGCGGTCGTTTGACCAATCTTTTCGGTGGTGCCCTCCGCCTCGTGAATATGCCCGCAGAAAAAATACGCCGGCTGCTTCGTTTCGAGGAACTCGAGCACGGCGCGGCTTCCGGCGTGCGCGCCCGCCCGTATTCTGTCGAGCGTGGTTCCCAGCGGGGGGCAGTGGCAGATCAGAATTAACGGATCGAGAGGATGGAACGCGTTCAGCCTGCGCGCCATTTCTTCCTCGCTGTATTCGCCGGGGGTGTCGAACGGTGTCGGAGTGGAGTAGCCCAGGCCGGCTACCTGATAGCCGTCGATTTCGAGGTTCCGGCCATGGAACGCGTCCAGCCCGAACTGCTCGCACATG
>DASTMK010000161.1:0-5463 GCA_035714225.1 Bryobacteraceae bacterium | reverse complement strand
CCGCTTTATCTCGAAAAATATGAAGGCTACGCCGGGGAAATTCTGAAGGGCTTTCGATTCGGTCCGCACGATGCTTTCCTCATCATCTCCACCAGCGGGCTCAGGCCGGTAATTGTAGAAATGGCCGCCGGTGTGAAGGCGCGCGGCTTGCCCGTCATCGCGCTCGTTTCCCGGCAGCACTCCGATACCGCGCCGCCGGGACACTCGTCCGGCAAGAAGCTTGCGGACCTCGCCGATATCGTGATCGACAATCAATGCCCGCCCGGCGACTGTGTGGTGGAGTTGGAGGGGCTGGACTGGCGCACAGGACCGGCATCCACCGTAACCGGCGCGATGATTATCAACATGCTTCGCTGCCGTACCGCCGAATTACTGGTAGAGCGCGGTCACAAACCCGAACTTCTTCCCAGCCACCAGTTCGTCGGCAATACAAGCGCGGAAGAGCAATTGGAGCGCTTCTACGAGGCGTACCGGAAAAGCCTCGCTCATTTATACAAATGAAGCTGGCCGGCAAGGTCTGCCTCATCACCGGGTCGACCGGCATTGCCGCGGCCACCGCGCGGCTATCGGTCGAGGAAGGCGCGCGCGTTTTTCTCGCCGGCATCGATGAAACTTCCTGCGCGAGCCTGTCGGGCGAAATCGGCGCCGCCCATCACGTCGCGGATCTCACGATACCGGCGGCGGCCGATGAAGCTATCGAGCGTTGCCTGGAGCGCTTCGGCCGGCTGGATGCCGTCTACAACGTCGCAGGCATCAGCGGGCGCCGCTTCGGCGACGGACCACTGCATGAATGTACAGAGGAAGGCTGGGATGTGACTCTTACCGCCAATCTCAAGACGACGTTTCTGGTCTCTCGCGCCGCTCTCCGGCATTTCCTCAAAGCCGAACCTGCCGCTTCCGGTCTGCGCGGCACCATCCTGAACATGACCAGCGTTCTTGCGTTTTCCCCCGAGCCCCGCCATTTCGCCGCGCATGCCTATGCCGCCAGCAAAGGCGCCATCGTCTCTCTGACGAAGGCCATGGCCGCCTACTATGCAAGCCATCAGATCAGGGTGAACGCAATCGCTCCAGGACTGGTGCGCACGCCCATGAGCAAGCGCGCCCAGGAAAATCCGGAAATCCTGCAATACATGGAAACCAAGCAGCCGCTCGCCGGAGGGATCCTCGACGCCGAAGATGTCGCCAAAGCATCCGTCTTTCTATTGAGTGACGAGTCCCGGCACATCACGGGCGAGATCGTGACCGTAGATGGCGGCTGGCATGTGAGCTCAATATGAAAGATCGCCCTCTTCGCACCACCGTCATTGGCAGCTATCCATTTCCCGGCTGGCTGGAATTCGCCGCCGCTCATCTCGACCGTTTCGGGCCGGCCGACCTGGCCGAAATGCAGAAAGACGCGGTGATTGCGGCGGTGCACGACCAAGTCGCCGCGGGCCTCGACGTCGTCACGGACGGCGAGCAGACCCGGCTTGATTTCAACCTCTCTTTTTACGGCTATCTCGAGGGAATCGATCTCGAAGCCGCGCCGGAGCGCCGCTTCGGTCCGCCCGCGCATGACCAGCGGGGAAAACACCAGATCAAGGGAACACTCGAAGCCCCGCGCGGGTTGGGTGTTGTGGCGGAATACCAGCGCCTGCACGGCGTCGCGACGCCGGGGCCCGTCCTGAAGGCGAGTATACCCGGCCCGTACACTCTCAGCGGACGTATTCAACCCGGTGGACCCTACAAGGACCGCTGGGCCGTCACGGAGGCGCTGCTCCCTCTCGTCCGGAAAGAGCTCGATGCGCTCGTCGCGGCGGGTTGCCGCGAAATCACGGTCGACGAGCCGTCGATGAGCTGCTATGCGTATCGCGAAGACCCGCGCCGGTTTGTCGACATTTTCGCGCGGACGGTCGAATCCGTCAGGGGCAAATGCCGCCTGTCCACGCACCTGTGCTTCGGCAATTACAAGGCGCGCGCGGTGGGGCCGCGCCGCTACGCGCCGATGTTCCCGGCCTTTCTCGATTTGCCCGTTGACGAAATCCATCTGGAGATGGCGAGCCGCGAATTCGCCGAGATCGAGATGATCGCGGAAATCGCGAAGCGCTGCGATGTGGCCGTTGGCATTGTGGACGTGAAAAGCTATTACATCGAACCGCCAGAGGAGATCGCAGCGCGCGTGCGCCTGTGCCTGAGACATGCTCCGGCCGGCAAGCTGTCGTTTGCGCCCGATTGCGGTCTCAGCCAGACCGCCCGGTGGGCAGCCTTCGCAAAGCTCCGCAACATGGTGGAAGGCGTCCGGCTGGTTCGTTCGGAACTGGGCGTGTAAAGCGCCTCACGGCTTTGGCGGCGGCACGATGAATTCGACATCGCGCACGCCGTAGTCCGCGGGCAACTGCCTGTAGTCCGTTGCGGCGCGTCCGCTCCAGTCCCAGGCTATCCGGCCGTCTTTCAACGTCATCTCGCAGTGGAGGCGTTGCCGGCCTTCCAACCGGCCGCCGCTCGCATCCACATATCCGAAGTTGCCGTCCAGCAGGCTCCAAACCGCCACGTCCGCGGGGGACCCGGTAGTAAGATGTCCCACCTCGGGATGATGAATCATCTGCGCCGGATTCCACGTCGAGCGCAGCACCACTTCCTTCAGCGGCATGCCCATCACCAGAAACTTCGACATGGTAGTCGGCATGTCCATCATTCCTCCGTTCATGCTGCCCGTGTGCAGATCGGTTGAAATCGAGTCCGGATAAAATTCGTTTTTGATGGCGGGAACCGCGTTGCGGAATACGAGACTGCCTCCCCCGTGTCCCACGTCGAACTTCACACCGCGCTTCCGCGCCTCATAGAGATAGCTGTAAACTTTACCGCTATCATTGATCCATGGCGCCGGTCCGCGGAAGGCATGCGTGCTGATGTCGCCGGGCCGGAGCTTTTCCGTTACCAGTTGCCAGTACGGCCGTTCCTTCAGGAAGTAACCGAAATCCACCATGATAGGTATCCCGGCCGACTCCCCCGCCTGTACCGCGCGCTCCACCGAGACCCATTCGGGCCCCTGGTAGTGTGCGGTCTTTATTCCTACGACGACGTCCTTATGCTTGCGGGCCAGCCGCGCCACTTCCTCGGGGCGCATCTCGGTTGGAGGCTGCTCCACGATGTCGGTCAACATCCCGAAGCCGGCAATGTTGATCATGGCGAATACCCGCGTCCTGGCGCGATCGATGACGGTATGCCGGAAAGTCTCGAAGTTGCGCCAGCCGGAGCTGCCCGCGTCCACCATCGTCGTAACACCCGTGCGAAAGCTGAAATCGTCCGGACGGATGCTGTTGTCACCGGCCCAGGCGTCCGGTATGCCTGTTGTTGTGAATAGATGAACGTGAATATCCACCAGGCCCGGCGTCACGTAGAGCCCGTTCACCTGAATTGTTTTTTTGGCCCTGGTGGCTTCGATGGACGGTTCAATAGCGGCGATTTTTCCGTCGCGAATCGCGACATCGGTCAGTGCATCGAGGTTGTTCTTTGGATCGATAACGTGGCCGCCCTTCAGCAGCAGGTCGTAATTTGTCTGTGCGTAAGCCATGGAGACGGCCGCAAGGAACAGCAGCAAGCGCTTCATCCAGATCATTGTAGAACGGCGCTGAAGTCCCATCAGTTCTGCATGGACCGAATTCGCTTTTCATCGATCTGAACACCGAATCCCGATCCCCGCGGAATTTCGATGTCTCCGCCGCTCACCACCAACGGTTTTTCAAGGAAACTGCCGGTCAGAAACTGTGGTCCGTTGAGCGCGGCAGGGAATTTCAGGTTGTAAGCCCCATACAGGTGAATCGCGGCGGCCAGCGCGATATCCGGATCGGTGAGACCGCTGCCCAGGAACAACAGCCCGGCATCCTGCACGATCTCAATCTGCCGGCGCGCATCCCATAAACCAGCGGTGCGCGCGGGTTTCATCGCCACACCATCGAGCAAACCCAACCGGATGAACTCTATCAACTCGACGGAAGAAACTACGCCCTCGTCCATCAGGATCGGCAAGGCGCGCTGCTTGCGAATCTCCCTGTACCCCGTCAGGCGATTCGCCGCGATGGGCTGCTCCAGCACATCGACGCCGATGTCGGCGAGTTTCGGCGCCACCGCAAGCGCCGTAGCCAGGTCGTAGCCTCCATTCGCATCCGCCCAGAAGAAGGCATCCGGGGCCATTTTGCGGACAATGCGGCACATCTCGATATCGAACTTGGGGTCCGGCGCAACCTTCACGTTGAAATGCTTGTAGCCGTGCCGCTTGCCTTCCTCCACCAGTTTGGCGGTTTCATCGAGCGTTTGCGGATTGATGGTCCAGCTCAGCGTCAGCTTCTCCGGCGTTTTGCGCCCCCAACGCTCGGCGACGTTCTGACCCCGAATCCTTGCCGTGAGATCGTGCAGGGCGAGGTCGATGCCTGCCTTCGCAATCGGCATTCCCGTCGAAAACGAGGGCGAAATGGCGCGGTTCATCAGCGCGTGCGCACCGGCGATGTCAAACGGATCGCGTCCAATCAGCACCGGCGCGATATAGTTGCGCAGCGTCAGGGTGACGGACTCGGTGGTCTCATAGCTCCAGGTCGGAACGGGAACGCTTTGTCCCCACCCGATAGCGCCGTCTTCGGCCGTGATCTTCACGAGCACCGACGGGCGCTCGGGTTTCGGCAAAAACTTGAACCGCGCGCCGACGGGATACGGCGTGGGGAATACCTCGATCTTTGTGATGGCCGGGCTGGGTCCGGCGCTGGCAGCGGTCGCGGCCGCAAGTTGTAAAAGATGGCGTCTGGTGATCGGCATGGCGTGTATGGCCCTGGAACCCTGAGTATCGCCTATAAATTCTGTTGTGTGCAGCCGCAAGCGCTGATATTCTGGCCCGAGACACACACTGGGATGACTCTCCATCTGGGGTTGAAGGTTGCGGCTGTTCTGTACCTTGCCGTCACGATTGTGAACTCACAGGAGCCGTCCGGCGGTATCAGCGGCTCGGTTACCGATCCATCGGGTGCCACGGTGCCACGCGCCCGCGTGATCGTAAAACACAAGCAAACAGGGCAAAGCCAGGTTCGAACCACTCTCGAATCGGGGTTTTTCACTTTCCCCGCGCTCCCGGCCGGCGACTACGAACTCCTGGCCGAAGCGGATGGCTTTGCACCATTGCGAGTGCCGCAGGTGAAGGTAGAAATCGACCGCACCATCCGGCTTTCGCTCGAACTGGCCATTACAGGCTCCGAGCGCGTTGAGGTGTCCGGAGTGGCGGAAACGGTCGATCACGATTCGAATACGCTGGGCCAGACCGTCACCGAGAGGCAAATAACGGATCTCCCGCTGAACGGGCGCAACTTTACTCAACTTGGATTGCTGCAAGCCGGAGTTGTGCCTTTGACAAACGGCCTTATCAGCGCCGGCGGCTCCATCAAAGCGACGCAGGCATTCGCGGTGAACGGGCAGCGTCCCGAGTCGAACAACTATCTG
>DASTMK010000160.1:0-2507 GCA_035714225.1 Bryobacteraceae bacterium | reverse complement strand
CCCGGACCCTGGTCTACCAAACTCGGCCATCCCACCATCGAACCCGCCGCGTTCCTCGAAGGCACCAGAAAATATCGTGAGTATTTCTGGAAAGAACTGATGGGCCGGTTCGACGATCCGATGCTTGCGCCGAACCCCAGGACGCGCAAGATCTATGACACGGAAAAGTGGATCGGCTATGAGGTAGTGCTTGACGTCTGGCCGGATGTCTTCGCCTGGGGAGTGCTGCTGGTGCCGAAAAACATCGGGCCGGGAGAAAAACGCCCGGTGGTGGTTTGCCAGCACGGGCGCAATGGTGTACCGAAAGACGTAATCGAAGTAGAAGGCAACGCCTATAATCGCTTCGCCGCCCGGCTGGCGGACCGTGGATTCGTCGTCTTCGCTCCGCACAATCTCTACCGCGGCGAAGATCGCTACCGCTGGTTGAGCCGGAAAGCGAACGGCGTGAAAGCGTCGCTATTCTCCTTTATCATCGGCCAGCACGATCAGCTTCTGCGGTGGCTCGAAACCCTGCCGTTTGTGGATGGCTCAAGGATGGGCTTTTACGGCCTGAGCTATGGCGGCGAAACGGCGGTGCGAGTACCGGCGGTACTGGAAAAGTACGCGCTCTCCATCTGCTCCGGCGACTTCAACAATTGGACCCGCAAGGTAGCGGCCACAGACGAGCCGTTCAGCTTCATGTACACCATCGAGTGGGAGATGCCTTACTTTAACCTGGGCAGCACTTTCGACTACTCCGAGATGACGTACCTGATTTTTCCTCGCCCGTTCATGGTGGAGCGCGGCCACCACGATGGTGTGGGGCGCGACCGCTGGGTTGCCTACGAGTATGCGAAGACGCAATATCTCTACACGCAGTTCGCAATGCCCGAACGGACCGAAATCGAGTATTTCAACGGCGGGCATGCCATCAACGGGCAGGGGACATTCCGGTTCCTGGAGCGCCACCTGGGATGGACTCCCCGATAGCGATGACAGGTTCTGCCCTCCGTTTGCGCGTTTAGAAACGAAGGGAGAGAGTGGTAATGACTACCCTGAAGCAAAGGTTGGAGATCGGAGCAGCGATTCTCGACCGGATGGAACGCCGCAGAAGCGAGCAGAATTCACCGGCGCTGGGATCCGGAATCGAAAAGCTGATCGTCGATCGCGAATTGCGCGAACTCGAAGTCGACCTCCAGCCGGAGCGGACCGCCGGTATGGTTCTGGCGCGCCTACGGCGGCGGCGGACAGCACAATAGCAGAGGAACCGGAGCGGTGTCCGTTCAGACCCGCACCGGCTCGTTCAGCCTGGTTTGGAAGTCCTCGATTTCCTGGATCTCTTCCGCACTCAAACGAAACTCCAGCGCCCCTTTGACTCCTTCAAATTGCTCCGCGGATCGAAGTCCCACAATGGCGGCGGTCACTGCCGGGTGTCTCAGGGTCCAGGCGATTGCCACCTCGCCGGCGGAACGGCCATGACGCCTGCCAATCTCTCCTAATTTGCCCGCAAGCTGAAGGTTGCGGCTTAACTGCGGCTCCTGAAACTGCGGCTTGCGGCGGCGGAAATCGTCCGGTGGAAACGACGCGACGCGCTCCCGTGTCATGGCGCCGGAGAGCAGACCCGACTGCATGGGAGAGTAAACAATTACGCCGATATTGTTTTGGGCGGCAAACGGCAGCAGATCCCGTTCGGCGTCCCTGGAAATCAGCGAGTAAGGCGGCTGAAGAGACGTAATGGGTGCGATCTTCATCGCCCGCTCCATCTGCGGGACGTTGAAATTTGACAGGCCGATGTAGCGTACCTTCCCTTCCTGCTTCAGCTTCGCCATTTCGGCCCAGCCTTCTTCGATATCCTCGTCCGGATCGGGCCAGTGAATCTGATAGAGATCGATGTAATCGAGCTTCAGGCGGCGCAGGCTGTCTTCGCATTCGCGCCGCACGGAGTCCGCTTTAAGGCTGCCGCTGATCTCGCGGCGCTCATTCCAGACGCGCTCGCATTTCGTAAAGACATACGGGCGCTCCGCACGGCCCTCGACCGCGCGAGCCACGATCTCTTCGGAATGGCCCAATCCGTAAACCGCCGCGGTGTCGATCCAGTTGACCCCGGCATCCAAAGCGGCTCGAATTGCGGCAATGGATTGGTCGTCGTCCTGCGGCCCCCAGGCAAAGGCCCAGCCGCCGCCACCCATCGCCCACGCGCCGACTCCGATGCGCGTCAACTGCATGTCGCTATCGCCTAGTTGTTTCCGTTCCATCCCTTTCGTTATAACAACTGCGCGAGAGTTATTCGCCGGCTTTCTTTGCCTGTTCGAAGTCGAGGGCGGCGGAGTTGATGCAATACCGCAGGTGCGTAGGCGCGGGTCCGTCCTCGAAGATATGACCGAGATGGGCTCCACACCGGCTGCAATGCACCTCGGTGCGTGTCATGCCGTGAGACCGGTCCACTTCGGTGCCGACGTTCTCGTCCGCGGCCGGCGCCCAGAAACTGGGCCAACCGCTGCCGGAATCGAATTTCGTCTCCGAAGTAA
>DASTMK010000159.1:0-6251 GCA_035714225.1 Bryobacteraceae bacterium | reverse complement strand
TCACCGAATTGATGAAGCAGGCCGAACACTGCGGCTTGGCAAGATCGTTCCGGAGCTTTCGGATACTATCGGTGGCTTCGTCGTAATACCAGCCGTAGCCGCGCGATTCCTTCACCCCGACATTGAACCAGACGGGCGAATTGAAACAGGCTTTCTGGTTCAGCATCAGGTGCGCCAGCTCATCGCGGAAATTCCCCGCGTCCTCGTCCGACTTGAAATATCGCCCTTCCCTGCCCCAATCCGTTATGGTGTCGACCACGCGATGCACCAGTTGGGCGACACTACGCTCACGGTCGGGGGAGGCGATCTTGCCATGGAAATACTTGCTGGCTACGATGTTCGTCGCGGTTTGCGACCAATCGATAGGGATCTCGACATCGCGCTGTTCGAAGATGACTGTGCCCTTATCGTTCCCGATAGACGCGGTCCGCAGTTCCCACTGCACTTCGTCATAGGGGGTTTTGCCGGGTTCCAGCCGGCCGGTAAAATAACGGGGAAACGACACACCGGTTCGTTGTTCCCGCGGCAGGGCGCGCTTCAGATCGGACGCGCGAGTGCTGAGATCGACGCTCAATTGGCCCATTCTCTTTGTTTACCTCCATTTAGGATTTTCGCTTGTTACCAGCCATCCAGGGGCTCTAGCGGATCAACCACTATAATAGCGAACGTTCGTAAGTATGGCCCAATATATAGTGGCTGGTCAAGGACTTTATCTACCAATAGTACAGTGTGTTACGGTGACGTGAAAAAACAGGAGCAAGTCCGCAGGCACCCAGCGCCGGCGGCAGGCGCAGGCGCATCCAAATCCTTTAGGATTAACTTAAGTGGCAGGGGAATCAGAGAAGGGCTCGAGCGCGCCGCGAATCCGGTCCATGCTGCCCGATGTTTGGCAGCTTGTCAAACCGCGGTGGAAGGCGCTGGCGGTGGGACTTGTCCTGATCGCCATCAACCGGGTGGCAGGCCTGGTCCTGCCCTACTCCACGAAATTCCTGGTCGATGACGTAATCGGGCAGCGGCGGTTTGACCTGTTGCAGCCGATCGTCTTCGCGGTGCTCGGGGCGACAGCCATTCAGGGAACCACTTCATTCTCCCTGACCCAGTTGCTTGCGAAAGCCGCGCAACGCCTGATCGCGGACTTGCGCCGCAAAGTGCAGGCACACGTCGGACGCCTGCCCGTCTCCTACTATGACCGCAATAAGACCGGAACGCTCGTATCGCGCATTATGAGCGACGTCGAAGGGATACGGAATCTGGTGGGTACCGGCCTGGTAGAGTTTGCCGGAGGACTGATTACCGCCTCGGTGGCGCTGGTCGTGCTGTTGCGAATCAATCCGCTTCTGACGGCCATCGCCGTCTCGATGATTCTGGTTTTTGTCCTGGTGCTGCGGAAAGCCTTCAAAACCATCCGCCCCATCTTCCGCGAACGCGGAAAGATCTATGCCGAAGTCACGGGGCGGCTGACGGAATCGCTGGGCGGGGTCCGGGTGGTCAAGGGGTATCACGCCGAAGCCCGCGAGGCGGAAGTGTTCTCAGGCGGCGTCGAAAGGCTCCTGAACAACGTCCTGCGCTCGCTGACCGGCACCTCCTGGATGAGTTTTTCAGCCACGCTCATGATGGGCGTGGTTAGCGCTGTCGTGATGTACATGGGTGCCCGGGAGATCTTCTCCGGATCGCTCACGCTGGGCGAGTTCGTCACGTTCACCGCGTTTCTGGCGTTCCTGGTGGCGCCGATGTTTCAGATCGTTTCGATCGGAACGCAGGTCACCGAGGCGCTCGCCGGATTGGAGCGCACCAAAGAGGTGTTGAACGAGCACCTGGAGGACGACGATCCGAACCGCATAGTCTCGCTCGATCGTATCCGCGGGGAAGTGGAATTCCGCAACGTGAGCTTCGGCTACGAACCGGGCAAGACGGTCCTCCACGACGTCTCTTTCGTGGCGAGGCCGGGCACGGTGACGGCGCTGGTTGGGCCGTCGGGCTCGGGCAAGTCGACCATCATCGGCCTGGTTGCCGCGTTCCACAACCCGGATTCCGGCTCGGTTCGGATAGACGGAACGGACCTGTCGCGGGTCAGCCTGCCGTCGTATCGCGTTCAGCTTGGCGTCGTGTTACAGGAGACGTTCCTGTTCGACGGCACCATTCGGGAGAATGTCGCCTTCGGCAGACCCGATGCCACGGAGGAAGAGATTCTGAACGCGTGCCGGATCGCGCGTGTCGATGAATTTGCCGAGGGCTTTGAGAAGGGTTACGACACCGTGGTGGGCGAGCGCGGCGTGAAGCTTTCGGGCGGGCAGCGGCAACGCGTAGCGATTGCGCGCGCGGTTCTGGCCGACCCTCGCATTCTGATTCTGGATGAAGCGACTTCGAGCCTGGATTCCGAATCTGAAGCGGCCATTCAGAAAGCACTGGCCTACCTGATGCAAGGAAGAACAACGTTCGTGATCGCACACCGCTTGTCTACGATCCGTCGCGCCGATCAGATCCTGGTCATCGAATCGGGCCGGGTCGTGGAGCAGGGCACGCACAACTCGTTGTATGCGGCCCGAAGCCGGTATTACGATCTCTACACAAAACAGCACGGGGTAGAATCGAACCTGTTCCTGGCGCCGGGCGAGGGGGCACAGGCGGATGGCCCGGAGCAGGTGGCCGAAGAGGCCGCGGCAGATGCAAGGCTGGAAGTGCTCAAAGCCATCCGGCCGGTATGAAGTCCCCGGAGGGAATTTCTAATCACATATGCTTTTCGTAACTTTTCGCGCCGCGGACGGCGCAGTGGAACCGGGTATTGTCCGGGATGGAAAAGTCATGGGGTTGTCGTTCGCGGGATTTGCCGATCTGATCGGCATCATCCGGAACGGAGAGCAGGCGCGCGCGGCGGTTGAGTCCGCCGCCTCCAATCCGCCCGCCGATTCCGTTCACGATGTATCGGACGTCCAGTTGCTCGCGCCCATTCCGAGGCCGCCGAAATTCATCTGCGTCGGATTGAACTACCGCGACCACGCAAGAGAAGCACGGATGGAAATTCCCAAAGTGCCGACGATTTTCTGTAAATTTCCAACCTGCGTCATCGGCCCGGGCGAGCCGATTGTGCTGCCCGCAAATTCCGCCAAGCCGGATTACGAAGCTGAGTTCGCTTTCGTCGTCGGAAAGGGCGGAAGGCATCTCCCCAGGGAGTCCTGGCAGGAGCATGTGTTCGGCTATACAAACGTAAACGACGTCAGCGCCCGCGATTTCCAGATGGCGACCACGCAGTGGATCATGGGCAAGACGTTCGATACGTTCGGACCGATGGGGCCCTACCTCGTGAGCGCCGATGAGATCTCCGATCCGCACGCACTGGACATATCGATGACGATTAACGGCGAACGGCTACAGCACTCCAACACGCGAGAGCTCATCTTCCGTATTCCCGAACTGATCGAATATCTCTCCAGCGTCTTCACGCTGGAACCGGGCGACGTCGTGGCGACGGGAACGCCCGCGGGTGTCGGCTTCGCTCATAAACCGCCGCGCTGGCTGCGCGATGGCGACGATGTCGTGGTCCGGATCGAAGGGCTCGGCGAATTACGGAATCCAGTAGTCGCAGAAAAGCGAATACAAACAGAACGTCATAAAGGATTGCGCCATCTCAGCAATTAGCGGAACTCGTAATAGATTCCGGCCGAGAACCGCACCCATGTCGATCCGGTAGTGAACACCTTGATCTCCGGACGGAGGCCAAATCCGCCGGCGATCGGGTATCGCACGCCACCGCCGAAACTGGCGGCGAAGTCGGTATCGCTGAGCCTGTTCGAATACTGTTGTAAAAAGCTGGCGCTATCGATTTCCACCGAAGAGCGTACGAACCCCAGGCCGAAAGCTCCATAAGGAACGGCGCGCCACCGCGACATAGGAAAACGGATGTGCAATCCGCCGTTAAATTCGTACGCGCGCGAATCGCGGCGAACCAGCGTCCGGCTGAACCGGTCGCCGAATGCGAACTCATCACTGCCCAGCGGGATGTACGAGAACTCCAGGATGGGCATGATATGGCGGGACGTGGAGTAACCGAGGCTGCCTCCCACCGTTCCGTGCGTGCCGATGCCGGATACAAATCCTCCAAAGCCCGCTAATTCCGCGTAATCCGCCTGGGCGAACAGCGGCGTGACGCAAAACACACTGATGGCTGATAGAACTTTTAGTATTCTCATGAACCTGACAGGTCAATCCAGAAAACGTCCAATCCATGACGTAATCTTTGGTGTAAGTTCGAACGCTGTATCGAGCAGATTCGCTAACGCAGCGCCGAGGAGTATGAGCAGACTCGCTCCCACGACGTCCATGCAAGAAATTCCAGTATACTGGAATCCCCTACATCCCGCCGTCTGGTGCAGCGAGCCTGTTGCCTATACCAGTTCGCGCACCTTATTCTTAGCTACCGTCAGCGCGATCTTGCCTGCGTGCGGCGTGCCGCGGAGCAGCGATTGAGCGAACTTCGTGGCCTGTTCCACCGTGGTCTTCGGCGGCATCGGCGGCTCATGCGGATCCACAATGGCGTCGACTACAACCGGACCCGGAGTGTTCAGGGCTTCCTCTATCACACGACCCGCATTCTTCGGGTTGTCGACCGTGAATCCCGTGACACCGCAGGCGCGGGCGACGGCGGCAAAGTCGATGGGCTGGAGGTCGCAGACGTATTCGGGGTTTCCGAGAAAAACCATCTGCTCCCACTTGATTTGTCCCAGCGAATTATTCCGCACCACGATGACCTTCACCGGAAGATCGTACTTTACGCACGTAGCCAGCTCGCCCATCAACATGGTAAATCCGCCGTCGCCGGTAAACGCCACCACCTGCCTGTCCGGATAGGCAACCTGCGCGGCAATCGCATACGGCAGTCCTGTCGCCATGGTGGCAAGGTTTCCCGACAGCGAATGCATTTGCTGCCTTTTTACGGGAATGTGGCGGGCCCACCAGGTGGTGATGGTGCCCGAGTCGCACGTCACAATGGCCGTGTCGGACAGCCGCTTGCCTAACTCGCGCGCCAATACCTGTGGCTTCATGGGCATTTCAGGGTAGCTCGCGCGCTCGTCCATCACCTTCCACCATTCCCGCATGCCCTCCTGTGCTTTCGTCAGAAACTGCCGGTTCTCGTTGCGCCGGAGCAAGGGGATCAACTCCTGTAACGATCGTTTGCTATCGCCCACAAGACCGGCTTCCACCGGATACCGTAGCCCGATCCGGCTCGGATCGAGCTCAATCTGTACACATCGCGCCTGCCCTGGCTTGGGCAGGAACTCGATATAGGGGAAGGAGGTGCCCACCATCAGCAGCGTGTCGCATTCTTCGATTGCTTCCTGCGATGGTTTGGTGCCGAGAAGTCCGATGCCCCCGGTGGTGTAAGGGCTATCGTCCGGCACGGCGGCTTTGCCGAGCAGCGCCTTGATGATGGGCGCGCCCAGAATCTCCGCCACGTGCTCCAACTCATCGGTCGCATGTAGAGCGCCGCGCCCGCACAGAATGGCGATTTTGCGGCCGGCGTTCAATACATCCGCTGCGTGGCGAAGGTCCGCCGGCAAAGGTAGGCGCGCGCTCCGGGCGTAAATCTCGCTCGAATGATGCGGTACGTTGCGCTTGGAAGCATCGCCGGATTCCACCTTTTCCTCTTGCAGGTCCACCGGCATCGTAAGATGCGCCACGCCGCGGTAAGCAAGCGCCGTGCGGCAGGCGAGGTTTGCCAGCGGCTCTACGTGTGCCGCCCCCATGATGCGCTCGTTATAAACGCTCACATCCATGAACAGCTTGTCCAACGCCACATCCTGTTGCGTATGCGTTCCGATGAGATCGTGAAATTGCAGCCCGGTGAGCGCCAGCACGGGCTGGCCGTCCAATTTCGCATCGTAAAGTCCGTTCAGCAGGTGAATGCCGCCGGGCCCCGAGGTGGCGATGCAGCAGCCCAGCTTCCCGGCGAACTTGGCGTATCCGCAGGCCATGAACGCGGCGGATTCTTCATGACGCACCTGGATAAAGCGAATCTTGTCCTGTCGAACCCGGAGTGCCTCAATCATGCCATTGATGCCGTCTCCAGGCATCCCGAACACGACATCGACGCCCCAATCGTGTATGGTGTCGATCAGAACACCAGCGGCTGTATCGGCCATGTATCTCCTCCGTTCTTTCGGTCCCACTTGGTAGATCGATGCCGGAGGATGGTGTTACAGAGAAAGTGGCCCGCCGCCGGTTGCGGCGGTTTAAACAGGACGCCGTAGAGGTAC
>DASTMK010000158.1:0-4853 GCA_035714225.1 Bryobacteraceae bacterium | reverse complement strand
CGTATTCAACGCATTCTGCCGGCCCAGCGGACGAACCGGAGCAGGTCGGAGCGGTGTTGCCACACGAAGCACCAGAACTCGCGGAAGCCGATGCGGTCGGCGGGCACTCCCGAATAGGTCTCGATTCTCCAGCGGAGATAGGGGCTCTTCCAGGGGCGGAGCCGGTAGCCGCGTGTCGCGCGCCAGAGAAACATCACCGTGTCTGGTTTTCGACCTCTTCGAGCCAATCCGGCCGTTTCAGCACGTCACGGGGGCGGCTGCCGTCCGGCGGCCCGATGATTCCGTCACGCTGCATCATATCGAGAATCCGGGCGGCGCGCCCATAGCCCAGGCGCAGACGGCGCTGCAAGGTCGATGTGGAGGCTTTCCCCATTTCGAGAACAACACGCACGGCGTCCTGGTACATCGGGTCCTCCGCGTCATCCAATCCGGAAGGTTCTTCCTCCTCATCGTCCGCAGGGGGAGCGATCAGGAACGTTCTGTCATACTCGGGTTGAGCCTGCGACTTCCAGAACTCCACGACGCGATTCGTTTCGGACTCCGATACATAAGCGCCGTGTACGCGCACAAGTCTTGATGAGCCCGGCGGAAGAATCAGCATGTCTCCCTTTCCGAGAAGGTGCTCCGCGCCCATCACGTCGAGAATGGTGCGCGAATCCACACGCGTCGCCACGCGGAAACTGATGCGGGCCGGGAAATTCGCTTTGATCAGGCCGGTGATGACGTCCACGCTGGGCCGCTGCGTCGCAAGCACCAGGTGCATGCCGACCGCGCGGGCCATTTGCGCAAGCCGTGTAACTGTTTCTTCGACGGCGCCCCGCTCCAGCATCATCAGGTCGGCCAGCTCGTCGATGATGATGAGGATGAACGGCAGGGGCCTCAGATCCTCCAGTTCGGCGCCATCGTCTTCAAACAGTTTGCGCGGCTGTTCGGCCAACTGCTTCATCTTCCGGTTGTACTGATCGATATTCCGTACGCCCTGCGCCGCAAGCAGCTTCAACCGCCGTTCCATCTCGAGCACAGCATTGCGCAGCGCGTTCGTCGCTTTTTTTGCGTCGGTGATCACCGGAGTGAGCAGGTGTGGAATGCCCTCGTAAATGCCGAGCTCCACCCGTTTGGGATCTACCATGATCAGCCGCACTTCGTCCGGCGTCGATTTGTAGAGAATCGACATGATCATGGAATTCAACATCACACTCTTGCCCGATCCAGTGGAGCCTGCGATCAGCAGGTGCGGCATGGATTCGAGCGCTGTCACCTTGATGCGGCCGTTGATGTCTTTTCCGAGCGAAATGGTGAGGCGCGACGGCGAGTTGTGAAACTCCTCCGATTCGAGAACCTGGCGGAGGCTGATCACTTCGCGTTTGGAGTTGGGAACTTCGATGCCAACGGTGGGCTTGCCCGGAATCCGCTCGATGAGAATCGACTCCGCCTGCAGGCCAAGGCAAAGGTCCTCGGTCAGAGTCGTGATGCGGCTGTATTTGATGCCTGCTTCCGGCTTGAACTCGAACGTGGTAACAACCGGGCCCGGATTGATCTGCACAACCGAGCCGAGAACGTTGAATTCCTCAAATTTCGACTTGATGCGAGCCGCAATTTCTTTGAGTTCCTGACTGTCGTACGGATTGCGGGCCGCCGGCTCGTTCAGCAAGCTGGTGGGAGGCAATTCATATTGCTTTCTTTCGGGAAGATGCTCCACCACGGGCCTTGCCGCCGGCGCGAATTCAACCGGCGGCGCCACGCTGGCGTGTGTGGAAACGGCAGGCGGCTCCTCCAGCGGGCGTATCGGTATGTCGTGCTCTTCCAGTTCCACCTCCTCTTCCGGCTCTTCCGGATGAGTCCGGCTGGACGATTCCTCTTCCCAAGGTGGAGTGTCGGCGAGATGGAGCGAGCCAGCGGCAGGTTCGGGTTTCTGCCGCCGGGCTTTCCGTTCAGCTTTGGCGGCGGCCTTCAGTTCGGCCTTCCGGCGGGCTTTTTCAGCCCTAAGAGCACGGTGCCGGGCGCGCCAGGCACTCCAGCGTCCTAACAGGGAGCGCCAGGCACGGACCGGTCCGCGCAACAGGCGGGCGACATGGCGCATGGAGAATGTCGAAACAAAATACAACGAGAAAACCAGCGACATTCCGGCAACCAGAATCGCTCCGGTCTGGTTCAGGTTGTCGAGGAGATAGGCCGCGAGCAGCGTTCCTGCCAGCCCGCCGGGCGCTACCGTATCTTCGAACATCCTCCAATCCGGGCCAAGCGACAATAGTCCGGCGGCGGAAGTGAGAAAGAGCGCAGCGCCGGCGACTTTGACGAATGGCGCTTCGATGCGCCGGGACAGCAGCCAACGCCACGACAGCACCACTAACAGGACCGGAAGGAGAAATGCCGGGATGCCGAATACCTGAAGAAGGAAATCGGAAATGTGCGCTCCGGGATAGCCGATAAGATTCTGCGGCTTGACAGAGCTGGTGGCGGTGTTCCAGGAGGGATCCTGCGGGTGAAAAGAAACCAGGCTAAGCGTGAGAAACACGCTTGCGAATAAAAACACCAAACCTACGGCTTCATTCAGCCTGGGGTGTTCCGTCGGACCTAAGAGCCTCATCCCGCGGGGTGGCGGAAGAAAGCAGCCAGAGCAATCACTATTATGCCAAAAACAATTCTGTAGTAAATGAAGAACTTCAAGCTGTGGTTGCGGAGAAAACGGAGAAAAAATGCAATCACTAAAATTCCGGTTAAGGCGCTGACAGACATACCGACGATAAAAGGCATGAGGTCAATCGGCTGTCCACTTTCCAGCAGGTCTTTAAAAGCGCTGAGGGCGGCAGCGGCGATCGCGGGCGTGGACAGAAGAAACGAGAAGCGGGCGGCCGCCGGCCGTGTAATTCCACGAAACAGGCCTGCGGTGATGGTGATGCCGCTACGCGATGTTCCCGGCACAACGGCAAGCGCCTGCGACACGCCGATCGCCATGGCGTCCGCCGCCGATATTCTGTCGATGTCTTTCTTCAAGCGGGCGGTATGTTCGGCAACTAACATCAGAATGCCGACAAGGATCAGCATTGTACCGATGACATACGGTGTGCGCCACACCGTTTCGGCGTATTCCTTCGCCAGAAGGCCGAATACGCCCAGAGGAATGGTGGCCGCGACCAACAGCCAGAACAGGCGCGGATTCTGTTTCAGGCTGGGATCGTTTCCGTAATCGATGCCAAAACCGCTTGCGGTGATCTGAAGCCAGTCGCGAAAGAAATAGATCGCCACGGCCGCCAGCGTCCCGAAATGCAGCGCGATATCGAACGTGAGCCCCTGGTCCTTCCAACCAGCCAACCATGGCGCCAGAGCCAGGTGGGCGGAACTGCTGATGGGAAGGAACTCTGTGAACCCCTGCACGATGGCAAGGGTGATGACCTGATAAAGGGGCATAGACAGCAATTATCGCAAACGCGACTTACTGCCTATGCCCCTTGGAAGATCCCCTCCGGTTAACCTTTCCCCGAATGCTGCCCAAGCTCATCCCAAGTCCAAACAGCGTTCCGGGGCACGTTGAGTCGCGCCGAAAGGGTAACGGTCCGGTTGCCACGGGTGTGACAGTCTGGCCGTCCCTGCCATTCTGTCACACCAGCGCGGCGCGATTCCAGAAGCGTGTTCGAAAAAATTTCTGGAGATCAAATATGCCATTCGATCATAGCGAATCCGGGGCAACAGCCCCGCAAGGAAAAGTACCAAAGAAGCCGGCGGGAAAAATCCGGACCGAGCACTGCTACTGCTCGCATCCGGCGGCCGATCACGACAGCGAAAGCGGCTGTTCTCAGTGCGGCTGCCAGCAGCACCAGGCGCGCCCCTGCGTCTGCGGACATGGAGCTGCACAGCACAATCCTGCCTGCGAGTCCTGCGACTGCCGCCAGTTCCGGGAGGATGGCTCACCGGAGTTTCTTTTGCGCCGGGGCATCCGGGCCGGACGCTGGCAGTTCATCACCAGCGAGCAGCTCCGGTTTCTGATGCGTCCCGATCAGGACTTCCAGGTGCGCGTGTGGGCTTGCGGGATGTTGCATTCCGTTGGCCAGCAAAGGCGCCTGGCGGTCAAGTGGGTCAATGGAAAGCCGGCCACCGTGCCGCTGAGCCCTGGGGACATCGTAGCCGAGCTGAACGCGCTCGATATGATCGGCTGTGCAACCAAACAGAACGTACGCCGCGCAATAGCGGATCTGGAGGCCCAGGGCGCTGCCCGAAGAGTGGGCAGGCATCGGAACAATGTCCGGCCCGAGCTGCTACACGAAAGGAACCGGCGGGAGTGGGAAAGCTGGCTCGCCGACCCCGATACTTCGGAAGACGACAAGGCATTTGCCCGCCGCATACTGCAGGAAAATGCGCCAGATTGGCGCCAGACGCGCCGGCGGGGCTGGGAGAGGGGTTAGCCCGCGGAAGTGAGACATAACGAAACTGAGGGCATCTGGGAGAGATTCCGGTGCCCTAGAAATCCCTGAGTCTGGGCAGCTTCGAACCTTTGCGCAGATTGTCCTTTTTCCTAACCACTCTCAGGTTATCGGTGGTATTACTACCGCCTTTTGCGAATGGCCAGACGTGATCGACATGATGGATTTCCGGATCGAATTGTTCCCCCTTCAGGTCCCTTTCGATCACGAGAACGGAAAGATTCAAACTCTCTTTACGGGTCGTCCAATACCTGAAACGCGCGCAGCCCTGCTGGAGTCTGGCGGAAATTCGCAGCGGCGATGAGCACACCTGCATCCAGAAAGGTGCAGATCATGTATTAGCTGTGTCGCCCCGTCCTGCGGTCGGCAATTTCGCGTTCTAATTCATCACGCGTCCGAATCGCCTGAGACGATTTGACCAGTTTCTGACGGAGA
>DASTMK010000157.1:0-9375 GCA_035714225.1 Bryobacteraceae bacterium | reverse complement strand
CTATTCCTGTTCGGCACCGGTCCGGTGCGGGGCTTTGCCGTGACCCTCGTCATCGGACTGATCGCGAACCTGTTTACCGCGGTATTCGTCTCGCGATCCATCTTCGATCTGAAGCTGTGGCGGCATCCGCGCCTGTCCACGCTCAGCATCGGAAAAGAATTGTTCCAGCAGACCAGCATCGACTTCCTTTCGAAACGCGCCTTGACACTGGGGCTCTCCGCCGCGGCTATCGCGATCAGTATCGGAGCTCTTGCGATGAAAGGCGGCCCGAGGTATGGCCTGGACTTCCGCGGCGGCACCGAGATGTACGTCCGGTTCGACCCCAGGCCCCCCATCGACGATGTCCGGGAGGCTCTTTCGGAACTGAATGCCAGCCTGCAGGAGACAACCGCGGGCCGGGGCGAATTCATCATCGGCACAGAGTTGTCGGATGAAAGCAGCCTGGAGCAAGCCCGGCAAGCCGTAGAAGGCGCGCTTCGGGAGAAATACGCGAATCTGGGTGGCAAGCTCGATCTCAATAACGCCAGCCAGTCGACACTGGCAGATCGTCTGCGTGACACTCTTCCCTCGGCCGGTGTGAATCTTGGCGAGGAGGAGCTTCAAGCTTTGGTATCGCGGATCCTGGGCTATCGCGATCGGGAGAAAGGCGGCATTATCCGCAATCTGGATGAACTTGCGGCCGTGCCGGGCCTGGATCAGAACGTGTTGAATACGATTCGCCAGGAGTGCGGAGTTGGCAGCTTCAATATCCGCCAGGTGGGGATTGTCGGACCGCGCGCCGGGGAGCAGCTCCGGCGGCAGGCCCTGCTCGCGACGGCCTGCGCCCTTGGGGGCATGTTGATCTATATCGCATTCCGCTTCCAGTTGATTTCCGGAGCGGCAGCCGTCATTGCCACGATACACGACGTGATCATCACGCTTGGCCTGTTCGCTATAACCAACCGCGAGATCGACTTGACGATCATCGCCGCGCTGCTGACTCTCATCGGCTACTCCATGAACGATAAGATCGTCGTGTTCGACCGTGTGCGGGAGAACATGCGAGGAAAGAGGATTCGAGGTACGTCGTTCCTGGATCTGGTTAACCAGTCGATCAATCAGACGCTCAGCCGGACCCTGCTTACGGCAGGGCCAACTCTTCTGGCTTGCATCGCTCTATATTTTCTTGGCGGTGAGGTTCTTAACGGGATCGCCTTCGCGCTATTCGTGGGCATTGTTGTAGGCACGTACTCGTCGATTTTCGTCGCAAGCGCCCTACTCGTGATGTGGGAGCAGTATCGCAGCGCACCCAAACCGGCCCGCGCCGCCGCCTAAGGATCGGCAAGGCTCACTTGCTTCTAGTGAACGATGCGGATCTCCTGGCTTCCTTCGATAAGGCCGTCCGTGACGGTCCTTCCTTTTAGGACTGCCTGTTTGTCGCTGCTCTTCAACGCTGTACCGGCGGTATTGAAATGGCACATCAGGTCGAGGCGTCCGTCTCCGTTCACATCCTCCCCGTTGGGGTTGCAGAAAGCCAGGCTGCGCTCCCGGCCCGTGGAGCCAAAGGTAAGGCTGGTGCTATCGACCATGGCTGGAGCCGGTCAGGTGGCGCTCGAAAGAATCGCCACTGGCAGTTTTCCTACGCTTTTTGTGTTGATCACCGGCAGGTTCTCACCCGGCTTGATCGCGATCGTGTCACCCGGCAGGGCGGCATCAATGGCCTGTTGGAGGTTTCCGCCCGCAGGGACATGCAGGACATTCTGGCCGGCAGCGAACGCCGCGGTCCAGCAAAACAGCACTACAGCGCCAGCAAGCTGAAGCACGTTTCCGTAAGCCAGCTCTTCCGGCGCAGGCATTCGAGAAGTGGATGTTCTATTTCCATGTGTAGGCATCGTTCATTTTCTCCCGATGAACTTCACCTGGGCACACTGATCGTTGGCGAATCGCCATCGTCATGCCATAACCCGTTACATGGCGTTACGCGGCCGGGATGCTCTGCGCACTGGGTCGCTAAATCGCTGAGGCATCTGGCCCCCTTCGCCTGACGCGGGTGGGCCCGCAGCCACGCGGAGCTGCCAGGATCGACGGGCGGCGGGCGTCAATCCCGGCCGCTCCGCGTCATCATGGAGACATTGCCAAGAGAATGGGCAAGGCTCAAAAAGACGCTCCCTCGCGCCACTGCAAGTTCCCGGCCGACGGTAGACGCCAGAGAGTCCCTGGTGGCATGCATGTGCCACACCGGGAACGGCTCCCCTGACGGGCGCTTGTCCGTGGCACTCAACCGCTGGGCCCAAACACAAACGGAACCATCCCGATCCGAAAGAAAGTACAACAGATTGCCGTCCGGAGACCAGCGCGGTTTGTCCACCCAGTATCCGGATCCTTCGAGTGAAATCCACTCGTGCCGACTACCGGCCGCCTGTTTTCTGAACGGGACGATCACCAACCGATGCCTCTCCGGCGGCGTTCTGGCGACGAACGCAATCCAGCGGCCGTCAGGTGAAAAACGCGGGGAATAGAAGCTCTGCTCCGGATCGCCCAACCATTGCGTGCCCATGCCGGGTCTCTCGAGCACCCCAATTCTCGAATGGCTCGAAGCACCGTTTTGATACAACAAGATGCGATTGTCGGGTGACCATGTCCTTGGCTCTCCACAATCCTCGCAGACTACTTTCGCTTCGCCGCCGCTGACCGGCACGACGTAAATCGATGGTTTCGGCTGCCCGCTGCGCTGGAACGCTACTTGCGATCCGTCCATCGAGATAAGCGCGCAAAACTCGTCCTGCCGTGTGGACGTGAGGGGCTTGTCCTCTCCGGTCAGCATGTTCCGCACGAAGACATCGTAGTTGCCGTCGCGATCGGAGAGAAATACAAGCGTCCTGCCATCGTTCGACACCTGGGGCCAGACGTTAGCCGCAGCATTGTTTGTCAGGCGGACCGGGACGCCGGTTGGTTCGCCTGTGTTCTCGTCTAGAGTCATGCGCCAGATGTCCGATTTCTTCGCGACAACTGAGAACACCACCCATTCGCCGGCGACGGAAACATGGTCTTCGCACCCGGCGCCGGATGTTAACCGCTCGGCCTCACCGGCTGGCCTCCCGTCTTTGGGGGAAAGGCGGATGCGCCAGAGATTCGTGTAGCGGCCCGAGCGTGCTGAGAAGACGACGTAGCCGTTCCGCGTCCAGCCTCCGGGAGCGAAACGTGGGACCGATCCCCACCCCCGGTCCGGCGATTCCAGCCCCTGCCTGGCGAAAACCTCGCGAATCCCGGTTCTGACCGGCGCTCCACCGTTTATGGGAGTGAGCCACCAGTCCCACTGCTCGCCGGCACGGCTGATGCCGACGAACAGTACCTTGTGGCCATCGGGCGACCATACGGGGTAGGCCGCATATTGGAAGCCGGGAACAAGTTGTGCCGGCTGGCCACCCGCCACGCTGATGACGAAAATTCGCGCGCTGCGAAAGGATCGTTCTCCATCCCAGTAAGCGACGAATCGTCCGTCCGGAGAGAAGCGTGGTCTCAACCCGCCTCTCGCTAGCAGCGTGCTCTTGCCCCCGAGGGAGGAAAGGAGATAGATGCCGCCGCCGTCACGGTCCGAGCGGTAAGCAAGTGTGCTGCCGTCGGGCGAGAACGCGGGTTCAGTATTGTTACCCTGATCATCTGTCAGCCGCGACGGCCGGCCGCCGTCAATCGGCTGTGCCCAGATATCAAATCGGCCGTCTCCGGCGCGGTCGGAGGTGTACGCAATCAGTTTCGATGCCAGGGAAAGGGTCGGCTGGCAGGTCAGTCCTGTATCGCTGGTAAGTCTGACCACCACCGGTTCCGAGATGGTGCGGCGCGGAATCTCGAGTGACGTTGCCAACCACGCCGCAGCGGCCACCGCCGCGCATGCGACCACAATCATCAGCTTGACATGGATGACGCGACGCGCCTGTCGCGCGTCCTCCCGAGGCGCAGCGGGAGACTCCACAACTTCCAACGGCTGTGTCCCAGGACGCTCGACCTTCCGGAATGCCGGGCTATACCTCCCCTTGGGCAGATCGATGCGAATGATCGCCTCGCGTCCTTCGCTATCGTAGTACCTTTGCAGCCGTTCTCGCAGTCTGCGTGCTTCCACGCGGACGATTGAGCTGACATGCGAATCAAAGGTCGCCTGCCGGTCAAACACCTCCACCGCCAGAACGGACTCTTTTAAATCCTCCGCTCGCCCGGCCAGCGCCTGCTCAACTGCGAACCGAAGAAACCGGCTGAGACGCCCGGAGCAGGCAAACAGCTCGCTTCGCAGAATACGCTCGAGTTCTGCCCGAATCGCATCAGGTGCGAAGCCATTGCCTTCCAGTCTGTCCGCGCCCTGGCACCGTGACATGTCGGGCGGTTCTGCCCTCTTTCCACCTGGTGCCATATCTATCCCCAAGTGCTGAGTGTGCCCAAGTGCTGAGTGTGTGGGGTACTCCCTAAGGCAGAGTGATTCTATCACATCGTCGCTTTGCGTTGACAACTGCGAACCGCCAGAGGCCTTGTCGAAGGGTGTGGGAGACCAGACGGCAAAGTTCAGGATGCTGAACCGGCACGGCCGGAAATTTGCTCACTCTGCCCAGACTCGAATCGGGCGGCTCATCTGGTGGTCTCGTTGCGCACGACGGCGTCGGACGCCAGCCTTGTGAGCTCCGGAATGTCAAATCGCTTGTAGAGATCCAGGCAAAACAGTTCCGGCGCGGCGCGCGGCTCAACCGGCCCGTCGAACAGATGCCGCAGCGAGGGCACGCCGTTTCTGACTACCAATTCGGAGAATAGTCCGGGCTCTAGCGCCGCCGCCACCAGCGCCACTACCTGGCTTCTCATCCCGGACGCCTCCAGCCTGACGCTTGGGCGACCCGATAGCTTCTGTGCCCAATGACCGGTCGCGATGAGCTGTGCCGCCTGAATGCCCAACGCGCGTTCACCCAGTGCGGATAAAATCCCGATGAAGTTGGATCCGCCGGCTTTTGGCCCGGGCGACATCTCTCCCATCAATAACAGATCCATAGCCACAACCTGTTCGCCGCGGTTGAGGCGATCCGAAACCTCCGACTGGGAGGTCTTCCTGCCGCCATCCGCGATGGTCAGCGTGGCGGCGGCGTTTTCCGGAGACGCAATCGCTTTCAACCAGGTTCCCGCGGCGCTGAGCTGGTTGCTGAACTCCAAGCGGTACGACAATGTCTCCAAGCCCCTGTGCTTGCTGTTGCCGGCGATCCATGCGTGCGCCACCTCGACAGGCCGGAAACGGACCGTTTCTTTCAGAACATCGCGCTGCTGCTGCCGCCAGGCGCGAATCGCAGCCTCTCCGGAGGGCAAGGGCGGCCTCTGAATGCCTTCCGCCAGCTTTCTGGCAAGGCCGAGAATCGTCAGGTTCTCCTTGGGAAGTCCCACCGTCAGCTCCGCGGCGCTGTGGATGTGGTGGTCGACCGGGATCTCTCCACCACTAGCAGGCAGGGCGAAGTGTTTCTCAAAGAACCGATAGGCCTGCAGCCGGTTGTCGAGCTGATAATTGTGCGTGGACGGGTCGGTATTTTCGTGCCATCCCAAGCTATCCTCCCGGCCATACAAGCGGAAAAACGGCGCCACCGCATCGAAGTTTTCGCGCTTCACAAAGGGGGCGCGGAAACAGCAACTATCCTCGGCGTTGTAAATGAGCAAGGTCGGACGCGGGGCGCGCATGGCGGCGAGGTGAGCAAAATCGATGGAGGCGAACATGTCGGTGGCATTCTGCTCCATATCGCCGATATCCCTCATGCGTTCGATTCGGGAGAGGTACGACGCGTGTCCGGCCACCGGCACAGCGACACGGACCCGTTCATCCAGCGCGCTGAGCACGATGGTCTGCCATCCGCCCCCGGACAGACCGGTCATCCCGATGCGGCTCCGGTCTACCACGGGGTGCGCATACAGATAGTCCAGGCCCCGGCGCATCGCCAGATAGAACAGGCCCACTCCATTGGCACCCGCCAGGTCGAGATGGGCGCCGTAGGAGTGTTCGTTCCCCTTCTGGAGCAACTCGCCGCACGCAAACCATTCCAGATTCAAGGAGAGAATTCCGCGCAATGCTTGATTGATGCACCTCTTCTGCTTGTACTCCACCGCCTTGCCCTCCGCGCCGACGTGACCGTTCACATTCAGGATGGCGGGGATCTTGCCTCTGATCTCCTCGGGTTCGTAAAGGATGGCGACGCCCGCGAACCCCGGCACGATCTCGTACCGCAATTTACGGATGCGGTAGCCCTTGCCGCCCGGAACCGATCCCAGGTCCTCGAATCGCGGCGGCGCATCGACCCACTCCTTGGGCCAACCGTGCAGCACGGCGTTGTTAAGGACGCTCTGACGCAACCGCCCGGCTTGCGCGGTCCACTGCCCGGACGAAGCCGGCGCTGGAAGCCGTGGAATCCGGGCGAGGATGTAGCGGCGTAATTGGTACGCGGTGACTTCCGGAGCCTGTATCTGCTCCTCCAGGAACGGGACGAGCTGTCTCGGATCGGTCTGGCACAGCACCGGCCACGCACAGCCCAGTAGCACGCACGCGCGGACAGTTCTCCCCTGCATCGGAGCTGTCCTAATCCAGAGGCCTCGTGCGGTTCTTCATCATGTGGTCAACTCCCTCCTGCCACCATGCTTTCATGAGCTCTTTCAGCGGGCGCTCCAGCTTGGCAGGCTTCACGGCCAACGTCTCGATGAGGATTTCCTCGCTGAAGAAGGAAGCTTCCTTGAGTACGTTGCCGTCCACATTCACGATGCGGCTCTGGCCGTGCGATCCGGTGAAGTCCTTGGGATCGGCGGGGGCGTTGGACGACACGATGAACATGTTGTTCTCCACGGCCCTGGCCATAAGTTGCGCGCGATACCCCGCGAGTTTGTAGTCCCGCCGCAGACCGGACTCGTGGCTGATGTAATACACGATCCGCGCGCCCTGGATAGCGGGAAGCCGGACCAGTTCAGGGTAGCGCTCGTCATGACAGATCATAACCGTGGAGGGGATTCCCTCCAGATCGAAGAAGCTTATGTGGTTGCCCGGAGTGGCCCATTTCTCGCCCGCCAGGTAGATCTTGGCATAGCGTTCGACCAACTCGCCCCGGGAGCTGAACACAACGGCGCTGTTGTATGTGCGGCCGTTGACTTTATATACGCTCCCCACAATCGCGGCGATCTTCTTCTGGCCGCAGCAGGCGCGGATCTTCTCCTCCGCTGCCGCGATCGCCTCGGCGCTCTTGCTTGCGATCGAGTCCGCGTTGTAGCGGGTGAGGGCGCACTCGGGAAAGATCGCCACTTGCACCCCTTCATCGGCCAGCCGCCCCAGAATTTCGCACATCCGAGTGGCGTTATCGTCGAGATCGGACGACGACCGGAATTGCACGGCCGCCACCTTCAGTTTGGTGATCGGATCCTCGGCGGCCACGCAGAGCATGCCGCTCAGAACACACAACAGCACAGCCATTTTTCTCATCGCTTGCCTTTCCGTCGCCAAATTCAAATGCGACGGGACGTTTTCGACGCCCCGTCCTGGAATCAAAACATCAACTTTAAGGTAAGCTGCAGGATCCGGGGATCCCTAGCCGAGGTGATCTGTCCGAAACTTGCGGAAGTCAATGAGCTGCTCGGAGCGTCGAAGTTCGGCTTGTTGAAGAGGTTGAAGAACTCCACCCGGAATTGCGTCCTCACCTGCTCCGTGATGTTGGTGTTCTTGATCACGCCCACGTCGGTGTTGAAGAACCGCGGCCCCCGCAGGATGTTCTTTCCGGTATTGCCGTAAGTGCCGACCTTGTTGGCCACGAAAAGGGACGTGTTGAAGTACCGCGCGACCATCTCGGCGTGCGACTGCCCGCTCAGCTTCGCCTCGTTCAGGTTCGTGCCAATGAAATCGGCCCGGTCGCCGCCAACAGCGGTAAAAGAATTATCCACTCCGCTCGTTACCGTGAACGGAGCTGTGGATTGCCACGTGGTCACTGAACTTAGATCCCACCCGTTGAGTATGCGGCCCATGGCGCCCTGGAACCTGGATCTGGGGACCTCCCAAAGCGCCGTGAAGTGGAAGATGTGCGGGATGTCATCGCTCGCCCGGCCGTAATTGAAGTCGCGGCCGCGGAACGGCGTGATGGTCCCGGCGTTGTCCATCTTCTTGGACCACGCGTAGTTGCTCAGCAGAGACAATCCTCTGCTGAAGCGCTTCTCCAGGTTCAACTGGAGCGCATGATATCCAGCGTTGCCGTCCGTCCAAGTCTCGGCCACGGAGGTGAAATCCTTGTACAGCCGGCGCGTCTGCGTGTTGCCCACGGTCGAGGCGCCCGGAATGTAAACAGCCGGGTTCATCTGCCCACTAATTGAGAGATGGGAGACGCCATTGCCGACGTAAGCGGCGCTGACCATCCAGTCGGAGCCAAACTGCCTTTCCACTCTCAGGTTCCAGACACCTAGCGTGGTCAGCCGATAATTTCCCGAAAAGGAGCCATAGATCTGAAGGGGGACGGCGAACTTGACGTCATTCGACACCTGCGCTCCGGCGGCGCCCACGTATTCCGCCGGGAACGGATTCGCCATTCCAAAGCTGCCGTAAGGGTCTTCAAACCGAAGCATGCCTGAGAGCAGATATCGGGGCATGAATGGCGCCACGCTGTTGGGCCCGTTAAAGATCCTGCTGGGCGGAATGACATAATAGACCCCGACCCCGCCGCGGATCACCGTGTTGCGATGAACTCTATAGGCGAAGCCGAAGCGCGGTGCGAAATTGCCCGCTGAGGCGTTTGCTCCCTTGCCCCAGGGGCACCCGGTATCGCCACCGTAGATGATCCCGGCCGGCGCGTTGGGATACACCGTCGATTGCTGCCCTGGCGACCAGCATGGCACGCGGTTGTAGATCTCCGTATATGGGAAGAACGGGTCCCAGCGCAATCCCATGTTCAACGCCAGACTTGGCGTCACCCGCCAGTTGTCCTGGATGAACATGCTGAACTTGGCTCCGCGCACGTTCTGATACTGTCCTGCGCCCTGATTCCAGCTCGTCGCCCAGCCAAGCAGGAAATCCGCCAGGTTCGAACCGGAGAACTGACTGGAGAAATTGAAGCTGCCCGATTGCGTGTTGGTGTTGGAGATATCCTGGATCAGCCGCACTACTTCGCCTCCGAAGATCAGCTCGTGCGGTCCTTTCACCTTGGTCACCACCTCGCGGAGTGTCCAGTCGCCGCGGTTGAAGTCGCCCCAGTGGCCGCTCGCGAGACTGAATAATCCCGATACGCTCAACCCTTCGATGGCCGGCGAAATGCCCTTATCTCCTCCCTCGACCTTCACTCCTGCCGCCGGGAAGGTGATCGGAGCATCGGGCGGGTTGCCCGAGCGTGAGCCGCCCACTTGCGAGTCGAACCCGAACCACGT
>DASTMK010000156.1:0-14708 GCA_035714225.1 Bryobacteraceae bacterium | reverse complement strand
CATCCGCATGTAGATCGTGTGCCAGCGGCCGAACCGCTTGGGAAGTCCGCGCCACTTACAACCCTGCTCGGCCACATAGAGAATCGCGTTGAGCACCTGCAGATTGGTCAGACGGACATTGCCGCGCTGCACCGGCAGGCTATCCTTAATGTGCGCAAACTGCTCTTCCGTGATTTCCATCCTCCAAACATTTTACCATCATTGTGTTCTATTAGTGTGAACACGCCCTAGGTCGGCCGCGCGCAACTCGGCCTCCTGATCGCGCGTGGCGTGGTAGGCTAACTCCCTATTCGGAAACCTTACAGGGACACGATACGGTTCTCCCGCGTCTTTTGGGGTCTCGGTTGCGCCCGAGAGACGTTTGGGGCAGGCCGCGGCAATCAAGACGCAGTCCCTTGCTTCTCGCTGATGGCGCGGTCGATCTTCGTGAGGATTGCGGTCAGGTTGAGGACGTGAACATGCGGGGTTGCCGTCCCAATGAATTCTTCGGACGGCTGAGGGAGCGATGACACTTGGGTAGCTGGTCCGCCCCAGGGCACAGAAGGGAGGGTGACACGAAATGTTTGCTTGGCCACGTCTTTGCAAGCACGCCCGATGTCCGACCAACCAAAGGCCACGTCAAAGCCAGCGACATTGTTGTTCTCATTGAGCACGAACGCCCAGAAGACGGGATTGGCGAGGTCTCTGTGATCCCACTGGGGACCGTTCATCCAGAGTTCGGGTTTTTGATCGAAGTTTTCGTGCGAGTCTGCCCCACACAGTCTAGCCACTGAGAACGCCGCCTCGAGTCCATAATCCGCGACCTTCGAGGCGGCGGCCAACGACAGGCTTTCGGCGAGGGCATCGACGATGCCAACCTCCACCAGCCCGGTAACGGTGAACCGCCGCTCTTGGCCGGCGAGAGGAAACTGACCAACGTGGTTAAGGATATTGCGCGCGATGTAGGTCCTGAGCGCGGGAACGCGAGCGCCGGTCATAGCCGCAGCATCGGGAAGATTGAAAGTCAGTGGGAACCCATCCGCCTGTTGAAGTTTCATAGCCCCACTGTAAACGATCTGACATGTCATATCAAATTGTTTTGTCACAACAGAAGGCAATGGTTTGGTACGTTTTCGATTTCTGCTTACAAATGACTTGTTTTCAATGGTTTGTTTGGCGGAAGCTAGTGGGAGTCGAACCCACCCGCGACACTCGTCGCGCCGCACACTGGTTTTGAAGACCAGGCCCGGCACCGGCCAAGGCTAGCTTCCAGGGGAGATTCTACCATTGCGAAAGGCGCTGCTAGCCTAACGGCTTTACGCCGGCCCGGGATTCCGCTGCGGTGGCGTGCCGGGCCTTCCGGCGATTCCGGGCGAGTTCCAGCAGTTCCCGCCGCCGGCGCTCTTTCACCTGAACATCCACTTTTCGCCAGAACTTGCGGAAGTAATCGGCCGCCGATATCACGGCAAAGATCACCACCACCCACATGGAGAAATCAGCGGCTCCGCTGAGGACAGGCCACTGTACGCTCAACATCAAAAGAGAAATAGCAACTACCTGGGTGGCCATCTTGGTTTTACCGAGATCGCTTGCCCGGATGGTGTAGCCTTCTGCCGCGGCGATGCTTCGTAAGCCCGAGACGGCGAATTCGCGGCCGATGATGAGGATGACCATCCAGCTTGAGACAACCTGCACTTCCACCAGGGAGATCAAGGCTGAAGACACCAGAAGCTTATCGGCGACAGGGTCCAGCAGAGTGCCAACCGTGGTGATCTGCTTCCAGCGGCGCGCGAGATAGCCGTCCAGCATATCCGTAGCGGCCGCGGCCAGGAAGATCCCCAGCGCCAGGAAAGCATTCGTTACCGGTACTCCGAGGATTTCGTGTGTTCGGTTCTCCTGAACCAGCGCCGCTACCAACAGCGGGACAAAGAAAATACGGAGCAGCGTCAGAAGGTTCGGCAGATTCATCCGTCAACTCAACTATAAACCCCGATTCAACTGGTTTGCCAACCGGCGCGTACCGGTTTTACGTTGAAAAGGCATCGCTTTTATTCCGGGACCAGATAACGCTGCAGCCGCTGGCGCACCGCTGCCGTGACGTCCGCTGTAATCTCGCAGTAATCGTCTGTGTCCTGCCGGTCTGTCACACGGCCATGCTCATACAGGTAGTTGATGCCGGCGCCTTCACTGACCGGAAACCGGAACAGAGCGCGCGAAAAGGGCTCGGTCGGAAGCGCCTCGTCGATCGCTGCGATCAGATCCGGAATGCCCAGGCCGGAAGCGGCAGAAACCGCAACGGCAGGCGCGGGGACATCGCTGCCTGTAATGCGCCGGGCGGCTGCGGCTGCATTGGAAACCGCCTCTCCAAGGCGATCCGCCTTGTTCAGGACCAGAATCTGCGCGGTGGCTCCGGCGCCAATATCGGAGAGAACCTCAAAAACATGCTGCGTCTGCTGGGCAGCGTGCGCCGACGAGGCGTCGATCACGTGCAACAACAACGCTGCTTCGGTGACCTCTTCGAGCGTGGCGCGGAAGGCCCGCACCAGAGTTGTCGGCAGGCTGCGGATAAAACCGACGGTATCGCTCAGCAGAGCGCGCCGGTTGGACGGCAAAGCAATCGCGCGTACCGTGGGGTCGAGCGTGGCGAACATTCTCGCGTCTGCCAGCACTCCCGCGCCGGTTAATCGGTTGAACAAAGTCGACTTACCGGCATTCGTGTATCCGACCAGGGCAATGGTGGCCAGCGGCACCGATCGCCTTTTTTGCCGCTGGGTAGAACGGCCGGCACGAACACTGTTGAGATCGCCCTCGATTTTCCGGATGCGGCGAAAAATCCGCCGCCGGTCTGTTTCCAATTGCGTTTCGCCGGGACCCCTGGTTCCAATGCCTGCGCCGAGGCGAGACATATCGATGCCGCGGCCGGCCAGGCGGGGGAGCAGGTAGTTGAGCTGGGCCAGTTCCACCTGCAACTGCCCCTCACGGGTGCGTGCTCTTCGCGCAAAGATGTCCAGAATCAATTGCGTGCGGTCCACAACTTTAGCCTGCAACGCCCGTTCCAGGTTTCTCTGTTGTGTTGGCGTCAGTTCCTGGTCAAAAAGCACAAGGCCGGCTGAATGCGCCTGGACCAGACCGGCAAGCTCGTCAACCTTTCCTGAACCGACGAGGGTAGCCGCATCCATGCGCGGACGCGATTGAACGAGACGCTCCACTACTTCGGCTCCGGCACTGATAGCCAGCGAAGTAAGTTCGTCGAGCGATTCCCCGGGAGTGTAATCGAGTACGCTGGCGACAGCCTCAGCGCGCCGCAACTGGCGGTCTTTTATATGGAGGCCAACCAGTACTGCTCTCTCTTTAGCCGGGTTCGCTGCCGCTGAAATTCAACCCTCCACGGAATCCGCTGGTGCGCCGGGTGAGGGAGCATGGGGAACACCCGTTCCGGCGCCCACCGTTGTATGGGGGCCGGCATGGGCGGGCTTGGAGATTACAACGGTTGAAATTGCATGTTTGAAAATCAACTGCTCCTGGCTATTAGACTCCAGAATGAGCGAGTACTTGTCGAAACTTTTAATTCTGCCGGACAGCTTCACCCCGCTCATGAGATAAATGGTCAGAAAGATCTTCTCTTTGCGCGCATTGTTTAGAAAAGCTTCTTGTATGTTTTGCGCCAGCTTTTCCATCTGTTTTCCTTTACTCGGCGGAATAGGCCAAGGCTCCTCGAATCCCTTGGCGTTCCAGATTGTACAACATATTCCCGATACGGCCCTGAGCAGCGGCCGGTAGGGAACTCACCGGCGCGATAACCGGCTACAGGCATTTGCCGCTCCCGTGATGTCGATAGCGGCAGAGCCTTCTTCAATGTGTTGGATGCGGCCCTCTTTGTCAATCACAAAGGTTGCCCGGTTAGCAATGCCGCGCTCAGGCATCAGGACCCCGAACTTTCGCGAAACCTCACGCGTGGCAAAGTCGCTCAGCATCGGAAACGTGACCTTGAGGTCTTCCGCAAAGCGCCTTTGGGATGGAGTGTTGTCGGTGCTGACACCGAACACCTCCGTGCCGGCACCGGTGAACTTGTCCAGGCCTAACTGATAAGCTTGCATCTCTTTCGTACAGCCGCCGGTGAACGCCGCCGGGTAGAACGCCAGGACGACGTTCTTCTGTCCGCGGAAATCCGACAACGTCACCGGTTTACCCGCAGTGGATGGCAGGGTAAAATCCGGAGCCATATCTCCGACCTTCAAATGCGTCTTCGGCGGCGTTTGGGCGAACAGCCCGCATGCAACGGCAACGCCGATGGCGATGGTTTGTGAGCGCTTCATCGTCCCTCCAGCTTGTGACAATAGTCTAGCAGTCTGTGGCGGAAGCTGCGACCCGCACCGCATTTGATACGATCCTGAGGAGTCCGGGGAACTCATTATGGAACGCAGAGACTTCTGGAAAGGGATCCTTGGCGCGCCTGCGATATCCGCCGCTGCGGCCCAACAGTACGAAAAGAATACACGCGGCCTTCCCGCGCTCACGATCAAAGATGTGAAGGTGATCCCGACGAGTGGCGGTGGAAGGTACCGGTGGGTGTTCCTGAAGATTATCACCGGCGAGCCCGGCCTGTATGGCATTGGTTCGGCGGGCAATCACTACCAGACTCATGCCGTGATCGCCGCGCTCGAGAAGCATCTGAAGCCGTGGCTCATCGGGAAGGACCCGAATCGGATCGAGGATCTGTGGCAAAGCGCGCATGTACGCACGTATTGGCGGAACGGCCCGGTAAACAACAATGTATTGAGCGCGATGGACATGGCGCTGTGGGACATCAAGGGCAAGCGCGCCGGAATGCCCGTCTATGAATTGCTCGGTGGCAAGGCGCGCGACGCGGTTCCCTGTTACGACCATGCCGGAGGGTCAGATAGGGAATCGGCCGTCGAGAGCGTCCGCAAGTCCATGGAAAACGGCTACCGCTTTATCCGTGTACAGTACGGAGGAAACTACGGCGGCGGAGGTTTTATTCCGCCTGGGGAAGGCAGCCGCCCCGAGGGAGGCTACAACGGGCCTGCATTCGACGAAGAGCTGTACGTGGAGACGATTCCGCCCCTCTTCGAATACGTTCGATCGAAGGTTGGCTTCGGTCCCAAACTGTGCCACGATGTGCATTCCCATTTGACCGGGATAAATGCCGTCGAATTTTCCCGGCGCATGCAGCTTTTCCAGATGCTGTTCATCGAAGATGTGTTACCTCCCGAACAGATTGCCTGGTACAAGAACATCCGCAACGTCTGCTCAACACCCCAGGCCGTGGGCGAAGTCTTCTCTCACCCTTATGAATACCTGCCCCTGGTCTTTGAACGGCTGATCGATTTCGTCCGGTGCCGCGTGTCGGCGATCGGCGGGATCACACCGGCGAAAAAATTAGCTACGCTATGCGAGATCTGCGGCGTGAAGACGGCTTTTCAGGAGGGCGGCGAAAACGACCCGGTGAACCAGATGGCCAGCTATCACGTGGACATCTCCAGCACCGGCTTTGGAATCCAGGAAGAGAACGGGTTTCCGCCGGTGGTTCACGAGATGATGCCCGGCACGGCACAAATAAGACGTGGCTATTTGTATGGCAGCGAGAAGCCGGGTATAGGGGTCGATATTCAGGAGCAGCTCGCGGCCAAATACCCACTCGGCGAGATGAGGAACGGCGCCGCCTACGGGACGGACCGGGCCATGGACGGCTCGGTGGTTAAGCCGTAGCAACTTGACTTCCAGATATAGTGCCTTCGATGATGGAAGAGATTCAATCTATGGCTTGCCAGCGCGAAAAGGGGGTGAAGACATTTGGCAGAAGTTCATGTGCAGGATGGTGAAACCCTCGAAAGCGCCTTGCGGCGATTCAAGCGCAAAGTTCAGCAAGAGGACATCATTAAAGAAATCAAGAGACACTCGTTCTACTTGAAACCGGGTGAGAAGCGCCGTGTAAAAGAGGCGCTCGCACGGAAGCGGAACCGCAAGAAGCGGAGCCGGGATATTGAGTAGTTCGAGAGAGTCCAAACCGGATTACAAACGAGAGGGCAGGCTTCGGCCTGCCTTTTCTTTTGTGCTAGGACAGCCGGGGACGAGTTAGGCGGTAAAGCAGCGCTCCGGGTGCGAGTCTTGCCAGAACCGGGGGAACGCCCGCGGTAAGAACCCGCCGGAAGATGGAAGAAAATTCGAAAGGCCGGTGCAACAACCTGGCGCATTTTTGCAAATAGTCACGCACCGGCAGGTTCTGCGCCGCCGCCGATCCCGCCATACTCCCGGTTATGACGGCGATCAGCATACCGGACCCAGTGAACGGGTCGATAAACGCCAGGGCATCGCCCGCGGGGTAGAGTCCTTCGACGGAGTTTTTGCGCGACTCCGTTCGGAATACCAGGGGTCCGGTGCTCAGCCAGTCCATTGCGCGAGTTAACGGCGCTACTCTCCGGTTCAGCGCTGGAACCGACGCCACGAGGTCGTCAAACCGGAAATTCCAACTTCGCAGAATGTCTTCCGATGCCAGCCCGCAAACATTCGTCAGGCCTGACTCAACGGGGCTCACGCCCACGTAGCCGCCCCGGAAGAAATAGAGTTCTACCGCGTCGCCGGCCGGTCCGCGATAGTGTGACTTAAAGCCGAACAGGCGCCTGCCGCGGGGTGCCACCGCCCGCCGGCCGGTAGCCAGAACCGCGGGTGTTGCTCCCATTGGGGCAGATGCGCCGGCCGCTTGCACGCCCGCCGACACGGCCGCGTCGTAGAGCAGTTTGTCGAGTACGAACCGGCTCAGGCCGTATGCCGTGTCCGGTAGCTTTGCCGCCTTCTCCACACGGCCGTAGTTCAGGACCATCCTGTGGATACGAGCCGGTTCCGCCGCCAGAAAGGATTCGAGCAGCCCCAGTTGCTCCAGTTGGGGAAGGATGCCGGGCGAAAGAAACTCGCCGCACACCTTATGGCGCGGCAGCGCGGAGCGCTCATAGAGCCGCACCTTTGCGCCCGCCCGGCATGCCGTCAACGCGGCAGCACACCCTGCCAGCCCTCCCCCAACGACATGGACGATCCCGCCTCTAATTTTCCCGCTCCTAGTAGAAATACAGAATGTCCGGCCGGATGCGGCCGTTCGCCTCGGCGCACGGACCGCATTCCATGCGATATCCCGGCCACGCCGCGGTAACCAGCGCCGGGATTTTTTCGGGGTGGTCCGGAGCATGATAGGCCGAGAGCGCCAGGCGAGGATGGAACTTCGCCAGCGTTTGGCGCCCGCCGATCAAGGCATTCGGTTCCGCGCCCTCGATGTCCATTTTTATGAAATCGACCCTGCTGAGCTTCAGTTCCTCCACCAGTTTGTCGATCGTCGTCAGGGGTAGCCGGGCAACTTCCACGGAACCCTCGCGTTGGATCAGAAAACTGTCGGCGGCCGAGTTGTGCGGATCCACGTGCATCGTCAGGAAGTCGTCCTTATCCCAAACGCCCTTTGGGTAGACGATAACGCGGCCCTCCGTAATCTCCGCGCGGAAATTGCGATTCAGGCACTCGATATTTTCGGGAGCCGGCTCGATGGCTATCACTTTGGACGCCCCGGCGTCGAGAGCTTCCCGGGTGTAGACGCCGATGTTTGCGCCGCAATCCAGGACAATGTCGCCTTTCTGAATGCCCCGTTCTCCGGTGCCATAGATCCGGCGCTCCTGCTCGGCCAGGTTGAACGGGAGGACATAATCGCTTCCCTCGGGGATCCAGTAACGGCCCTTGGGCGTCTCCCACAAGCGGTATCCCTCCGGGTCGGTCTCCAGGAGCTTGCTTGCCTCCAGGATGCGGTCCTTAATCGCGATCTGCTGCTTGAGGTTATCCGCGCTCCTGACCGCTTGTCCAAGCGGGCAAACAGGGCTGCGGCCGGCTATGACCAGGGCAGCGAGCCGGGTGGGAGGGTACAGGTATAAGCCCAAGGCGATGACGGCCAGCAGGATACCGAGAATGGCAAGACGGAGTGGCTTCACAGGCCGACTATAGCGCATTACGGCCGCGCGCTCATCGATAGCCGGAACCAGGGCAGGTGGCGGCGTACCTGCACCTCCCGCAGCCCCGCCGTGCGCGCCAGATCCGCAAGTTCCGCCGGCAGGAAACCCGACTCAACCGACGCCGGACCATCGTGCAGCGTAATTTCATGCCAGGAAAAAAAGAGATTCGTCGCGGGCAGGAAGCGGCGGGCGAACCAGTGGCGCTCCAGGTCAACGGCGACCACCGCCTTCCGCGCGAGGGAGCCGAAATACTTCAAAAGCTCAGCAATCTGCGCCTCATCGAAATGATGCAGGAAGAGGGAACAGAAAACGACGTCAAAGGCCTTCGGACGGAAAGGAAGCAGAAACGCGCTGGCAACCACCCTGGGCCCTGATGCCAGTCGCACGTGCGTGAGGCGGTAGTCGAGCGAAGCTACCTGAGCATTCGGAAAGGCGGACCGGATCGCTTCCGCGCTATCTCCCGAGCCGGCTCCCACATCCAGCACGGAAAAGGAATCCACCGGGGCGAAAAGCTTCCGGAGTGTGTTCCGGACGGTCCGGTGTCCGCCGAAGTACCGGTTGATCCGAACCAGGTCCGCCAGGCTGCGGGAAGCGGCACTCGCTTCGGCGTTGTCGAGGAGTTCCGGCCGCGGCACCCGGGCAGAGCGCGTTCCGGGCATGGATCAGGACGAGGCGGCCGATTGGCGTGCGGCGAAGTACATATCCAGGGCGGCGGCGATGGGCGGCATCGAATCCATGCCGAGCTGTTCGAGCCGTGCGTTCTTGAGCGCGGAATACTTCGGACGCCTTGCCGCAGTCCGGTATTCGCGCTCGCTGGTGGGACGAAGGGGCGCATCGGAGATTCCGGCGGCCCGAAAAATCATGCTTGCAAAATCAAACCATGAAATGGCCGTTCCACCGCCAACGTGAAAAACACCACAGTGCCCGCCCTCCGTTAGCTCGACAGTGCACCGGGCAAGCTGCGGGGCATAGGTGGGGGATGCGATATGATCCGCCACTACCCGGATGGGTCCCCCCGCCGAATACAGCCGCAACATCAGTTCGACAAAATTGCTCCGCGCCGTATGCAAGCCCCCCGGACCGAATACTCCCGAGGTCCGGATAATGAGCGCATTGTCAAGATAGGCCTGGGCATACAACTCACCCGCCAGCTTCGAAACGGCATAGGCTCCCAGCGGATGGGGGCGGTCCTCCTCGCTGTAGGGCTGCCTTGCGGTTCCATCGAATACATAGTCCGTGGAGAAATGAACCAGGCGGGCATCGATTTGCCGGCATGCGACAGCGATATTCCGGACTGCCAGGGCATTCACCAAAAAAGCTGCTTGAGGTTCCTGTTCGGCAAGATCTACCTGATTGTAGGCCGCGGCGTTCACTACCAGTTCCGGATCGGCCGCTGCTATTTCCCGCTCGACGGCTGAGCTGTCGGCAATATCGACCGTAGCCCGGTCGTACCCCATGACCGAATAATTTCTTTGAGAAAATTCGCGAACCAGTTCGACGCCGAGCTGTCCCGCACTGCCGAAGATCACCACGCGCTTTGCCATTCACGCACGAGAATAGCGCGAATGGAGACTTATTTCACGGCTGAGCACCATTTACACGAGCGGATCCGATTTCCGGCTTGCATTCTGAAACCGTTGCGTTAAGATCGTCGTCAATAGCTATGTCGCCAGGACTCTGGGAGGGGATATGAAGCGCCTCATCCAAAAAGACATGAGAAGGGGTAGATTTGCCGACCGCATCGGACTGCTGCTGTTCATCACCCTACTTCTGGTTCTGGTGGTGTCCGTCTTTAAGGGCGTGAGCAGCCTCGGGGGAGTTCTCTCCTGAAGATTTTCGAGGTGTTTCGCCAAGCAGTACCTCGTTGAGCCGAAGCAGCGACTCCAGCCCGTTGAGGACCTGATCCACCTGAATCCCCACGGAGTATCGCCCTTCCACGGGTTCGCAATAGCAAACTTCACCCAAGGCCAGGGTGTCGTCGAGATCGATGCGCACCGGGACATCGACCGGCAGTGGTTGTTCAAGCGAAACGTTAATGCCCCGTCCCGAAACGTTGACGATGGTGCCGTTTCTTTTCAGACACGGCTCCGTGAGAGTAGTCAGCAGGGCGGCTTGACTCGCCGCCAGTCTGGGTTCGCGTCTTCTTTCCACATAGATGCTATCGGCAGATGCGCGAATAGCTTTACAGGCCGCCGGAAAACGAACCACTCGGCCGCCGCAAAGTTGAGTAAACCGCAGGCGGCGATGGCAACCAGATTTGCTATCAGATAGTTCCAGCGCAAACCGCCCACCAGAAGGCGCATCAAAAGTGCATTTCCGGCGATCGAGATCAACCCATTACTCGTGTGAAATCGCACTAACCGCAGCCAAAAACCACCAGGGGCGCTTGTGCGGTCAGCCCAGGTGTACCGCTCGTGCCAAGTGAAGTTGTGCAGCACTGCCGCTTCCACCGCTATGATCGTGGCGGCAAGATAATTGACGCTGCACGCACCCGCCAGAAGCGCCAGCACCCCAAGTTGAACCCCAATGCCGAGTCCCCCGACCGCATTGAACTTGAGCCAGCGCACGAGAAGCATCAGGGCAGCCTCTCGGCGTTATACAAGGTCCGGGTGTGACGCACGGCGGCCGTAACCACCATCACTGCCATACCCACGATGCCGCAGACTCCGCCGATATCGAACAGCAGATACTTGTGCCCGAACAGTTCGACCACCGGCCGGAACAGTAAAGCGATATTGCCGATGGCCAGCAGGACGCGCAGTTCCGTGGGGCTGAACTTCCAGAAGGAGAGGTGGAAGGTGCCAATGGTGTAGGTAGCCAGATAGACCTCAATGGAAAGCAGGAAGTATGCAATCAGCAACCCCAGGGCAATGAGCGGGCTCATGTAGCCGGAGAGCGCCAGCCCGCCCAGCAGAAAGAAGGTGCCGAACGCATCGGTGATGTGGTCGACGTAGAAACCGTAGCGTGGACGCTGCCGGTCGCGTACTCTCGCCAGCGTGCCATCCAGGCTGTCGCCGAACCAGTTCACGGCCAGCCAAACCACCACCAGCAACAGCGCGTAGGAGTTCCATCTCGCTGCCCAGTACGAAAGGCCTGCAAGCAGCATCGCTGCGAACCCGAGAAACGTCAGATGATCCGAACTTACCCACGCCGGCATGCGTTGCGCCATCCACACCAGGACCCTCTTTTCAAGAGGAGCGAACAAGCTCAGTTGGGCGCGATTCGCGTGTTTGAATTCTGCCTGGGAAGCGACTGGCATGGTTTCATCCTGAGTTGAAGACGTGCCTTGTTCCTTCCGGGTTGCCGGCCTTCACCTAAAGATCACTTTACGTCAAAAAGGTACGAATACCTGGAAAAATTGATAAAATAACCTCGCCGCGGCCCTGAAGAGGTCAAGGTGGAGGTTTTCATGATCGTATCCAGCATATCCCGCAGAGCATTTGTCGGGTCCGCCGTCCCGGCTGCGTCCTATTCGCGCGTGCTGGGCGCGAACGATCGCGTCCGGCTAGGCATCATCGGAACCGGAAATCGTGGGAGCTACCTCATGCGCGTCGCGAATAAAGTGGGCGGCATTGAGTGGGTGGCGGTGAGCGATGCGTGGGACCGGCGCAGGGACGAAGCGGAGAAAACAGCCGGCGTGCCCGTGAAGAAAGATGCCGACTATCGCCAGCTTCTGGACCGGACGGATGTGGATGCGGTGATCGTTGCCACCTTCGACCATCTGCACACGCCGATTTCCGTCGCCGCCTGCCAGGCGGGTAAGGACGTCTATGTCGAGAAGCCGATGACATCCATCCCCGAACAGGGCCGCGAACTTGTCAAGGCCGTGCGCAGCGCAAAGCGCGTGCTCCAGGTAGGTGTGCAGCAGCGGAGTATGGCCGTTTTCCAGGAGGCGAAACAGAGGTTCTTCGATACCGGCCTCATCGGACGCGTCCACATGGTCCGCACCATCTGGAACGCCAATGGGGGATATCTTACTCCCGTTCCGCCGGACATGGACCGGAAACCGGCGGGGCTCAACTGGGATGCCTGTCTCGGCTGGCTGCCAAAGCGTCCCTGGGACCCGAAGCGTTACTTCAACCGCTTCGCCTATTGGGATTTTTCAACCGGCGGGCAGACCGGCGGGCTGTTCGTTCACATGGTGGACGTTGTGCACTGGTATCTGGGCCTGACGCGACCCGATTCCGCCGTTGCGCTCGGCGGCATCTACCAACACGACGACGGCCGCGACACGCCGGACAACATCAACCTGATTCTCAATTATCCCGAGCGGTTAAACGTGACCTTCGAGGCCTCTATTTCCGACATGGTAGCGAAGGAGGCCGCCTCCATCGTCTTCATGGGGACCGGCGGTCGCCTGTCGATCTTTCGCGGCGGCTACCGTTTCATACCCAGGGAACGGAATGCTCCTGAAATCACTGCGCCGGGCAGCCCCGAAGAGGCGCACATGGCGAACTGGCTCGATTGCGTCCGGTCGCGAAAAGAGCCGAACGCGAACGTGGTCGACGGCCATTATGGATCGATGGCATGCCATATCGGAAACATCGCTTATCAGAAGAAGTCGCGGATCGAATGGCGGCCGGAGTGGAACGTATGAGCAGGATGGCGCGGCGCCTGCCCGCGCTGATCCTGTTGCTTACCTGCCTGGCTCCGGCGCAAACGGACATGGCGCCGTTTTTCAAGAAGGGCGCCATCCGGGCGCTGATCTTCTCCGGACGCAACAACCACGACTGGCGCACCACCACGCCGTTTCTCCGTGAATTGCTGCTGGCTACCAGGCGCTTCGATGTGCGTGTGACCGAAGAGCCCGCGGGAATTACCGCCCGCACGCTCGCGCCCTACGATGTGGTGGTGCTGGACTACAACGGGCCGCGATGGGGTGAAACAGCCGAGAAGGCCCTGGTGGAATTCGTACGCTCCGGCAAGGGTCTGGTTGCGGTGCACGCCGCCAGCTACGCGTTCGGAGGACTGGATACGCTCGGCGACCGTCACGTCCGAACCGGCATCATCGAACCTCCCTGGCCCGAGTACGCCGAAATGACAGGTGCTACATGGTCCGAACAAGCTCCGAAAACGGGCCACGGTAAAAGGCATTCGTTCCGGGTGAAGTTTGTCGACCCGGATCATCCTATCGCGAAGGGCTTGGGCCCGGATTTTTTAGCGAACGACGAACTGTATCACTCGCTGCGGATGCGCCCGGGTGTAAAGGTGCTCGCCACTGCATACGACAGCCCCGATATCGGCGGCACGGGAAAGGACGAGCCCATCCTCTGGACGGTGGACTACGGCTCGGGAAGAGTGTTCCACACGGCTCTGGGTCACGACCTCGATGCCATGCGCGAGAAAGGATTCGTCGCGACGTTTACTCGTGGAACAGAATGGGCCGCGGGGCACCGGTAACGATCTGCATCTCTTTAACCGCTAAAATTAAGGAGTGTGGTTGTTTTGGCTGATTGTATTTTTCGCGTGCAGCTTGCACACTCCGTATGCCGCCGCATTTCAGGCCCCTCCGGCGCCGGAAGCGGAGCAGTCAAAGCCCGCTGCCGCGTCCGAATCCCAGCCGGACACCACAATTGATTTCGCCGCGGAGGGCATGAAGGCCCTTGAAAGCGAGAAGTACGAGCGCGCCGTTGAGTTATTTTCGAAGGCCGCCGAAGCCGATTCGAGCGATTACGCAGCGCACTTCCATCTTGGTTTCGCCTACAGCATGCTGCAGCGGGATTCGGAGGCGATCAGCGAATATCGGAAAGTTCTGGAGCTGAAACCGGGCCTCTATCAGGCACAATTAAACCTGGGAATTTTGCTGCTTCGGAATAAAAGGCCGAAAGAAGCGTTGCCTGTTTTAGAGGCTGCCGGAGCGCAGAAACCAGGCGAATTTCGCCCGGTGTTTTATTTGGCGGAGGCACAATTTCAATCGGCCGATTTTGCGAAGGCCGCGGAAAGTTATGGTAAAGCGTTGGAGCTTGACGCCAAATCCGCGCCGGCCGCACTCGGAATGGCCCGTTCGTTCGTAAAACTCGGCCGCCCGGCGGAGGCAATTCCGCATTACCGCAAAGCAGCGGAGCTCGATCCTTCCTACCGGGACACTTTATTGGAACTCGCAACCGTTTTGGAGTCGGCCCAACAGCGGGAGGAAGCCATCGCGCTCTATCGCCAGTTTCCGGACCATGCGGCAGCGCAAGAGCGTCTGGGAGAATTGCTGATCGAAACCGGCAAGCCCGGCGAAGCGATTTCGCCTCTCGAGTTTGCGGTGAAGCAGTCGCCAACAGCCGCTAACCGGCTGGCTCTGGCTACGGCGTACCTTAGAAGTAATGAGACGGATAAGGCGCTTGGTATGCTCAAAGAAGCGTTGCGTATGGAGCCGGCGAATACCGGGCTCCGTCTTCACTACGGCCGGGTTTTGCGCGACCAGAAGAACTACGCGGCAGCGGCGGAGCAGTTCGAAGCGGTGGCCAGGGCCGAGCCTCGGTCCGTCGAGGTATGGAATGAGGTCGCGGCCGCGCGTATCCTGCTGGAAAAATACGATCGGGCGCTCGAAGCTCTCGATAAACTGAAATCACTGGGCGCCGAAACGGCGTCACATTATTATTTGCGGGCGCTGGCTCTGGATCATATGAAGGTCTACAAGCCCGCTCTGGAGAACTATCAGGCGTTTCTCGCGATGAGCCGCAACCAGCACCCGGATGAAGAATTCAAGGCGCGGGAGCGTATTAAGAGAATTCA
>DASTMK010000155.1:0-5215 GCA_035714225.1 Bryobacteraceae bacterium | reverse complement strand
CAGGCGTGTTGAGCGGTCTTTCCGGCCCGGCCGTATTGGCTCTCCCATGACAAACTGCCCGGAGTCGGCATTGTTGCCGGTATCGATCCAGAGGTGGAACTTGCGTGTCTTCAGCCGGGTCACCTTGGCCAGCGTGGCCCTTGCTGCCCGTGTATCCACGCAGCTGATCAGGAAGTCGCAGTCGGGCACATCACGCCCGCACCGCACGTGGGTCGGAATAGCGGACCAATCGAGACCCCAGAACACGTTCAACCGATTGACCAGCACCTGCGCTTTGTACAGCCCCACCTCGCTGAGCGTGAACGGCTGCCGCACGCAGTTCGTTTCCGTGATGCGGTCCCCATCTATCACGCAAGCCTTGATTCCGGAGGGATGGCCAGCTGCCAGCAACGCATGATGAAGATAAGGCAGGCCGCAGATCAGAGCGGCCCCGGTTCCGCCGCAGCCTACAACCACGATCGTGATGCGATCGCGCAGCATCCAGTGCTTGATTCGATACGCCGTCAACGGTTTCGGCATAGCGCCTCCCTGAGCCTCCGCTTCCGGAGCAGATGCTCGACCGGGAACTTCTTCTTTCCGATCAACGACCGCCACAACCCGAGGAAGCCCTCCGGGTGACTACACTGCTGAATGCCCAGATTCGAGCCGGTAAACCGGCTGGCGAAGAATGCATGCGACCATTGCGGCAGATTGTCGATCGTTGCTGTTTTCGGCGCCGGCATCGAGCCATGGCAGACGCTTCCGTCGTCGTACGTGTTCCAATACGGCGCCATGTATAGCCAGCTGTCCGCGTCTGGCCTACGGTCCTCAGCAAGGGCCCAGACCATCAACCGACCGTTGTGCACGCCAAACACGAGCGGTGGATGTGGGAACAGCTTTCCATTCAAAGTCTTGCCGTCGCAATCGGGCGCAAAGAACATGCTGCGGACCTGCGCCGGCTCCCACCACGCCGTGAGCGAAGTCGAATAAACGAGAACGTTGCCTGGAAGGATCTCGGCTGGAAGCTCGCTCCCGAGACCCTTCACCAAGGCGTCAAGGAAGTCCCGTGTGAGTGGCTCGCCGGCATCGAGCAGCGGTGGTCCGCCCTGCGGGTCCTTGATCGGATTGTGTACGGTGGCGAGGCGGACCATCTTTTCGCTGCCGTACAACAGAATCGCGTGAACCAGATTCATCGGCACGGACTGGCCGTATTCGGCATCAAGGTACATTCTCAAACTCCGTAGGGATTGTGCTTGACCATGGCCTCAAAACCCGGTACCAGCGACAGGGTGCGGGAGGCGGCCTCAAGCGTGTCCAGAGCGACGCTGGCGCACCGAAACGCCTTGCGGATAGATCGTGGATCCGTGCCGTCCATCTTGAGAATCGGCCACGGCTCGGTCTCGACCTGGCCGGCGCTGTCGAGCTCCATATTCAGAAATTCGGTAATCACGTCATGCTCGCCGAACGCGAGTGCCGTCAGAGGGACCGGCGCCTCGCTGTCCGGGAACAGATCCTCTCGGTCCTGAGCATCGAATCTTGGACAGCACGCACGTCGCGAAGCCCGGTTCAGGTGCTCGGCTGCCCGAATCAGCCTAGCCGCATGTGGACTGTGCGCCAGAGCCAGGACGTCAGGAAATTTGCCACGACGCATCTTCCCAATGCACTCGGGCAGCCTTGGCTCATCGAGCCGTTCGCCTGGCTCATACGGAACGCCTTCGCGCTCGCATTCCTCTTTGCGTTCGGCCTCGTCCTCTTCTCGCATCTCGTTCCACGATTCCCAGCGCCATCGGGCTTCCTGAACATTGAAGACGCGAAACCAGCGGGACAGCGAATCGTCCAGCCGGTGATAGAAGAGTGTCGGCAGCAGTTCGTGCTCGGCTTTGAGCAGATCGAGCGCCGGCGTGAGATTGACCCAGCCGACAGTATGCGCCACACGGAACGTGAGCAGGATTCTCCGGGGGTCGATCTCCTCTGGCTCGCGCCAACTGGAAGCGGTCGTGCCTAAGCAAAAACTGATGTCGAAGGCATAGTCGATCTTGGCCGCACGATCGCCGACAAAGCGTTCAACTGTCCGTTGGAGAAACGCCCCGATGTTGCGTGTCGCATTCCAGTCCTCGGCTTCGGCCACTCCGGCCCGCAACAGGTTGGCGGCAAACTGAGCGCCATCGGTAAACACAGCGTTGCGCGAGAACTGCCAATGGTGCTCCTGCAGACGTGGTAGGCACAGCCCCGGCCCAGGAGCGATTAGCCCGGGTGTACCAGGCTTGGCGGCACGGGCAGCGAGTCTTCGCGGCGAATCTGCCCCGAATAACCCTTTCGGCCCAGCACTGCTGCGCCCAGCAATTCGGATATTTTGCGGGATTCCGGGCATCGCTTGAACTTCTCCTGAAGTTGTTGTCGATTCGGATCTTGACCAAACGCCTCGAGTTCGGCCACAGCCTGTCTGCGCGTCATCCCTTAGTTCCCAGAACCCGGATGAACCTGAACTTCAGAACACCGTCAACGGCTTCCGGCCCTTCGATCGATGCAGTCGTGATCTCTGGATAAGAACTGCTGTAGAAATCTCTGACTTGCTCGGGTGTGAGCCGTCCGTCCGGATCCGCAAGCCGCAAACTGCAATAGGAAAACTCACGGCACATAGGTTCGATCTGCATAGATTTCTCCTTGTTGTTGTTGTTGTTTTTGTAGGTTGACGTAATTACTGACAAGTTCTGACGTAGAAGTGACTAATGGGGTCCACCAGAATGACACAAGATGTCCAATTTGATGACATAGAGCCGGGCCGGAGTTACTGTACAAGTCACGCTGCAAGAATCAAGCTCTACGTCTTGCCCGCTGAGTGAGGGGTCATGTTCGCCGTCGCTTCGACGGGTGCAGCACTCGGCGATCAGCGATCCTGCAAGCAGCGCCTGCCAGCGCGAGACATCGCCTTGAGAATCTCGAACCCAAGCTGGTGGGAGCCTTTGTCGAACTGATCTTCCGACGAGTGGTCAACGCCGTTGGTGACGTGGGCGACCACGCCGCATCGGACTCCGCGTGCTGCGCCAAAGGCGAAGAGGGACGCGGCCTGCATCTCCACGGCAAGGATGCCGTTTCTCGCGTGCCGCTCCAACTGCTCAGAGGTCTCGCGGTACGGTGCGTCAGTCGTCCATACGGTGCCAGTGACGACTGGCGAATCGAGATCGGAGAGCTCATCTTGTAAGACTGTCGCAAGGTCGACATCGCCATCAACGGTCTCCGCTGCCGGCAGGTAGTGGTACGACGTTCCTTCATCTCGAAGGGCCTTCGTCGGAACCACCAGGCTCGGTATCTTCAAGCCGGGCGACACTTGGCCCGCTGACGTCAGCCCAAGAATGATGCGGGCGCCGGAGGTCGCAAGCTGCTCAGCCACCAACACTGCGTACGGGCCGCCTATCGTCCGTGCGATCACGCCGATCGGATGGCCGTCAACTTCGACCCTTTCCATAGACGTGTGGAAGCAGGCCCATGGACGCCACTTGGTGGCCTGCCCGGTCGCAACCAGCCAGTCCGTCAAGTCGCCATCGAATTCCAGAACGCAAATTTCGGGCACGGGATCCTGCGGCAGGCTCCGCTCGACACGCACTGCCTCGAGCAGCGATTCCGGGGTGAACGCGCTCGGTGCGTCTAGGGAGTGTTCGAACAGGGGAAAGACCTTCTGCTGGTTCGACATTTCTACCTTGCTATTAATAATCCCAAATTCAACGACTTGCAATAGAGTCGCACAAGACTCTTGACGTTGTTATAGTAGTTCAGTACATTATAGATTACTGAAGGAATCATGGCAAGCCGAAACCGCCGTTTCAAAACCGCCATCTACGAGCAGTTCGCTCGCATCGGCAAGGCCATCTCGAACCCCAGCCGGCTGGAACTGCTTGACCTTCTCTGCCAAGGCCCGAGGACCGTGGAAGCCCTCGCCAAGGAAGCCGGTCTGGGTCTGGCCAACACCTCTCAACATCTGAAGGCGCTCCGTGAGGCTCGGCTGCTGGAGGCGGAAAAGGCCGGCCTCTACGTGACCTACCGCCTGGCCGACGAGCAAGTGTGCCAGTTCTTCCGGTCTCTTCGATCATTGGCCGAGACCCGGTTGGCCGAGGTCGGGGAGATCACTCGCCGCTTCCTGGAAGCTCGCCAGGGTTTGCAGCCGGTGGATCGCGAACAGCTCCTGGCCAAAGTGCGGGATGGCGCCGTCACCGTGCTCGACGTGCGGCCGCCCGAGGAGTTTCGCGCCGGGCATCTGCCAGGCGCTTTGTCCATCCCCCTGAAGGAATTGGAACGTCGTCTTGCAGACCTGCCACACGACCGCGAGATTGTGGCCTACTGCCGCGGTCCCTACTGCGTGCTCGCGGTCGAGGCTGTCGAGATGCTCAGGGCCAGCGGTTTCGTGGCCTTCCGGCTCGAGGATGGCGTCCCCGACTGGCAAGCGAAAGGCCTTCCTGTCGCCGTCGGGGAAGAAACGTAGAGGCTCATGCGCGATCGTCTCATTCACAGACTCACGTCCTTCTCGGTGGACCACCCCTGGCTGGTGATCAGCGTCACCCTGGCGATCACCATGGCTTTCGGCATCCAACTGTCGAAGATGACCACCGACACTGATCCCAAGCACATGCTGCCGATCACCTCTCCGGTCCGGCAGTACAACGACCAGGTGGAGCGCGAGTTCGGGCTTCACGCCGACAACCTGGTCGTGGGCATCGTGAACGAGCGCGGTGTTGTAAACAGCCAGACGCTCTCCCATATCGCCGACTTAACGCGGCAGATTCAGGAGATTCCGGGCGTGGTGGTCCGGGATGTGACCAGCTTCCCCACGATTGACAACGTGGCGGTGGAAGGCGGCGGCCTGACGGTGCGTCCTCTACTGAGCGAGGTTCCCACCTCTCACAAAGACCTCGCGGCGTTGCGAATGGCGTTGCTGGAGAACCCGCTGTTGCGGAACCGCGTGATCTCGGATGATACGAAAGCCACCGCGATTTACGTTCCGCTCGAGCCATCGGCCAACGGGAGAGAGATTGCCGGGCGGATTCGAGAAATGCTGCCGAAGAGCAACTCCGGCGATCAGTTCTTCCTGGCCGGCGACCCAATTGCGCGCGACACCTTCGGCTACGAGATGTTCCAGCAGATGGGGCTGTTCTCCCCTGTCGCCGGGATGGTCATGTGCCTCGCGCTGTGGCTCATGTTCCGGAGCTGGTCGGTTGTCATCGCCAACATGGCCGTGGCGATG